>CALCTH010000098.1 GCA_937893795.1 uncultured Myxococcales bacterium | reverse complement strand
GCATCGTCGTCGAGCAGATGCATGAGGGCCCGGCTCACCTCGGTGACGTCGTCCGCGTCCGCCGGCGCCACGAGGCAGGCGTTCCGGTCGTCGAGCAGCTCGGCGGTGTCCGGGCTCCGCGGCGCGAAGATCGCTCGGCCCGCGCCGAGGTAGAGGAAGAGCTTGAGCGGAAGCACGGTGCTGCCGATCTCGAGCGGCGCGCGGCTCGGCGGGATCATCAGCACGTCTGCCGCGTAGAGGTAAGGCGTGAGCTCCGTGAAGGACATCCAGGGAAGCACGTCGACGTTCTCCCGCGACGCCGCGCGCTCCTCCATCGCGCCCTCACCCGTCCCGCCGATGAGGAGGAAGCGAGCCCCGCGACGCGCCAGCGCATCCGCCATGGCCAAGACCACGTCGAGGCCCTTCCGCTCGTTGATGCGGCCGGCGTACACCACGAGCGGTGTTCCGGCCGGCAACCCGAGGCGCGCACGCGCTTCACTCACGCCCAGCCGCGGAAGCAGCCGCGCGGGCTCCCAGCCGTTGTGCAGCACCGCCAGCTTCTCCGCGGGGATGCCGAGCCGCCGGTAGCCTTCGAGCGCCAGACCCGAATGAAGCGTCGCGCCCAGGCAATGCGGGTCGCGTAGGACGCGGCGCGCGAGGAGCTGCGCCGGTGGCAGCTGGTCCCCCCAGAGCCGGTAGTGGTCGAAGGTCACCCGATGGCCCCGGGCGAGCAGGAGCGCCGCCAGGATCAGGTGGCGCGTGTAGACGAGGTCGTAGGTGTCCCGGGGGAAGGCGAGGCCCGCCGCGACGTGCCCGACGTGCCGCGCGTAGAAGCCGCCGGGGAGGGGACGGGTTGGACGCCAGGTGAGCGGGGCGTCGATGCCGAAGTAGTCGAAGAGCGCCGCGGGCTCGGTCCCGGCCAGCGCCGGGCTCGTCAGCACGACCTCGTGACCCCGACGCGCGAAGGCGGCCGCCGTGTTGACGAGCTGCTCCGCGTCCGCCTGGGGAGACGGGAGCGCGTTCTCGTAGCTGAAGAGGATACGCATCGGGGGCTCAGCGTACGGAAGGCCGCGGCGCGCTTTCCGAGGTGAGCTCCGGGAGCCGCCGGAGCGCCTCGGCGTGCGCTTCGGGCGTGTCCACGTCGAGCCAGGGAAGCCCGGAGACGTCCACCGTGCGCATCGCGTTGCGCGCCGCGAGCGTCTCCACGCCCTGCGAGATGGAGCAGCCCTCCGGTCCCTCACACGCCGCGAGCGCCTCCATGAAGGCCGGCGTCACGCAAAACACCCCCGTGTCCAGCGCGTCGTAGTCCGAGAGCTCCTTGCCAATCGCGCGAACGCGAGGCCCGCCGAGCTTCACCTTCGTGGCATCGTCGAGGTCGAAGCACTCCGCGATGCGTCGGTCCACGGCCAGCAGGCTCTCCTCGGGCGCGAGCGGCGTCTGCATCACCCGCGCGTAAAGCCGCGGCGGCACGAGGTGGTCGCTCATGGTCAGGAGCGTCGGCGCCTCGACGAACGCGCGCGCCTTCAGTACGGACGTACCGTTCGGCTTGTGGACCTCGTCGTTCCGAACGAAGCGGAGCGCCACGCCGAGCGGCGCGGAGCGAAGCGCCGCCTCGAGCCGGTCTCCGAGATGCCCGGTGATCACGACGGCCTCGCGGATGCCCGCGGCGCCCAGGCTGCGGAGGACGTGCACGATGAGCGGCGTGCCGCCGAGGGGCACGAGGGGCTTCGGGTAGGGCCGTCCCTGCACCAGCCGGGAGCCGAAGCCCGCCGCCGGAATGATGGCACGCTTCACGGCACGGCTCACGATCGAACCTCGTCCCTCGTGTGAGTGATCGGAGACTCGCCCACCATCTCCCGGAGCGTATTCTTCATCTTCGTCTTCTGCACGAAGAGGTTGTTCTCTGGGTAGAGCTCGGGCCTCGTGGTCGGGCTCTTGTAGTAGAACGAGAGCCACTCCTGAAGACCGAAGCGCCCGGCGCGATGGGCGAGATCCATGAAGAGCGCGAGGTCGAGCACCAGCGGCGCGGCCAGGATCGAGTCCCGGCACAGGAAGTCGACTTTCACCTGCATCGGGTAGCCAAGCCACCCGAAGATGTCGATGTTGTCCCAGCCTTCCTTGGCGTCACCGCGCGGCGGATAATAGTTGATCCGCACCTTGTGATACATGTTTCCGTAGAGCTCGGGCTGAAGCTCCGGCTGCAAGATGGTATCGAGTACCCCCATCTTGCTGACCTCTTTGCTCTTGAAGCTCTCGGGATCGTCCAGCACCTCGCCATCGCGGTTACCCAGGATGTTCGTGCTGAACCAGCCGTTGATGCCGAGCTGGCGGGCGCGCAATCCCGGGGCGATGATGGTCTTCATCAGCGTCTGACCGGTCTTGAAGTCTTTCCCGGAAAGCGGGGTTCGCGTCTCGCGCGCGAGCTCCTGAAGCGCCGGGAGCTCCTCCGTGAGGTTCGGCGCGCCGTTCGCGTAGCCGACCTCCTCCCGGAGACACGCCCAGCAGTAGACCTGCGAGGGACTGATCGCCGGGTCGTTTCGGCGAAGACCCTCCTCGAAGGCCCGAAGCGATTGATGCACGGCAGTGGGCTCCCGGTGCACCTCGGTGCTGCCGCACCAGACGGCCACGGCACGGTCGAGCTCGTTGTCGCGCTTGAAACGACGAATGTCGTCGCGGACGGCCTCCGCGAGGTCCATCTTCGAGCCGCCTCGCTTCACGTGCTCGCCACGGAGGCGACGCACGAACTCGGGGAAGAAGACCGCCTCCATCGGGCGAATGGCCGCGAGCTCGTCGGCCACGGCATCGAGATGCTCCCGCGAGAGCACGGCGGCCTCGCGCGCGGCCTCGAGCGCGTCGTGCCCGAAGAGGTCCCAGCCTCCGAAGACGAGCTCGTCCATGTCGGCCAGGGGAACGAGCTCCCGGATCAACGGTACGTTCGCGTCCGCACGGTTTCCGAGGCGAATCGTCCCGAGCTGCGTGGCCGAGCCGATGGGCCGTGCGAGGCCGCGACGGGCGAGGAGGCAGCCGGCGATGAAGGTCGTTCCGACGGCGCCCATGCCGGGAAGGAGGATCCCGAGCTTGCCTTGGGTCGGTCGGATGCTGGGCTTGTTCATGGCCTTCCTTCTTTCAAGAGGTTGTGGACGCCGGGCCGGTCAGCGAGCGCACGTTGCTCGGTCCACGTTTGCCGGGTCGCGTTTCGCTGGAGGATCACGGCGAGCACGAAGATCGCGTTCATGACGAAGAGGCGGACCACGACGTAGATGTCGGGCCGGCCGAAGATGAGGCACAGGGCCATGAGGTAGGAGTGCGGCGCGAGCGAGACGGCCGCCCAGAGCCTCATCGGGGCTCGATTGAAACGCCGGTGGAGCTCCGCGCTCTCCGGCGTCGCCTCGAGCTTGCGCAGCATGGGCGACGCCGCGAGCGGATCCAGGGCTTCGACGAACGTTTTCTGCCCGTCGATCATGCCCACGAGCGTGTAGCGGACGGCGAGGTAGTGAATGGGACCGCGGGCCTTGGCCTCGGCCACGAGTCGCTGCATGTCCTCGGGGTCGGTGCTTTCCCCGCCGCGCCCGATCCGCGTCGCTCGGAGGTACGACTCCTTGTAGAAGTCGTAGAGCATCAGGTGCGGCACCGTGAGCACGATGGCGAGAAAGCCCCACCACACGGGCACCTCATGCGCGCCCCGGGTCGCGTGGTAGAGCGTCGGAAACACGGTAGCCACGGCGACGACGACGTCCGCCGTCCCATCCAGCGCGCGGCCGAAGGGAGAGCTCATGTTCTTGGCGCGCGCCATCAATCCGTCGGCCCCGTCGAGAATCGCGGAGGCCCAGAGCAGCAGGCCTCCCAGCACGAAGGCCTCCCGCAGGATGGCCACGCCCGCAGCGATGCCGACGAGCATGGCCAGGCCGGTGATCGCGTTGGGCGTCAGCCGGGTCCGGAAGGTCGCCCATACGAAGGCGTAGGCGAGGGGCCGGTGAAGCCAGACGTTGACCGGGTCCTCGACCTCCCGCGATTTGAGGAGCCGTTCGAAGGGAGGGAGTCCTCTAGGCCGGGCCACGGTCACCTCCTCCCCATCCAGAGTACCATCGCCGGCACCGCGACCAGGGCCGCCGCCGCGCAGGTGATCTCGCTGATGACCATGGCGCGACCGAACGATCGAATGGCCAGGTTTGCGCTCGCCTCGAGCGAGGCATAGCCGATGACCGTCGTCAGGGAGCAGAGCGTGACGGCTGCACCGGAGCTCCGAATGGCCGTGAGCATCGCCACGCCGGCCGACCGCACCGCGGCTTCGCGCTCGAAGCGCCCGAGGACGTTGGCGGGATAGTCGACGCCGTTTCCGAAGGTGATCGGGAAGGCGATGAAGTTGAGGAAGTGAAGGCGCATGCCGGCCACCACCATCGCGCCGGCCATCCAGAGCACGCCGAGGAGCAGCGCGACGACCGTGCCCAGCCGCGCCGTGAGGGTCCGGAACCCGAAGACCGCGAGCAGGAGGGTGACGAGGAGCGCCGCCCCGATGGCGCGGGGCATGTCGTCGTACACCGCCTCGATCATGTCGGCGAACACCGGCGCCTGGCCGACCAGGGGCGGCGTGCTCCCGTCCGCCAGGCGCAGCGCGCGCAGCGCCTCGGTCCAGCGGACGAGGTAGCGGCCGTCCCAGAGCGAGCCAGACTCGGCCTCGTCGACGACGACGATGAGCCCGCGTGTCCCGTCCTTCTCGACGAAGAGGGGGATCGCGGCGAGGGGAATGTCGTCGATGGTCGGGACCTCGGGGCGCTCCGGCGGGAGGTTGTCGGCGATGCGGCGGCGCGTCTCGGCGTCGACGTGCTCATCGGCGTCGAGCATCGAGCGGCGGATGTCCGCGAGAAGCGGGAGCTTCGCGTCGACGTCGCTCGGGAGGAGATCGTGGAGGCTCCGGTAGCCGGCGAAGTCCTCCGGGTCGCCTGCATCCAGCTGTGCGCGAAGCACCGGCAGGTCGGCGGGGCGCGAGGCCAGCACCGCGATGCCGCGCCCCTGCGAGGTGCTGTCGAGCATCTCGTTGACCCGGGCGTTGATGCGGCGGGCGGTCGACGACTCTGCGTCCCGCTCCGAGCGGAGCTGGCGGAAGTCGTACTCCATGGGGTCGTCGGCGACGCCAGCGATGGCGAGCGCCGCCAGGACCGCGCATGCCGCGCTCGCGCCGACGACGGCGCCGGGGGCCCGCTCGACGAGGCGCGCGAGGACCGCGGTCCAGCCGCGGTCGCGCGCCGGTGGCGAACGAAGCGCGGAGAAGCGCTCGGACACGATGGCAGCCGCCGGCAGGACCAGGAAGGCGCTCACCCAGCAGAGCATCATGCCGACGCCGCCGACGAGCCCGAAGTCGCTGAAGCCACGAAAGTCCGTGATGACGAGCGAGGCGTAGGCGGCGGCCGCCGCCCCCGAGGCGACGAGGGTAGGTATGAGGACGGCAGCGTGGGTCGCAGCTACCGCGTCTTGGACCCCGCGCCGCCGCCGCTCCTCGAAGTAGCGCGCGAGCCAGATGATGCAGGGATTGATTCCGTTGCCGAGCAGCACGCTCCCGAGGAAGGCCGTCGTGAGGTTGAGCTGCCCGACGTGGAGCTCTGCGACGGCGAAGCTCGCGAGGGTTCCCGGCGCGACGCCGATGGCGAGCAGGGGAAGCGCGCGCACGCGCCGGAAGAAGAGGAAGATGACCAGGCCTACGCCGAGCAGCGTGAGCGCGATGGCGATGCTCAGCTCCGTGAGGATCGCCCGCTGCTCCTCGAGGGCGATGACGACATCGCCGGCGAGATGCACCGAGAGATCGGACCCGAAGGCCGAGAGATCGACGTCCCGGAGCAGCCGCTCGAGCTGGGCCACGGCGTGGTCCTTGGACACCGACCCGTCGAGGCGGAGAAAGAGCGCGAGGAGATCGCCGTCCGGATGTAGGTAGAGGCCATCGGGAAAGCGCCCCTCGGCCGTCGCCTCCCGCGCCTCGAGGTCCGCGACGAGGCGCTCCAACGCGTCGTCGTCGTCCTCGAGATCGATGTAGAACGGGTTTCGCCGCGCGCGCTCCCGGGCGAGCCGATCGTCGAGGGCCCCCCGAAGCTCTTCGAGGGTGTCGACGTCGAGATAGAGGTGCTTGTGCTCGCGGACGAAGCCACGGAGCGCCCCCGCATCGGCGTCGATCTGGGCCGTCAGCGCCTCGGGAAGCGTCGCGAAGCGGCGAAGCAGCTCCTCGCGGAGCGCGGTCATGCCCGCGCGGTCTCCCGAAGGGCTTTCGATGGCCAGGGTGAGCGTGGCGGGTGCGCCGCCCCGGGCCTCGGCCGCCTCGAGATCCTGGACGGACGGTCGGTCCTGGGGCAAGAGCGCGACCATGCTCGTGTCGAGGCCGAGCTGCGCCGCGAGCGCGCCAGAGAGAGCGGTGAAGAGGACCGCGACGAGCAGGATCGACCCCGCGTGCTGACGCTGCCACGCTGCCACGTGTGACGCGCGCGGGGGAAGCATCGTCGAGCTCGCCGCCTTGCTGGCCATCGAATCGCTAACGTCGACGCCGACGCCCGGTCGTAACGAAAATCGGTACCGCCCGGGCGCGGGCGCGACCCGCCGAAGCGAAGCGTAGCCGCTACGCCCTCCGGGGTTCTCGAGGTGCTCTGTCGACCGGGAGGGCGGGGTGTGACTTCGCCGATGGCATTGCGTCACACAACCGTCACGATACGCCCTGGGGCGATCGCGACGCGCGGAGCTGGGCCGTCAGCGGCGGCTCCGGTCACGGAGAGGAAGCGAGGCCGCGCGCTCGGGTGGGGCGCCAGCCGGCATCGGGGGGGACCAACGCCAATGAGCTTGACGGATGGGGGCGCCGCGCACCGCTCACGGGAACCGAAGGACGTCATCGAGGGTCCCAGGCGTCGGCCCGCAGGAGGAACGTCACCCTCCCGCGAGGGCGGCAAGGCTGGGCAAGTCGGAACACGGGCACCAAGAACGCGACGGGCGGAGCGCGCGCGAGGAAAACGACCGATGGAGATGAGCCGTGATTCCGCGCCGCCCGAGGCGTTCGGGTTTCAGACCGCGGGCGCGCGCGCGAGGGGCCGGCAGGCGATGGACGACGCCATCGCCGCGAGCCTCGCGCGCTTCGCCGACGAGCACACCCTGACCGGCGCGGAGACCCGCATCCTCAGCCTCGCGCTCCGGGGCCTCACGCGGGCCGACATCGTCCGCGAGGCGGGGATCAGCGTGCACACGTACCAAAAGCACGTGCGCGCCGTGCGCGACAAGGCCGGGGCGCCGCTCTTCCAGGCCGCCATTCAGGTGCTCCGAGGCGCCGTCGCGAGGGCTCCGCGTCCCAGCGGCGAGAGCGTCTACGAGATGCTGCTCAGCTAGAGCGCGAGGCTACGCGGCGTCGCGTCCGGCCTGCGCGCCGAGCTTGTCGCGGAAGGCCTCGAGGGTCACGGGCTTGGCGAGGTAATCGTCCATGCCTGCGGCGTGACAGCGCTCCACGTCCTCGGGCATCGCGTTGGCCGTCAGCGCGATGATGCGCATTGGCTCGCGCGCCTCGTCTTCCTCGGTCCGGCGAATCGTCCGCGTGGCCTCGAGGCCGTCCATGCGCGGCATCTGGCAGTCCATGAAGACCGCATCGAAGCGCTTGCCGAGGGCTGCCTCGACCCCTTCCACGCCGTCGTTGGCCACCGTGACGGTGCAGCCGAGGCGCTCGAGGAGACGACGCGCGACGAGCTGATTGACCTTGTTGTCCTCGACGACCAGCACGTCCTGCGCGATCGTCGCTCGCACGACGGGTCGCATCGAAGGCCGCGGCGCCGCCTCGCCGAACACCCCTGCGAGCGCTCCGGCCTTGGGTGGCCGGCCCACGATTCCATCGGCGCCGCGCCCCACCAGACCCTCGAGGCGGCCGCGGTCGGCCACGGGAACGAGGAGGCCGAGGCGAAGCTGCGCGAAGGTGGCGCGGGCCCGGAGCGTCTTGACGAAGGCCTTCGTCTCACCGTCCGTGCGATGCACGAAGAGGCACCCGGTGAAGGGATCGTCCTTGCGCGAAAGGAGCCGCGCGGCCTCCTTGGGCTCGCCGCACACGTCGGCCCGCGCGCCGAGGCTCGCGAGGAGCTCGATGCAGCCGGCCGCCTGCCCCCCGCTGCTGTCGACGACGAGGATCTTGTCCTCGGCCAGCGGGCGCTGCTTCTCGGCCTCGGCGTCGCCCATGACGATGTCGAAGCGGAAGGTGGAGCCTTCGCCGACCGTCGAGTCCACCTCGATCTCTCCGCCCATGCTCTCCACGAGGCGCTGGCAGATGGCGAGGCCTAGACCCGTGCCGCCGTATTTTCGCGTCGTGGACGCGTCCACCTGCTCGAAGCTCGCGAAGAGCCGGTGACGCCGGTCTTCGGGGATGCCGATGCCCGTGTCCTGCACCCCGAGGCGAAGCCGCCCGTCGTCCGTGGGACCGACGCGCACGACGACGCTGCCAGCGTCGGTGAACTTCACGGCGTTGCTCACGAGGTTGAGCAGCACCTGCCGCAGCCGCGCCGGGTCGCCGAGCACCTTGTGAGGCACGTCGCGGTGGACGACGGCCGCGAGCTCGAGGCCCTTGCGCTCCGCGCGACCTCCGTCGAGCTCGATCACCTCGTCCACGGTGCGCCGCAGGTCGAAGGCGATGTTCTCGAGCTCGACCTTGCCGGCCTCGAGCTTGGAGAAATCGAGGATGTCGTTGACCAGCGTGAGGAGCGCTTCGCCGGAGCTCTTCAGCGTGGTGGCCAGCTCGCGCTGATCGCCGTCGAGGGAGCTCGCCAGAAGAAGGTCCGCCACGCCGAGGATGCCGTTCATGGGCGTGCGGATCTCGTGGCTCATGTTGGCGAGGAACTCGCCCTTGGCCGCCGCACCCTTTCGGGCCTCTTCGATGGCCTCGGCGAGCAGCTCCCGCTCCCGGAGTCGCTCCCGCTGGTCCCGCAGCATGACCACGAAGCCGCTGCGCTCGCCGTCCGCGTGGATGGGCGTGAGGCTGAGGGCCACGGGCACGCTCTCGCCGTCCGGACGGGCCAGCGCGGCGTCGACGTCCTCGAGGGCGGTGCCGCTCTCGGCCTGCTCGAGGAGCGTGGGCCCCGCGCTTCGATCGAGGGTCAGGGGCGCGAGGGCCTCCGTCGCGGAGAGGGCCTCGACGGGGCGTCCCTGAAGCCGGGTCGCCGCATGGTTGGCGAAGAGCGGGCTCCCGTCGCGGTCGAAGGCGAGCACGCCGTCGGAGATGGCCTGCATGAGCGCCCGGAGCTCGTTGCGCTGCCGCGCGAGCCGCGTCTCGGAGCTCTGGTCGAGGGTCGCATAGAGCTCCTGGAGCTCCCGGCAGCTCGCCTCGAGCGACTGCTCGACCTCGGCGAGGTCCTCGGCCTGGTCCCGGTACGTACGCTCGACGCGACCGAGAAACGCCCGCCAGGCGGCGGCATCGGGCGGGCCATCCGCATCCAGCCCCAGCCGCGCGAGCTGCCTACGCAGCCGCGCGTCCCCCACTTCCGACCTGGACGTCACGCTTTGAGGTACGGCGCAGGCGCCGCGGCTTTGAGCGGCGCGTTTGGCGAAGTGGGCGAAGCGTTCTAACCAGGGGGGGTGCGTCGGTTCTCCGCGCTAGCTCTCGCGCTCGTGCTGCTGGGCGCCGGCACTCACGCGCTCGCCCAGTCGTTTTGGGACGATCCCTACTTCCGGTCGCTCGGCTGGCCGACGGTCGCCTACAAGCTCGACGGCATCCCGCGCTTCCTCGAGGAACGGACGCAGCTTCGCTGCCCGGGGCCGGAGATCGTCCGCTACCACGGGACGACGCTACGCTTTCGGAACCCGCTCCGCGTGCACTACGCCTTCGTGGAGCGCGTGGCCCGCTTCGAGGAGGTGGTCGAGGAGGTGGCCATCCCCATCTACGGGCGGGCGCCACGCCGCATCGTGCACCACGGCGCCTACAACTGCCGGCTCGTGCGTGGCCGAAGGCGCCGCGTGAGCGAGCACGCGCTCGGCAATGCGATCGATCTGACCGGCTTCGCCTTCGGTCCGCTCGGAGACCGCGAGGCGCCGGACGACATGCCGGACTTCTTTCGGCGGGCCTTCAGCGTGAACGTGAAGGACCACTGGAGCCCGCGGCACCGCCGCGATACGCGTCACGCGATCTTCCTGCACACGCTCATCGCGCGCCTCTCCGAGCGGCCGGACATCTTCCGCGGCATCGTCGGGCCGCCCCAGCGCCGGCATTTGTCCCACATTCACCTGGACGCCGCGCCCTGGCGCTACACCTGGTTCCACTACGACGTGCACGAGACCGCGGCGCTGCGCTCTCCCTGATTGATGGCGTCACAGGCGGGCAGTAGGGTGCCGCATGGCCCGCGAAGGACTGAACAAGGTTCTCCCTATCGGAAACCTCGGCGTCGACCCCGAGCTCCAGTACACGCAGGGCGGTCAGCCCCGGCTCCGTCTCCGCCTGGCAACCACGGAGACGTGGGTGAACCGAGGCGGCGAGCGCCAGGAAGACACCCAGTGGCACACGATCATCGTGTGGGGAAAGCGGGCCGAGGCGCTCAACAACATCCTCTCGAAGGGTCGGAGCATCTGCGTCGAGGGCTCCATCTAATTCCGCCTGTGGGAGGACATGTAGGGCCAGCGGCGCAACAGCTCGCAGATCA
>CALCTH010000097.1 GCA_937893795.1 uncultured Myxococcales bacterium | reverse complement strand
GGCGAGCGGCGGGGTGGCGAGCGGCGGTGCGGCGAGCGGCGGTGCGGTGGGCGGCGGTGCGGTGGGCGGCTGTGCGGACCGGGAGCTCGGAGCGCTGTGGGCGACCTCGACCTCCCGCCCGGTCGGCACCGCCCCGAGCGGCGAGTCCAGCCAGCGGATGGCACGGAGCCGGAGCGTCAGCGCGTGCGTCGGCGCGAAGGGAAGGGGACTGCCGACGCGTGTCCCGGGCTGCTCCTGGATCGCCACCAGCCGCGCGCCGTGCTCCCGGAGCAGCCCGCGAAGCCGCACCCCGGCGGGCCGAGGCGCCGGCGGAGGGCGCGCCGGGAGCAGAAGGAGGACCAGCCCGAAGGCGCCGCCCCGGAGACCGAGGTCGAGGGTGGACCAGAGCGCTTCCGGACGAGGCGTCACGACCCAGGGGCGGGAGCGCCCCGCGAAGGCCAGCGGGTGCGCCTGCGACGCATCGACGACCATCACGGGCTCGCCCGCGCGGGACGCGGCCTCGGCCCAGGCTCCGGCCAGCGCGAGGCCCCCGGCGCTCGGAGCGGCGTCGACGGCGCGGCTCGCCGCCGGGGCGAGGCCCCCTTCGAGCAGCGTATCGATCGCGGGCCATCCGGAGGCCAGCGGCGGACCTACGGGGCGTCGGGGGACGGAGTCCCGATGCCGGGCCTCGAGGAGGCTGCGGGCCTCACGGAGCCGGACGCCGGCGTCCCCGGGGAGGGGCCGAGCGGGCAGGGCAGCGGCGCCGGTCGATCGTCTGCTCATACTGAACGAATGAGCAGAATAGGGCGCGCCCGTGACGCACGACGCCCACCAAAGCGCACCGGTGACCGGAGCGGGCACGTTTGTGCCGATGCGATCGTCCCATCGCGGGACGAGACGTCAGCCTTGTCCCCTGGCGTTCGGAGCCCGGGAGCGGGTCAGAGCCCGCTGGACTTCAGGCTCTCGGCCGTCGCCGGGCTCATGGGCAGGTGAAGCCCGCACTCCCGGCTCCGGCCGAGGATGCGTCCGTCGCGCGGGTCCATGTCCGGCGTCGTCGGGAGCGTCGAGTGAACGTCCCCGATGGAACGGTAACCCTCCGCCACCAGGGGATGCACCGGCAGATCGTGGCGAACGAGGTAGGCCTCCACGTCCTCGGCGCTCCAGTGGAGGATGGGATGGACCTTCACGCGCTCGTCCTGCACGTCCACGCGACGGAGCCCCGACCGGTGGGCGGTCTGCTCCGAGCGCAGCCCCGCGAGCCAGGCCGTCGCGTCGAGCTCATCGAGCGCGCGCCGCATGGGCTCCACCTTGTTGGTCCGGAGGTAGTCCGCGACGCCCTCGTCTCCCTGCTCCCACCGCTCGCCGTGGAGGGCCTCCTGCATGGCCGTGGTCGTACGCGGGGCGACCACGTGGAGCCGCAGATCGAGCCGCCGCTCGAGCTCGGCGGCGAAGCGGTAGGTCTCCGAAAAGAGGTACCCGGTGTCGACGAAGATCACTGGGGTCTCCGGGGCCACGCGGGTCACGAGGTGCAGCATGACGGCCGAGGTGGCGCCGAAGCTCGAGGACATCACGAGGCCCGCGCCGAAGCGCTCCGCCGCCCAGGCGACGAGCGTCTCCGCGTTCTCGTTCTCCAGCCGGGCGTTCCAGCCCTCCAGGTCCCTCGCTGTGCCCGCCTGCATGCGAATAAGCTGACGGTTCAAGTCGGAAATCGCAACGCGAACCGGGTGGTTTGGTGCTGATTTCGAGATTTGCTCAGCGATTTCCACCTGCGATACACTACTATTTAGATAAAGATAATTGCGCCGGCGTGACGTCCGCCGTGGACGCGCTAGGTCCACGCGCGATGGCGTCCTACGACTACGACCTCTTCGTGATCGGCGGCGGCTCCGGCGGCGTGCGCGCGGCCCGGGTCAGCTCCCAGCTCGGCGGCCGCGTGGCCCTGGCCGAGGAGAAGCACCTCGGCGGCACCTGCGTGAACGTGGGCTGCGTTCCGAAGAAGCTCCTGGTCTACGGGTCGCACTACCAGGAGGACTTCGAGGACGCGCGAGGCTTCGGGTGGTCCCTCCCCGGGACGCCGAGCTTCGACTGGTCGCGGCTCCTCGCGAACAAGGATGCGGAGATCGCGCGGCTGAACGGCATCTACCAGTCGCTCCTCGATGGCGCCGGGGTCGAGACCTTCGCGTCCCGAGCGCGCTTCGTCGACGCGCACACGATTCAGGTCGGCGACCGCCAGGTGACGGCGGAGAAGGTGCTCGTCTCGACGGGAGGCCGCCCCTTCGCGCCGCCCATCCCCGGCGCGGAGCTCGGTATTCTGAGCGACGACGCCTTCTACCTCGACGAGCTGCCGAAGAAGGTGGTCATCGCCGGCGGCGGCTACATCGGCGTCGAGTTCGCCGGCATCTTCCACGGTCTCGGCGTCGAGACGCACCTCGTCTCCAAGGACGCGCGGCTCCTCAAGGCCTTCGACAAGGAGATCGCGGAGTTCCTCGCGCAGCAAATGCGCCTGAAGGGCATTCACATCCACTTCGAGACGCTCATCGAGGGGCTGACGAAGGAGGGCGACCAGGTCGTCGCCAAGCTCTCGAACGGGGAGCGCCTCGCCGCGGACCTGCAATTCGCCGCGGTCGGCCGCCGGCCCAATACGAAGGACCTCGGCCTCGAGGCGGCCGGCATCGAGACGGGGCCGCGCGGCGCCATCGTGGTGGACGACGACTTCCGAACGACCGCTCCGAACGTCTACGCGCTCGGTGACGTCATCGACCGCGTCCAGCTCACGCCGGTGGCCATCGCCGAGGGCATGGCCTTCGCGAAGACGCACTTCGGCGGCCAGCCGACGGCGGTGGACTACGACACGATCCCGACGGCGGTCTTCTCCACGCCGAACATGGCGACGGTCGGGCTCTCGGAAGAGGACGCCTGGCATCGCGGCGAGACCGTCGACGTCTACACCTCCACTTTCCGTCCGATGAAGCACACGCTGACCGGCCGGCACGAGAAGACGCTGATGAAGATGATCGTGTGTCGCAACACCGACAAGATCTTCGGCGTGCACATGGTCGGCCCCGACGCGGGGGAGATCATTCAGGGCGTGGCCGTGGCCATGAAGGCCGGGGCGACCAAGGCCATCTTCGACGCGACCGTCGGTATCCATCCGACGGCCGCCGAAGAGCTCGTGACCATGCGGACCAAGACGCGCTGAGCTCGCGGCGACCATGGCGTCCGGCGCCCGGCCGGACGTGCCGCGCGTTGACCCGGTCGCCGGGCTCTGCGAGACCCAGCCTCCATGGAGCAGGCGAGCGACGCGCGGGCCGCCGCCCTCGCACGCGGTGGCGTGTGTCCGGCCCTGGTGACGCCCTTCCGGACCGGCGACGCGTCCCTGGATGCGCCGGCGCTCGGGCGGCTGGCGTCGCGCGCCATCGCCCGTGGCTGCGCCGGGGTCCTCGTGGCCGGCACCACCGGTGAGGCGCCGACGCTCTCGGTCGCGGAGCTCGTCGCGGCGCTCGGCGCAGCGCGCGGCGCCCTCGCAGGGCGCGGGCAGCTCATGGCCGGCGTGGGCACCACCGACACGCGCGCGG
>CALCTH010000096.1 GCA_937893795.1 uncultured Myxococcales bacterium | reverse complement strand
GCGATGCAGCGGCGCTGGGCCTACGGGGAGGGACTGCGCGTCACGAGCGGCGACGCCTGAGCGGAGCGATCGAGCGCGACGCCGACGCGCTCAGTCCGCGCGCGGCGCGCGGTTCACGGCGGCGATGGCGTCGAGATCGAAGCCGCCGGAGTTGCCGCCGTAGACGTTCCAGCCCGTGTCACGGATGCGCACGAAGCGGGCGCGCGAGAGCCCGCGCTCCGCCAGATCGAAGGCGTCGCCCCCGGCCGCCGCGGCATCGGTCGGGTCGATGCCGTTGTCGGGGTTCGAGAAGACGGGGCTCACGCCGGCGCAGCCGGGGAAGTCCGCGAGCTCGTCATTGGCGCAGGGCCATTCGTCCCAGGTCTCGCCGTCCATGCTGACGGCGACGGCGCCGGTCTCGGAGAACCCGGTGAAGGGATTTTCGAAGACGATCAGATCGGGCCCGGGCCCGTCGACGATGTCCGTGTCCCGCAGCGCCAGCACGATCTCGCCGGCCTCGCCGAGCGAGAGCACGTCGAGGGACCCGCCCCCGTCGCCGCCGCCGATGGGCGGCCCGAGCACCACGCAGGGAAGGTCGTCCTGACCGAAGCCAGCGTTCGGCCCGGGCATGAACGAGACGATCTCGTCGGCGAAGACGTCCGGCCGGGGGTTGCCGCAGTTGCCCGGGGAGCCGCCATCCATGCCGGCGTCCTCGTCGCCCGCGTCCGGGCCCGCATCGGGCATCGCGCCGTCGTCCCTCGTTCCGCCGTCCATGCTTCCGTCCATGAAGGCGTCGGCGGAAGGCGCGCCCTCGTCGCCACCGCAGCCAAGGGCGAGGAGCAGCGACGCGAGCGCCAGGGGAACGGGGCGACGGACGCGCGGCGGGGCAAGGGAGGCGTTCTTCATCGCGCGGACCCTACGACAGGTGGCCGGTCCGCGGGACGTCGACGCGCTCGCCGTGGTCAGAGATAGCCGAGCTGGCGCAGCTGCTCCTGGAGCTCCGAGTCCATCTGCACGTCACCGGCCTCGAGCTGCTGACCACGACCCTGCTCGGCGTCGAGCCAGCGCGAGCGGTCGCTCGCCCCGAGGAACTGGCCCTGCAGCGTCCGGAGGTAGCGGGTCGCGATGGGGTGCGCGCTCACGCCCAGCTGGTTCTTCTCCTCCGGGTCCTCCTGGAGGTCGAACATCGAGGCCGTGAGGTTGCCGCGGACGAGGAACTTCCAGCGCCCGGCGACGATCACCCGCCGCTCGTCGAGGAACTCGCTCATGGCGACGGCGGGGCCCGGCAGCCGCCCGCCGTCGATGAGCGGAACCAGGCTGCGGCCGGCGATGCTCGGCATCGGCGGCACGCCGGCGAGCTCGAGCACCGTCGGGGCGATGTCCATGGTGCTCACCGTCTCCGGCACGCGTCGCGCGGCGCCGGCCCCGTGAATCAGGAAGGGCACGTGGAGCAGCTCCTGGTAGACGCTGTGGCCGTGGCCCCAGGAGCCGTGCTCGTTGAACTCCTCGCCGTGGTCGCTGACGAAGACGAAGACCGTGTCCTCCCAGAGGCCCGCCTCCTTCAAGCGATCGATGAAGGTCCCCATGTGCCGGTCGTGCTGGGTGATCTCGCCGTCGTGGCGCGCCTGCAGCCGCCGCACGTCGCTGCGTGAGAAGGTGATGGTGGGCGGGTTGCTCTTGGCGCCGGCGAGGAGATCGCCGGTCATGCGCGGCCGCACCTGACCCTCGTAGTCGGTGCGCGCGTCGTACATCGACACGAACTCCTCCTCCGGGTCGTAGGGCACGTGCGGGTCGATGGTGTGCACGTAGAGGAAGAAGCGCTCGTCGCGATGCTCGAGGGCCCAGTCGCCCGCCTCCTGGAAGACGTCGCGGGCCTCGCTCGACGCGCCCGCCTCGCGGATGAAGTTCTTGTAGCGGTCCCAGCCCTGGTCGAAGCCGAAGCGGTCGGAGACGTAGCCGTTGGCGATGAAGCCGCCGGTCGCGAAGCCGTTCTGCTTGAACTGCTCGCTCAGCATCAGCGCCGACGGGCTGAGCACCGCCGCCTGCGTGCGCGCGCCGTGGTCCAGGGGATGAAGCCCGGTCAAAATCGCGCCCACCGAGGGCTTGGTCCAGTTCTCCGTCGACTGGGCGCGCTCGAAGACGACGCTCTCCTCGGCGAGGGCATCGAGGCGCGGCGTGCGCACGCGCGACCCCGGGTTGTAGGGGCGGACCTTGCTCGCGCGGAGCGTGTCGACGAGCAGCACGCCGACGTTCTTCGCCGGCTGGCGCTCGGCGGGCTCGTGGGGCGGCGTGACGAGGCGCGGCTGGCTGAAGGCCGCGCGGCCGCTGCCGCCTTCGGCCTCGAGGGTGAGCCGCACGACCTGCCCGGCGAAGCGCGCGAGGTCCACGTCCTGGTCGCTCCAGGCGGAGCTCAGGCTTCCCTCCCAGACCGTGGTGGCCGCGCCGCCCTCGGGGGTGACGACGACGCGCCCGGTGCCCCCGGCCTGGCCCTCCTGGCCCGCGCCGAAGCGCAGGCGACCGTCGCGCGGCACCTCCGCGTGGAAGCGAAAGGCGATCGGCGTGGCGAAGGCGAGGGAGGGTCGCTCCTCGCCGAGCGCGACGCCGGCGACGGTCGTCCCCCACTCCGGCGCCCGCACGTCGCCGCCGAGGGCTTCGGTCGAGACGCGCATGGAGGCCAGCTGCACGGAGACGTCCTCGCCGCCGAGGGACGTCACGCCGCCGAAGATGATCTGGAGGGCGTTCTCCCCCGGGCGCACGTGCTCGGCGGGCAGGGTGAAGTCCACCTCGGTCCAGCCCTCGCCCGAGAAGCGCGCCGCCTCGAGCGCCTGACCGTTGATGTAGGGGGTGAGCACGCCCGTGCCCCGCGGACGGAGCTGGAGGCGTACGTTCAACGCCGCCGGCGCGTCGGCGTCGAAGTAGATCCGGGCCCGGCGGCCGACGTTCGCGTAGGTGACGTCACCGTCGGTGCCGCGTCCGCCCCAGCCGCTCTCCCAGTCGCCGACCGTGTACTTGGCCTGCGCGGCGGTTCCGAAGTCCACGTAGAGGCCGTGGTGATGTACGTCGGCGAGATGCGCCGTGCGCAGGAGGCTCAGGTGCGTCGCGACGTCCGGGCTCGCGGCCGCTTCGCCGCCCTCCTCCGCCGTCTCGTCATCGCACCCCACGGCCAGCAGGGCCGCACACATCGACACTCTCAGTAGCCATCGGTCCATCACGACCTCCGCATCCTCTCGCTCGCGCCTCGGCCCGCCCCGTGGGTGTCGAGCGGGATCCCCCGGGGCGCCACCGCCCGTCCGGTTTCGCCGGCGCCCCGAGCCATAGACGCTCTCGCGCAGGCTCCCCTAAAAAACGACCGGGCTCGGCGCAAGCGGACGAGACACCTCGAAACGCCACGCCGGTCCAACGGCTCCGACGGGGCCACGCTTCCCGCAAAACGCGATCGCCGGAGCGCTTCCAAGGACCCGGCGAGGACCGCGGCGGCACGCTGACACTTGCAACCATGTTGCATCTACTGCAGCGTCGGCGGCGTGACGCTTCGGCCCGCTCACCCCCCCCCGTGCGACCAAAGGGTGCGCGCGGAGGAAGGGCGAGGGTCCGAGGCGCTCCGGGCCCGGCGTCGTCAGCCGGGGGTGGCGTGCGCAAACGCTCTTCGTGCCCGCCATGCCGTGGAGAGGATGCCCGTCATGAGTCGCTGCCTACCGCTTCTCCTGGTTCTCGCCTGTGGCGGAAGCCAAACGCCCACGACGTCTCCCGATCCCTGCGCCGACGACCCCAGCGCCTGCAGCTCGGCCGAAGCCTCCGCGGCCGAGGCGCGCCCCTGGGACGACGTCCAGGGCCCCGGGCTCCGCGACTTCGTGAAGGAGGCCGCCTGGGCGAAGCTCGCCGAGGTGCAGCCGGCCGTGACGCCGGAGGCGCTCTCCGGTTGGCTCGCGACGCCCGGGTCGGCGCCGCCTCTGAGTGGCCGCGCCGTCGAGCGGCTCTTCGATCTCGCCGCCGTGTCCCTCGCCGCCGGCGACCTCGACCGCGCCGAGGGCCTGGTGCGCCTCATCCGGAGCGCCGCACGCAACCGCAACTCGGCGTTCGCGGGCAACACGCTTCTCTCGGAGGTCGCACGGCGTCGCGCGGAAGGTCCGGACGCGATGGAGGCCTCGGTCGCGGCGGTGCTGCGCGAGCTCCCGGCCTCGCGCTTCGGCTCGGCGACCGTCGTCTTCCAGGTCTTCCAGTCCACCGAGCAGGTGGGCGCGCGCCTCGCGCAGACGCATCAGCAGCTGGTCTCCCTCGACACGGCGAGCGCCGCGCTCTTCTACGAGCAGATCCTCCCCGCCATCGTCGCGCACCGCGAGCGCTTCCTCTCGGCGATCGAGACCGTGCGCGACGAGCTCGAAGCGCAGCCCGAGCGGGCGCCCTACGCCTTCGGCACCGTCGACCTGGCCGGGGCACGCGACGCCCGAGAGGTCCGCATGGCCGTGTGGGACGTGGGCACGAACCCCGCGCTCTTCGAAGACCAGCTCTTCGTCAACGACGCGGAGACCCTCGATGGCGAGGACGACGACGGCAACGGCCGCGTCGATGACCGTCACGGCATCGTGCAGGACGTCGGCGACGTGAACGACGGTGACCTGCTCTACGAACCGCCGCCGGAGATCCTCGCCGAGTACAAGCCCTTCCTCCGCGGCATCATGGACCTGCGGGCCGGCCTGGCGTCGACGGACGCCGCGCAGCAGGTGCTCACGCTGATGCGCGGCGCCACGAGCCCGGCCGCGCTCGAGGCCCTCGAGGCCAACCTCGACGCGGTCGGCGAGTGGGCGCACGGCACGCACGTGGCGGGGCTGATGGTGCAGGGGCTTCCGCAAGCACGCCTCGCCATCTTCCGCTCGGCCTGGGCCGGCGAGGCGCGGCTCTACCATCGCCGCGGCCCCACCGACGAGGAGCTCGGCGCGGAGCGCGCGAACGTCGACGCCATCGCGGCCTTCATCAACCGCCACGCGATCCGCGTGGTGAACGCGAGCCTCGGCTTCGCCGAGGAGTACGTCGCGAGTCAGCTCCGCTTCGAGGGGGAGCGCTACGCCGACGACGCCGCCGTGATCGAGCGCGCCGCGGCGGTCCATCGACGGCGCGCGGAGACCTGGCGTGCCGTCTTCGAAGCCTGCCCCGACACGCTCTTCGTCGTGGCCGCCGGAAACAGCAACCAGGACGTCGTCGAGTACGGCATCGTGCCCTCGAGCTTCGACTACCCGAACGTCCTCGTCGTCGGCGCGCTCGACCGCTGGGGCGAGTGGGCCACCTTCACGAACTCGAACCCGGAGCGCGTGCGCGTCTTCGACTTCGGCGTGGAAGTGCCGAGCCTGGTGCCCGACGGCGAGACCGTGCCCCTCTCGGGGACGTCCATGGCCTCACCCAACGTCGCGAACCTGGCCGGGAAGGTCCTGGCGGTGAATCCCCGCCTGAGCCCGGCGCAGGTCATCGCGCTCGTCGAGGAGACCGGCGACCCCATTCCGGCGCCCTTTGGGGGCGTGATCGCGAACGAAGAGAAGGCGGTGCAGGGGGCTCGACGGGCCTCGCGACGGCGATGAGCCGGGGCGGGACGCCGAGCCAACGTGTCTCCGCATGACGATGAACGCGCTGGGGCGATGAAGGAGAGGTCTCCGTGCCGAGGCCCGCTCCGACATCGGTGCAGCCCGTCCTGCATGGAGGTGAGAGATGACCGACAACCGTCGATACGAGCGCGTGACGAAGGCCGAGGTGAAGGCCGCGCAGATGGACTGGGGAGCCGCCGTGGTGGCGCAGGATGTCGACGCCCTCGCGGCGCTCTACGACTTCGGAACGGCCGACGAGCCGCTCCTCTTCAAGCCGACGAAGGCCGGCGACGTACGCCTGGACGAAGCCGGGACGCGCTCCTACTTCGTCGGCGGGCACGACCGCTGGCCGCACGACACGGGCTTCCTCAACGGCGCGTTCACGGAGGTACGGTGGGAGTCCGCGGTGGGGCCCGTGCCCAAGGCGGGAGGCCTCGGCTACAAGGACATGGGCCACTACTACTTCCGCACCCAGGACGGTTCCGAGATCAAGGCGGACTATACGTTCTGCTACCACAAGATCGGTGGGAGGGTCCTGATCAGCCTGCACCACAGCTCGTTCAACTACGACCCCGCCTCGGTCTGAAGCGCGCCGCGGACAGGTCGAAGTCGAGACGACGCTCACGGCAGGAATACATGCAACTGGGTTGCGTGTAGTGTGTCGGCACCGGCGGCCAAGAGCTCGCCGGAACCGACCGCCATGACGATCAGCCGACGACGCTTTCTCCACCACACGGCCGCGGGATCCGCCGTGCTTTCGATGCCCACGTTCCTCCAGGCATGTGGCCACGGGACGCAGCAACGCGTCGTGACCGGCGCGCCCGCGGGCGCCAACGTCTTCGCCGAATGGTTCGGCATTGGCCAGGAGGACGTGAAGGCGGGCCTCGCGGCCCTGACGCGCCACGGCGCCGACCAGGCCGAGCTCTACTTCCAGCACCGGCGCACGAGCTCCATCGTCTTTCAGGACGGCATCGTCGCCCGCGCGAGCACGAACATCGATCAGGGCGTCGGCCTGCGCTGCGTCGTCGGCGACCAGACCGGCTACGCCTTCACCGAAGAGCTCACGCGGGACGCCATGGAGGCCGCCGCCCACACGGCCGCCTCCATCGCCCGCGGCAGCGCCGTGGTCGCGCCCGAGGAGCTCCGCCGCCAGGAGCTGGCGGGGCAGCACTACCGCGTGGAGGTGCCCTGGCGAGACGTCGGCATCGACCGGAAGCTGCCCATCCTCCGCCGCGCGGCGGCCATGGCCCGACGCCGCGACCCGGCCATCTCGAAGGTCGAGCTCTGGTGGAACGACGTCGACGAGCGCGTGATGATCGCCGACATGCACGGCCGCCTCGTCCTCGACGAGCGGCCCATGGCGCGCCTCTACGTCAACGTCACCGCGGAGAAGGACGGCCAGCGAAACTCCAACACGGCGAACATCGCCGCGCGTCGCGGCATCGAGTGGATCGGCGACGAGGAGCTCGAGCAGGTCACGCGGCAGGCCGTCGAGCGCACGATGGTCCTCTTCGAGGCCGGCCGGCCGCCCGCGGGCGAGATGCCGGTGGTGCTCGCCTCGGGACCGAGCGGCATCCTCCTCCACGAAGCCATCGGCCACGGCATGGAGGCCGACTTCAACCGGAAGGGCACCAGCATCTACGCCGAGATGATCGGCGAGAAGGTCGCCGAAGACTTCGTGACCATCGTCGACGACGGCACGCTCGCGCACGAGCGCGGGGCCCTCAACGTCGACGACGAGGGCAACCCGGGGCAGCGCACCGTGCTGGGCGAGGGCGGCCAGCTCCGTAGCTACATGCACGACGCCATCAGCGCCCGGCACTACGGCGTGGCGCCCACGGGCTCGGGCCGGCGGCAGAGCTTCCGCCACGTGGTGATGCCGCGCATGCGCTGCACCTTCATGGAGGACGGCCCCCACAGCCGCGAGGAGATCATCGCCGCCGTGGGCAACGGCATTCTCGCCGAGACCTTCACCAACGGCCAGGTGCAGATCGGCGCCGGCGACTACACCTTCTACATCAAGAACGGCTGGCTCATCGAAGGCGGCCGGCTGACCCGTCCCATCAAGGACATCAACATCATCGGCAACGGCCCGGAGACGCTGCGGCGCATCACCATGGCCGCCGACGACGGGCGCCTCGATACCGGCGGCTGGACCTGCGGCAAGAACGGCCAGACGGTGCCCGTGAGCCAGGGCATCCCGACCGTGCTCGTATCGCAGCTGACGGTGGGGGGCGAGAATGCCTGAGGGTCTCGAGGACCTTCGGGCGCGCGCGGCGGAAGCCGTGGAGCTGGCGACGCGCGCTGGCGCGCAGGACGCCTGGGGCACCGCCTCCAAGGAGCGCAGCGTCGAGGTGGAGTACCGCGACGACATCCTCGAGAAGGTGCAGGAAAGCACGACCCGCGGGCTCTCCCTTCGCCTCTGGGTCGACGGTCGTTACAGCACGCACCGCACCACGGACCTGCGCCCCGCCTCGCTCCGGAGCTTCATCCCCGAGGCCGTGGCGCTCACGCGCGCGCTCGAGGAGGACCGCTTCCGGCACATCACGCCGCCAGAGCTCTACGCGGAGCGGCCGACGGATGCGCTCGACCTGGTCAGCGGCGCCGTGCAGCGCGTCACGCCGGAGCAACGCATCGACTGGTGCCAAGAGATGGTCGAGGCCGCCCGCGCCCACGAGCGCATCATCAGCGCCACCGTGGGCGTCAGCACGCGCGAGGGCATGTTCGCCGCCGCGAGCTCCAACGGGTTCTCCGGCGACCGGGAGAGCACGAGCGTCTGGTGCGGCGGTGAGGTCACGCTGCGCGGCGAGGGCGAGCGCCGGCCGGAGGGGTACCACTGGGCCGGGAGCACACACCTCGAGGAGGTGCCGGGTCGCGCGGCGATCGGCGCGCGGGCCCTCGCGCAGGCGGCGCGGCGCCTCGGAAGCACCAAGGGACCGACGGCACGCACCACGATGGTGGTGGAGCCCCGCGCCGCCGGGCACCTGCTCCGCCGCCTCATCGGGCCGGCGAACGCCGGGTCCTTCAGCCAGGAGCGCAGCTTCTTCCTCGGCAAGCTCGGCGAGGCGGTCGCCTCCGACGAGCTCACGCTCATCGACGACCCGCTCATGGCGCGGGGCTTCGCCTCGCGGCACTTCGACGGCGAGGGCATTCGGAGCCGGCGCTTGCCCCTGGTCGAGGCCGGCGTGCTCCGGAACATCTACGTCGACACGTACCACGGGCGGAAGATCGACATGGCCCCCACGACGGGGAGCCGCTCGAACCTCAGCGTCCCGGGCGGGACCAAGGACCTCGCCGAGCTCCTCGCCGACGCCGAGCGCGGCATCCTCGTGACCAGCTGGCTCGGTGGCAACGCCGACACCACGACCGGCGACTTCAGCTTCGGGCTCCGCGGGCACCTCATCGAGAACGGTGAGGCGGGGGCACCGGTCGGTGAGATGAACGTCACCGGCAACCTGCTCACGCTCTTCTCGCAGCTCGTGGCCGTGGGCAACGACCCTTGGCCCTACAGCACCGTCCGCGCGCCCACGCTGGTGTTCGAGGACGTGCAGTTCAGCGGCGCCGCGGCCTAGCGGAGCTCGGGAGCACCCGCGTGCTGAAGC
Source organism: uncultured Myxococcales bacterium (assembly GCA_937893795.1). Lineage (GTDB taxonomy): Bacteria > Myxococcota_A > Polyangia > Polyangiales > Houyiibacteriaceae > CALCTH01. The sequence continues at coordinate 40,987 of CALCTH010000096.1, read as the reverse complement.
GTCCCGAGGCCCTCGCCCCGTCCGGAGCACCCGCTCGGGGCCGTCCTTCCCTTCTCGACGCCAACGGGCTCATCGTGGGGCGCGCGGCGGAGCGGGTCGCGCGACATCTGGAGGCGCGGGGCCAACCCGCCGGTCCCTCGCTGGCGGCGCGCGTTCGCGATCACGTCTACGAGCGCGATCGGCGGCGGGACTACGTCGCGGCGGCGACGCGCTACCTGCGAGGGAAGAAGCCGGACCTGCATCGGCGCTACGACGTGGTGCTCGTGGGCGCGGGCATTCACGCGGCCACCTTCCTCACCATCGTCAAGCGGCGCCGCCCGGCGCTCGAGGTGCTCATCGTCGAGAGGAGCGAGAGCGTCTGCTCGACCTTCGCGCGGCTCGGTGACTCGCTCATCTTGAACTCTCCGACCTCGTCGAAGGTCGGCCTCAACGCGAACGTCGTGCCGGGTCATTTCATCCAGCTGAGCGACTTCGACGAGCTCGCCGCGCGGACCTTCCCGACGGCGAAGCATCTGCACGAGCTCGCGACGATGATGCTGCTCCACGCCGACGCCGACGTCGTCTTCGACTTCGACGTTCGCGCCATCGAGTCGTGCGCCGAGGGCTACCGCGTCAGCTCGGGCGACTCCCTAGCGCGGGGAACGTCGGTCGTCATCGCCAACGGCATGGGGGATCCCCGGCTGGACACCTTCGCGCAAGACCGCGCCTCGGCGCGGACCATGCGCGGCGACGAGTTCATCCGCACCTGCCACGACGACACCCAGTTCCTCGACCGGCTGAGCGGCACCACCGTGGCGGTGGTGGGCGCCGGAGACACGGCGAACTGCGCCATGGAGTGCCTGCTGCCGCTGACCTATCCGCGTAGGGAGTACAGCCCCCTCACGAACGTCACGCTCGGACCGGAGACCGTCTACTGGATTGGCCAGCCTGCCGCCGACGTTCGGGACTACTACTTCGCGAACAAGCAGCGCTATTGCTACTCGGGCGGCCTCATCGAGTACTTCTGGCAGGGCGAAGAGCCCTTCGACCTGCCCCGCGAGACCTGGAGCCGCACGCGCTCCCGGATTCGGTGCCTCCCCGACAAGCTGGCGTCGGTGACGCACGGCGACGGGTGCCTGGAGCTCGACGTGGGCGGCGCCTCTCTCCAGGTGGACCTCGTCGTGGACTGCACGGGACGCTCCAACGCGCTGAGCTCGGCGTTCCAGCAGCAGGACTACGAGTACGTCGAGGGTGACGTGCACTTCCTCGGCGGCCGGTGGGATCAGGACCTCGACCAGTACGTCGTCGCGGCGAGGCACCTCGCGCACCGACGCATCGCCTGCAAGCGCAAGGGCGAGCGGGTCTTCCTGATCGGGAGCGCGTGCCCGGTGTGCGAGCTGATCGACGACGAGGAAGCGCGTGACGGGACGCTGCAGCACCAAGAGAGCCGCACCAGCATCACGAACAGCAAGTGGTCGCTCGAGCACACCCTGCCCCGCACGGCCGCCTTCGCGGAGCAGGTCGCGCGCCTCGGGAGGCCGTGAGCTACGTGCCGCAAAAGGTCTGATAGCCCGCGAAGGACGCGGGCGGCGGCTGCTGGAAGGGCGTGAGCTCGTCGCGCTCGCCGTAGGGCGACTCGAGCGCCGAGAGCAGCCGGTGGAAGGGATCCCAGTCGTCCCCGTCGGCGGCGGCCAGCGCTTCCTCGACGAGGTGGTTCCGGGGAATGACGGCCGGGTTCGCGCGTCGCATGCGCTCGCGGGCGTCGGCGCTCGGCGCCTCGTCCTGGCCACGACCCGAGCGCGTGTTCCAGCGCGCCTTCCAGGTGCCCCAGCCGCGCGCTCCCTCGAGCGCAGCGGGCAACGCCGTCGCCCCGGAGAGCGCCCGGAAGGTGTCGGTGTAGTCGGAGGACGACGCCTCCATGAGCGCGAGCAGGTCCGTCGCGAGCGCGATGTCGTCCTCGTCTCGCCCCGGAAGACCGAGCTTGTCGCGCATCATGTCGGCCCAGGCCTCGTTCATCCACCCTTCGAAGTGGGCGAAGCGCTCCTGGGCCTTGGCCACGGCGCGGTCCCGGTCCTCGTCGACCAGCGGAAGCAAGGCCTCCGCGAAGCGCGCCAGGTTCCATCGCGCGATCCAGGGCTGGTTGCCGAAGGCGTAGCGCCCGCCCTCGTCGATGGAGCTGAAGACCACCGACTTCGCATAGCGGTCGACGAAGGCACAGGGGCCATAGTCGATGGTCTCGCCGGAGATAGTCACGTTGTCCGTGTTCATGACGCCGTGGATGAAGCCGACCCGCATCCAGGACGCGATGAGCGCGGCCTGGCGCTTCGCCACCGCCTCCCAGAACGCGAGGGCCGGGCTCTCCGCCTCACGGAGCTCGGGGTCGTGCCGCTCGATGGCGTAGTCCATCAGCGCCGGGAGGAGCTCCGGCGCGTTCCGCGTCGCTGCCGCCGCGAGCTCGAAGGTGCCGACGCGGAGATGGCTCGCCGCGACCCGGGTCAGGATGGCCCCGGGCAGGGGCCGCTCGCGAAGCACGGGCTCGCCGGTGGTCACGACCGCCAGGCTCCGCGTGGTGGGGATCCCCAGCCCCGCCATCGCCTCGCTGATGAGGTGCTCCCGGAGCATGGGGCCGAGCGCCGCGCGCCCGTCGCCGCCCCGGGAGAAGGGCGTGGGCCCGGAGCCCTTCAGCTGGACGTCCACCCGCCGCCCGTCCGGGGTGAGGTGCTCCCCGAGCACGTGAGCGCGACCGTCGCCCAGGATGGAGAACCCGCCGAACTGGTGCCCCGCGTAGGCCTGCGAGAAGGGAACGGAGCCCTCGGCCCGGGCGCGACCCGAGAGCAGCGAGGCCTGGGCGTCGCCGGAGAGCTCGCCGAGCCGGAGCCCGAGCTCCTCCGCCAGCCGCGCGTTGAACACCACGACCTCCGGTCGCCGCGCCGGTGCCGGCTCCCCCAGGTGGTAGAGAACGGGAGGCAGCGTCGTGTACCGGGTATCGAAACGAAATCCGGTGTCCTTCATGGGCGTGTTCGACAGAGACAACTCGCGTTCCTTCGTCATCGGGGGTCTCGCGGGGTGGTCCGTGCCGGGCGCTCCCCCGCGGCGAGCATCGTGAGCGCGGCCATCCACGCGACCAGCGCCCACACCAGAATCGGTAGGAGGGGGGCAGACCAGCCCTCCCGCGTCGCCCGATGGGCCTGCGGCGCCGCGGCGATGAGCGCCTCGAAGTCGTTGGCGCCGAGCGGAGCCTTCGTCCAGGCCTTCGTCACCACCCAGCGCGCCCGCGCCTCCACCGCGGCCACGAGGTGCTCGCGATAGGCGGAGGCCGCCTCGGGGCCGACGCCCGCGAGCCGTTCCAGCGCGAGCCCGAGCGCCACGACGGGCGTGAGCCAGGCGGCCTGCTCGGAGACGGCCTGTGCCCGCACCTCTTCGGCGCGACGGGCCCGGTGCCGCTCGACCCGCTGGGCGGCCGCGAGCAGCCTCTTGGCGGCGCGGCCCCGGTCCCGATCGAGCGGCGGCGTTTCCGCGGCGACCGGCGAGCGCCGAAGCTCCGGCAAGAGCGCGTAGAGGTCCCGGAGGGCCGCCGCGTCCTCGCGCTCCCACACGTCCCGGCGGCTGGCCCGGGCGTCGACGGACTCGGCGAGCACGAAGTCCGGCGGCACGCGGCTGAGGGCGACCTCCGCGGCCGCGGTCGGGAGCAGCACCGCGAGCACCATCCAGAGCGTGCCGAAGGCGAAGGCCGCGCTTCGTACGGAGGGGGCGCGCGCCACGACGGCGAGCAGAAGCCCGCTCCAGGCGGCGGTATGGAGCAGCGCCGCGCCGACGAGGGACGCGAGCGCCCTCGGACCCGCACCGAACGCCAGCCCCGCACCGACGCACACCAGCGTGGCCGAGGTGCCGGCGATGAAGGCGACGGCGACCACGCGAGGCACCAGGAAGCCGCGCGTCTGGCCGGCGTAGATGGCGACGAGCCGGTCGATTCCCTCCTGCCGTTCCCGAGCGCCGACCTCGAGGCCCAGCACGCCGAGGAGCAAGGGCAGCAAGATGCCGAGCACGAAGACGAGGTCGACGGAGCCGGCCTGGAGCTCGGGGTTCTCGATGCGATAGCCCCCCGTGGTCAGAGGGTTGGCGTTGCGGTCGAGCTTGAAGGCGACGGGCGCGGAGTCGACGGCGCCAGCCGCGATGCCCGCCAGTGGACCGGCGACCCGCGTGACCCGCGTGCCGGCGTAGGTGTCCTGCCAGCTCGGCTCGCGGAGGTCGATCCACGGCTCGTCCGCCGGCGACGTACGCCCCTGCGCGAAGAGGTCCCGCGCCTCGGCGATGGACTCGTCCTGGGCTCGCTGCGCCTTGGCGACCTCCTCTCGCCACTGGGTGACGCGGCCTTTCCCGACGAGAAGGGCGATAGCCCCCACCGCCAGAAAGGCGCCCAGCGCGACCGCCGCTGACCGGCGGCGAAGAAGCGCCCGCAGCTCGAAGGCGATGGCGAGCCTCAGCACGCCAGCGTCCCGCGTTCGAGGCGGCGAGCGGCGCGTCGCTGCAACGCGAGCAGCAACAGGGCCCAGAAGGTGAGCGCCACCAGCTCGGCAACGCGCCCTCGCAGCGCCTCCGCAAGAGGCGGCACGCGGTAGGTGAAGCCCCCGAGGGCCGCCAGAAACTCGGCCGACGCCTCGGCGGACCAATCACCCGTGCGCGAACCGCCGTAGGCGTGCTCGTGGTTCAGCTTCGCGATGAGCTCCCGCCGATGGGCCTCGGCCTGCTCCTGGAACGCGAGGTCGTGAGCGAGGTCGGTACCGGCGAGCGTCATCGACAGGTTGTCGATGGCCTGGAAGGGGTTGACCAGCGCCGCGAGGCTGACCGCCCTCACCTGGCGCGCGAGCTGGTGCGAGAGCGCTCCGTAGTGCTCGTCCCAGACGCGGTTGCCGAACTCCTCGTCCAGCTGCATCGCGATGCCGTCGAAGTTGAGCGGGAGGGCCTCGACGGTGTCGACCCCGTGCTCCCGCAGCATGGCTTCGCGCCGAGTCGCGATGAAGGCGTCCCGCGGGTCGTGGCCGTCGGGACCGGCCTCCCGGGAAGCGCGGAGCTGGGCCTGGAAGTCGTCCTGGCTCGGCAAGGGAAACCAGGCGTCCGCCACCCCGGCGGCCGCACGCGGCAGGAGCGCCGTGCCCAGGACCCAGGCGGCCAGGAGCGTGAGCAAAGCAGCGCGCGCCGAAGGGAGCCACGCGGTGGCCGCGACGACCCCGGCCGCGACGAGGGCGAGGAAGAGCGCGTGAAGCACGACGAAGGCGGGGAGGCGCTCGATGGCCGCGTGGGCGGGGTCTCCACACTCGACGTTGGTGTCGAGTGCGGCGACTACGCCCAGGCCCAGCAGGGCGAGGCCGAGCCCCCACAAGGCCAGCGTATGCCCGCCGAGCACGGCATGCGCCCGTGCCCCGTGCACGAGCGCCAGCTTCAGACGTCCGCTCTCCCGGTCCCGCGCGAGCCCTGCCCCGCCGAGGAACACGAGCAGGAGCGGCACGAGGGTGTGGAGCAAGAACGCGGCGTCGGGCCGCGGAAAGCGAGCGACCGTGCCGGCGCGGGCCACGTCGGCGTGCATGGGTGCACCCTGCCGGTGCCCCTCCATGAAGATCACCTTGCCGAGCCGCGCCTGCACGCCGCGGTCGAGGCGCGCGAGGGGACCGGCCGGACGGAAGGCGAAGTCACCGAAGTGCGCCATGCCGTGCGGGTGCTTGGCTCCCTGCGCCTCCCACTGCCCGCGGGCCTCGTTCGCCGCCTCGCGGTGCGCCTCGCGCTGCGCGGCGTCCTCGGCGGTGGCCCACACCGCCGCCGCCAGGACGGCGAGAGCCGTCGCGAGCAGGGGACGCCAGAGCGCACGGTTGCGGCGCCAATGAGCCAGCTCGAGGCGCGCAACGAGCCCCATCATGACGTCGCTCGTGGCGCCGGGGCGTCGCCGGGAGCGGCCCGCATGTGGTGCAGATAAAGGCGCTCGAGCTCACGCGCGTCGACGTCGGAGGCGGCGAGCTCCTCGACCAGACGCCCTGCACGCATGATGCCGATCCTCCCGCCGAGCTCCTTGGCGCGGAAGAGGTCGTGCGTCGTCATCAGGACCGCGGCGCCGCCGTCCCGGATCCGTCCGAGCTCCGCGCAGAAGTCACTCGCCGCTTCCGGGTCGAGCCCCGAGAGCGGCTCGTCGAGCACGAGCGCCTTCGCCTCGCGAGCGTAGGCGATGGCCAGCCCGACCTTCTGCCGCATCCCCTTCGAGTAGCCGGAGACGCGGCGCCGCGCGTCGGCCCGCGCCAGGCCGGAGCGCTCGAGCAGCTCCTCGAGCCTTGCCGGAGGAAGCCGCGTGCCGCCCATGCGGCAGAAGAGGTCGACGCTCTCGATGCCCGAGAGGTGCGGGTAGAGCGCGACGTTCTCCGGGATGTAGGCGAGCTGGCGGCGCGCCCCCTGCGGATCTTCCACCGGGTCGACGCCACCCACGCGAACGCTCCCCGCGTCCGGGGCCAGGAAGCAGAGGAAGAGGTGGATCGTGGTGGTCTTCCCGGCGCCGTTGGCCCCGAGCAAACAGAACAGCTCGCCGGCGCGAACCTCGAGGTCGAGCGCGTCGACGGCGGTCAGCGCACCGAAGCGCCGGGTCACGGACGAGGCCTGAAGCATGGGCTCAGCGGTCATCGCCGATGCGGGACGCTACGGGCCCCGACTGGCCCTGGTACTTGCTGCCGCGCGCGGAGCCGTAGGGTCGCTCCGCCGGGCTCTTCATCTCGTGGAAGACGATTTGGCTGATGCGCATCAGGGGATAGAGCTTCACGGCGCAGCGCCCCAGGTTCGACAGCTCGAGGGTGATCTGCCCTTCGAAGCCGGGGTCGATGAACCCCGCCGTGGCGTGCACGACCACGGCCAGGCGACCGATGCTGCTTCGACCTTCGACCCGAGCCACGAGATCCGCCGGCACGCGGACGCGCTCGTGGGTGGTGCCGAGGGCGAAGGCCCCGGGCTGCAGCACGAAGCCCTCGCCCGGGGGCACCTCGATGCGCTCCACGTGGCGCTCGACGCTCTCGGCGTCGCGGGAGTCCAGGAAGGGCACGAGCGGCTGCCGGTAGAGCACGAACTGCGTCCCGAGGCGCAGGTCGATGCTCGCCGGCTGAATCTGTAGCTCGGGGTCGTCCAAGGGCTCGACGACGAGGTCGCCGGCTGCCAGTCGCCGCTTCAGGTCCGCATCTGAGAGAATCATCCAGTCGCCTCCGCGAAGGCGCGCCTCGGCGCGCGTCTCATGGCAGGGGTTCGTCCACCCGCAGCGCCCGCATCCGGTAGATGCTGAGCAGGTAGCCGTCGTCCCACTCCTCGCCGACCTCGAGCGTGCCGCTGACGCGGACGAGCGCGTCGAACCAGGCGTCGTCGGCCTCGCCTTCCACCCGCACGACGACGGCCTCGTGGATGGCCGGGGGATCGCCGAAGCAGCAGCTCCACATGGACTGCACGAGCAGGAACTCGTGCGCGTAGCCGCCGTCGAGGAGGAAGCCGCTCAGGGCGATCGCTTCGCCATCGAGGGCGAGGACGCTCTCCGGCACCCGGTCGCCCTCCTCGTAGTCGATGTCCGTGAGCGCGGTCCAGGGCAGCGCGCGGTGGCCTTGGGGCGGCGGCGGGAAGCTCGCCGGCCGCGCGGACGCGCCCGTGGCGCTTTGCACCAGCGTGCGCGTCAGGACCGCCGACTGCTGCCGGAGAGCGCGCCGGCGTAGCGCGTCGTCGCCCGTGTGCTCCCCCGCGAAGGGTCGAAGGGCCTCCGCGATGACCTCGAGCGTTTCCTGCGCGGCGGCCGCGCGCCGCCCCGGCGTGCCCAGTCCCTCGTCTTCGAGCGCGAGGATGAGCTCCACCGCCAGGTCGCTCTGCGCTTCGGGCGAGAGCGCGGGATCGCCGACCATCCGCTCGACGACCGCGTGCACGGCGCGCTCGAGGGCCTCGCTGGCCTGGTGCGCGGCCGCCTCGTCGCTCGGCCGGGACGCCCGGAAGGCGCGCGACGCGCCGTGCTCGGAGGCGGGCTCCGGCGCGCCCACCAGGCGCGGAAGGAGCAGCCACGCACCCGCGACCACGAGCGCTCCCCGCCCGAGGGCGTCGACCCTCGTCACGGCCCACCTCCGCTGCCTTCGATCACGATCCCTCCGCCTGTCGCAGGACGCCGGCCACGTCGACGCGGTAGGCCTGCATCCCCGGGATCAGGCCGGCCAGCGCGCCGGCGAGCGTGACGCCGAGGACCAGCACGACCTCGGCCGCGCCCACGCGAGACGCGTCGGGCCGGATGCCGGCCAGGGATTCGACCCAGCCACCGGCGGCCCAGACGAGCCCGTGCCCCGCGACCCAGCCGACGAGGGCTCCCGCGAGCGCTACGGTGGCCGCTTCGACGACCACGAGCGTCAGCAGCCGCGCACGCGCCATGCCCAGCGCGCGGAGCACGCCCAGCTCGCCGCGGCGCGCCCGGAGGCCCGTGACCGTCGACGTGAAGATGGAGAGCAGCGCGAGGGCGATGGAGAGGCCGGCGGCCCAGGCGAAGAGCACGTCGAAGCGACCGATGCGCTCCAGCAAGCGACGCAGCTCCGCGCTCACCTGGGCGACCTGCAGGTCCGAGCGGCCGCGCAGCTCGCCGAGAAGCACGGCCGTGTGCACGCCGCGCCGGGGAAAGACGAGCAGGGAGCTGAGCGCCGCGTCGCGCGACGCCTCGTGCTCCTCGATGCCGTGGAAGGAGTCGAGGTTGATGAGCACGACCTCGTCGAGGGCTGTACCGCTCGCCGCGAGGATGCCCACGACGTCCCAGAGGGCCTCGTGCTCGTGAGCCGGGGCGTCGTCCGCGACGCCGTGCGAGGGCTCGATGTGGTCTCCCACGCGGAGGCCGAGCGCCTCCGCCACCCCCTTGCCGACCACGGCCTCGCGAAGGTGCGACGCCTCGCCCGCGAGGGCGGCGTCGAGGCCTGCGCGGTCGAAGCGCAGCGGACGCCCCGCCTGCAGCTTGCCGTGGACCCCGTCGGCGGCCGGATGCGGGAAGCGCGCATCGAAGAAGGCATCCGTCGTGGCGACGACGGGGAAGCCGCGAAAGGAATCGCCGACCGCGTAGGGCACCACCAGAGCGACCGAGGCGTGCGCGGCGAGCTCGTCCCAGAGGGCGAGGGGCACCCGGCCCGGGCTCTCTTCCATGTGGAAGATGGCGCTCAGGACGAGCTGGAGCGCGGAGCCGGGCGCGCCGACGACCAGACCGTAGTCACGGCCCGGCTCGGAGAAGCGCTGCACGACCGCGGACTGCACCACGAGAAAGGCGCAGACCAGGCCCACGCCCAGGGCCACGCCGAGCGCGTTGAGCAGCGTCGCGACGCGGCGAAAGCGCAAGCCCGCAACGACGAGCTCCCAGGTGCTCACGCGACCTCCTCGGCGACGCCGGGGTGGGCCAGCTCCTCGAGGCGCACGAGCGTCTCGAAGCGCGACTGCACCTCATGCGCGTGGGAGACGACGATGAGCGTGGCCTGATGCGCCTCGGCGACCTCGTGGAGGAGCGTGAGCATTGCGTCGCGTCGCCGCGGGTCGAGGCTCGCGGTCGGCTCGTCGGCGAGGATCACGCCCGGCTCCGAGGCCAGCGCACGTGCCACGGCGACCCGCTGCGCCTCGCCGACCGAGAGCTCCGCGGGAAACGCGTGCGCGCGCGAGAGGAGCGCGACCCGCTCGAGCAGGTGCCGCGCCCGCTGACGTGCCGTGGCCCGCGGCATGCCGCCGAGGCCAGCCGCGAGGGCCACGTTGTCGAGCGCGCTCAGCGCCGGGAGCAGGCGAGCGGTCTGGAACACCAAGCCGACGTGCCGCGCCCGAAAGGCATCGCGCTCGACCTCCCGGAGCTCTCCGAGACGGACGTCGCCGATGCGGATGGACCCGCGGGGCGGCTGCCGGAGCCCGGCCAGCAGATGCAGGAGGGTCGTCTTGCCGGTCCCGGAGGCGCCGGTGACGCACACCCTCCCCGTGGCCGGCACCCGCCAGCGCGGGATCCGGAGAAGCGGCTCCTCGTCCGCCCCCGGGGCGAATCGCATTTCGAGGTCGGTGACGACGACGTCCATCGCGCGCATCCACATGCAACTCCGTTGCATCAAGGACCTACGCCCGTCCGCGATTTGCGGCAACCGACGGCCGGTCCTGGAGGACGGCGAAGCTCGCCGCGTCCGCTAGCTCGTCTGGAGCGGCGGGAAGGGGTTCTTCCGGCCCGCCCAGCTTTTGCTGTCGCCGAGCGCGAGCTTCTCGTCGAGCAAGCACTCGTCGAGGGCGGCGCGCATCGCGTCCTCGTCCATGTCCTGGCCGATGAAGACGATCTGCTGCGCGCGATCGCCGAAGCGGCGATGCCAGCTCGGCTTCTCGTCGGGACGATGGCCTTCCGGCCAACGCGTCCGCGGGACCGCCGCCCACCACATGCCCGCCGGGTTCACCCGGTTGACGCCGCCGGCCTGGGCCCACTCGTAGGCGACGCGGTGATCCGCGGCGACCCAGAAGAAGCCCTTCGAGCGAAGCACGCCGATGAAGTTCTCGTCATTGCCCAGGAAGGCGCGCAGCTTCTCGGCGTCGAAGGGCATCGGGCTGCGGTAGGTGAAGCTCGAGATGCCGTATTCCTCGGTCTCCGGCGTGTGCTCGCCCTCGAGCTCGCGCTTCCAGGCCGCGGAGCTCTCGGCCTTCTCGTAGTCGAAGAGGCCCGTGTCGAGGACGCTCTCGAGCGGGACCTTGCCGAAGCTCGCGGTGAGGGTCTTCGCACCGGGGTTGAGGGTCTTGATGATGGCCTCGACCTCGCCCGCGTCCTCGTCGCTCACGAGGTCGACCTTGTTGAGCACGATGACGTCGGCGAACTCGATCTGCTCGATGAGGAGATCCGTGACCGTACGGTGGTCTTCCTCGCCGAGGGCCTCGCCGCGGGACTTCAGGGACTCCGCGGCGATGTACTGGCTGGCGAAGTTGGCGACGTCGACGACGGTGACCATCGTGTCGAGGCGCGAGACCTGGCTGAGGCTCACACCGTGCTCGTCCTCGAAGGTGAAGGTCTGCGCCACGGGGATGGGCTCGCTGATGCCCGTGGACTCGATGAGCAGGTAGTCGAAGCGCCCTTCCTGAGCGAGGCGCGAGACCTCGGCGAGGAGATCATCGCGAAGCGTGCAGCAGATGCACCCGTTCGACATTTCGACGAGCTTCTCCTCCGTGCGCGAGAGCTCCGCGCCGCCGCGCTCGACGAGCTCCGCGTCGATGTTGACCTCGCTCATTTCGTTCACGATGACCGCGACGCGACGGCCCTCGCGGTTGTTGAGGACCTGGTTGAGCAAGGTGGTCTTGCCGGCTCCGAGAAAGCCCGAGAGCACGGTGACCGGGAGACGCTCGGGGACGTTCGATACGGGACTGCCCATGATGAGGGGGCTAACGCAGGAGAGAAGCAGCTGCAACTCAGTTGCAATTGTCCGCGACCGGAATCAGGTTGACCCCGTGCGCCTCCCCTTCGCTCGCCCGTCCTCCCCGACCCCCTTCGACGCCGCGCCGCACGGCGCGCCGGGGGCGCCCGACGCCGATGCGTCGCTGCTGGTGAGCTCGGAGCTCGCGGCCGCGGAGCGGCTCGTCGAACCCGGCGTGGACATCGTCCTGGTGCGGCGCCGTCTCCCGGCGCAGGTGGCGGACGCCGCGGCCCGCCGCAGCGCCTTCGGTCCCGTCTTTGGCGTCGGAGCCAAGGTCGACGTGGCCAGTTCGCATCAGGAGCTGCTCTCGGGGCGCTTGGACGAGCTCGGTGACGGGCCGCTCCGCCAGCAGGTCGCGACCGACATCGTGACCCTGACCCGCACCTGGGGGGCGCTCACGGGGCGGCGCCATGCGCGGGCCCGCATCTCGCTGGTGGACTCGGACAACTGCCGGAAGCTTCACAACGACGCGCTCGACCTGCGCATCCTGGTCACCTACGTCGGCCCGGGGACCTGGCTCGTGCCGGAGGAAGCCCTCGATCGGAGCTTCGTCGGCGTCCCCGGAGAGCCGGAGAGCATCAACCGACGCATCTGCCCAGACCCCGCCCGGCTCGTCCAGGCCGGCGCGGGCGACGTCGTCTTCCTCAAGGGGCTGCGCTGGGGCACCGGCGCCCGCGGGGCCGTACACCGGTCGCCGGCCGTCGAGGGCACCGGCGAGCGGCGCCTCGTGCTGACCATCGACGGCATGGGCTGCGGCTGCTGAGCGCCGGGCGCGTCGCGCCGTCGCGCGCCGATTCGTGCTCGACCGCGCCGCGCCGGTGCGGTTGCAATTCGGCCTCCCCTCCCGCTACTCCGTGAGGCGTGCGGCGCTCCCGCCGCACGTCCGGGGACAAGGGGAGTGTGATGGCTGACGGAAGCGGTCCGTTCGATTTCGTCGTCGTGGGCGCCGGCTCTGCTGGCGCCATCGTGGCGGCGCGGCTCTGCGATGACCCGTAGGGGCCGGTGGGCCTCCTCGAGGCCGGAGGCACACCGCCCCCCGCCGAGGCGATGCCGGCCGCCGTCGCGTCGCTGCAGAACGACCCCGAGACCGATTGGATGTTCGAGGGGGACGCCGGCGGCGTCGGCAAGGGCCTGACGACGCCCGGTCGCATGATGGTGCCGCGGGGCAAGATGCTCGGGGGCACGTCGGGCATCAACTACATGGCTTACGTGCGGGGCCATCCCGGGGACTTCGACGCCTGGGCCGAGGGCGGCGCCACGGGCTGGTCCTACGCGGACGTCCTGCCCTACTTCCGCAAGTCCGAGGGGCTCACGCCCTGCGACGACATCGTCATCGCCCCGGAGGCGCACAACCTCGAGGGCCCGCTCGGGGTCTCGGTGCGTCAGCCGGCGCTGAAGGGTGCCGTGCAGTTCGTCGAGGCGGCGAGCGCCGCGGGGCTTCCCAAGGGCGACTACAACGGCCGCGACCGCGGCGGACCGAAGGGGGTCAGCTCACTCTTCCAGACGAGCACCCGGGACGGGAAGCGCTCGTCGACCTACCACGCCTTCCTCGCGCCCATCATGGGCAAGCGCGCCAACCTCACCGTCGTCACGCATGCGATGGTCGAGCGGCTGGAGCTCTCGGGCGAGGGCGCGTCGCTCCGGGCGACGGGCGTGACCTACCGCAGCGCGGACGGCACGGCGACGACGGTGAGCGCGAGCCGCGAGGTCATCGTGAGCGCTGGCGCCTACGGCTCCCCGCAGCTCCTGATGCTCTCCGGCATCGGGCCCGAGGACGCGCTGCAGGCGGTGGGCATCGAGACCAAGCTCGACCTCCCGGACGTGGGCAAGCATCTGAAGGACCACCTGCACACGGGGCTCTACTTCCCCGCGGACGGAATCGGCGAGACCATGGCCAACATCGCGGTCTCCCTGGGCCCGGACGCGCTTCGCGCGCCGGCGGGACCGCTCCCGGCGGACCCGGCCGAGGACGCGAACCTGCCGCCGGAGCTGGCTGCCGTGAAGGCCGAAGCCGAGCGCCAGCTCATGGAGTGGGCGACGACCGGCAAGGGCATTCCCTCGTCCTCGCTCTACGACGCGGTGGCGTTCTTCAGCACCGGGCTCGGCGACGCGCATACGCATGACGCGCAGATCGGCTTTCTGACCTGCGGCTATACGCCGGACATCTGGCGCCACGTCTTCCGCGTCCCGGAGGACTACTTCACCGACCCGGCGACGGAGCTCGACCCGACCAAGGGCGTCGTCGTCATGCTCCCGAACCCCGTGCAGCCGCACTCGGAAGGCACCGTGTCGCTCGCGAGCGCCGACCCGAATGCGGCGCCGAGAATCGAGCTCAACTACCTGGGCGATCCGCACGACGCGAAGGTGTTCGTGGCGATCATGCGCAAGGGACTCGACATCGCGAAGCACTGGCCTGGCGACGGGCTCGGCCCGCTCATGGTCCCGCCCGCGCTGGCCGACAAGCATGGCTACGATGCGGACGCCGGCCCGAGCGACGCGCTCCTCGAGGACATGGCGCGGCACTACGCGCTCACCGTCTATCACCCGGTCTCGACCTGCCGCATCGGTGACGTGGTCGACCCGACGCTCAAGGTTAAGGGCGTCGCGGGGCTGCGCGTCGCGGACGCGAGCGTCATGCCCAACATCGTCAGCGGCAACACGAACGCCGCCTCGATGATGATCGGCGAGAAGGCCGCCGAGCTCGTGGCGCGGGCGCACGACGTGTCCCTCACGCACTTCGTCGGGTAGCCCCTCCCACGCGGCTCGTCGTCGGCCTTCAGTCCCAGTGAGTCTCGATGCTCTCGGGCAGCGAGACCCAGGGGGGCATGCGCTCCTCGTAGACGGAGAAGGTCGGCGGGGGAATGGGCGAGCCCGCCAGCGCGCCGGCGGCGATGGACACCGAGCCCGGGAGTCCGTCGAGGGTCCACCACACCGTAGAGCCGCAGCGGGGACAGAAGCGGAAGGTCACCTCGCCCTCCTCACCCTGGCGGGTGAAGAAGGAGAGCTCGCCCGTGCACGCGAAGCGGTCCTCCGGGACGCGAAGCTGCACGCCGAAGACGCTGCCGGTGCGCCGCTGGCAGGCCCGGCAGTGGCACATGGAGGTCGAGGGCAGCGGCCCGCGAAGCGTGACCTCGAGCTGGCCGCAGGCGCAGCGACCGCGGTGAAGAGGCTCGGGCTCGGCGGGACGGTCGGGCATGCTCCGACGCTACGCTCCGGGTGTGTCAATCGCGGGCTAGCATGCGGGGCGCGTGCCCATCGTCAGCCACCTCTCGCTCGGCGTGAGCGACCTGGATCGCGCCCGGGCCTTCTACGACGCGGCGCTCGCGCCGCTAGGCATCGTGCGCGTCTGGGCGACCGAAACGGGCCTGGGCTACGGGGAGCCAGCGCACCCGGACGAGCTCGCCCTCTTCCGCGTCCCCGGACCCGTCCCGCTCGCTCCGCGCTTCCATCTCGCCCTCTGGGCGCCGGACCGGCGCGCCGTCGACGCTTTTCATGCCGCGGCGCTGGCGGCGGGCGGGCGCGACGAGGGAGCACCGGGGCTGCGGCCGCACTACGGCGAGGGCTACTACGCCGCCTTCGTACGTGACCTCGATGGCCACAAGCTGGAGGCGAAGGCGAGGGTGAGCTTCGGCTAGTGCGCGCCTATCTTGGAGGATGGCGGCAGGGGACCACGACCGATTGCGGATGCGGAGGGGGGCCGCGTGCGCTAGAGGGCTCCGCCTATGTTCAAATGTGAGCTTTGCGAGCACGTGCCCGAGTTCAAGGGGCGCGGCCCCCGTGTCCAGCCTCCCCGCACGCGCGCGGTGAAGGTCCCCATCGAGCTGCGGCCCACGGAGTACCCCAGCCGGCCAAAGGCCAACAAGCTCCGCGTGGGGCGCAAATCGCGGCTCTTCGACGACCCCGGCGGGGCCGGATACGAGATCTCCCGCGAAGTGCTGGCGTGCCCCACGTGCGCGCAGGAATTCGAGACGATGAGCGCCGAGCGCGGGTCCATCGCGCTGCCGACCGACGACGACGCGGTCTGAGCTCGGGAGCTCCCTCGGAGCCGCCCCCGCGGGGGTCCGGCCGCGCCGACGGCGCTTCTTCACTGTCGCATTTGCAACTTGATCGCATTTACGGCACACAGCTCCCCATGAGGCCGCTCTCCCCGCTCGCTCGCGCCCGGTGCATGGGCGTCGCGCTCCTCGCTACGGTCGCGTTCGCCTGCACGGGTGAGGACCCCATCGTCACGGGCGATGCCGGGACGCCTCCCGACGAGATGGACGCCGGCGCCACGGACATGGCCCGGCCGGACACGGGTCCGCCGCCCCCGCCCGTGGACATGGGACCGCCGGCGCCCCGCTTCGAAGGCCTCCCCTTCGAGTGCTGGCTGCCGCGCAACTCCTTCTGCAACCCGGCCAACAACGACGGCTGCGCCCCCGACGAGGCCTGCGACATCGCCGTCGACGAACAGGGGCAGCCCATCGTGATGTGCTTCCCGCCGCCCGCGGAGCAGCAGCTCGGCGAGGTGTGTGACAACTCTGCCGGCCCCTTCTGCGCCGGTGGCCTTCGGTGCATGGGCGGCGAATGCCGGGACACCTGCTGCGAGCACTCGGAGTGCTCCGGCGGCGAGCGCTGCGTGCCCCTCGACCCGCTGCTGGGAACCCTCGGGATCTGCGCGGACGACGCGGGGCCGACCTGCGCGCCTCCGGGCGGACGTTGCTCGCGGCCGTCGGACTGCTGCTCGAACGTCTGCCACATCGACCACTGCCACTAGGCGCGCGCGCATGACCGACGTCACCCGGCCCGAGCCCTGGGACCGCGTGGCTGGCGGCTACGCGGCGCTGGCGGCGGCTCACTTCGCGCCCTACGCCGACGCGGCGCTCCGCCTGGCGGCCGTCGAAGCGGGAGAGCGGGTGCTCGACGTCGCGACGGGGCCCGGCACGCTCGCGATCCCGGCGGCGCGGTCGGCGGTGGTGACGGCCGTCGACTTCTCCCCGGAGATGGTGGCCCGCGTCGAGGCACGGGCCGCGGAGCACCGGGTGGCGCTCACCGCGCGCGTCGCGGATGGGCAAGCCCTGCCCTTCGACGACGGGAGCTTCGACGCGGCCTTCTCCATGTTCGGGCTCTTCATGTTCCCCGACCGCGCCGCGGGCTTTCGCGAGCTGGCGCGCGTTCTCCGGCCGGGCGGCCGCGCCGTCGTGGGGACGTGGCTCGAGCGTGCCGAGGACCACCCGTTCACGCTTGCCGGCCAGGTCCTTCGGCCTGAGAACGCTCCGGCGATGGGCGACACCCCAGTGACGGGCGGCGGAATGCCGCTCTCCGCCCCCTCGGACCTCCGGCGGGAGATGTCCGCCGCGGGCTTCGAGGTCACCGTCGAGCGCTTCGACCATGCGCTCCGCTTCGCGTCCGCGGGAGCCGTCGCGAGCGACATGCTCCGTTCGCACGTCGGCTTCGCTTCCCTCGAGGCGACGAGCGAGGCCGCCACCTTCGGGCGCGTCGCCCTTCGGCTGCAGGCTGTGCTCCGCGACGCGCTCGGCGAGGGTCCCGTGGAGGTCCCGCTCTCCGCGTGGCTGGCGCGTGGCGTGAAGCCGTGACGCGCACGGCGGTCAACGTCATCGCCGGCACCCTCGGTGTCGGAAAGACGACGTTGGTCAACCAGCTGCTCGCGCTGCGCCCCGCCGACGAGCGCTGGGCCGTGCTCGTCAACGAGTACGGGCTCGTGGGGCTCGACGCGGCGCTCCTGGCGGACGAGGGCCGCGCGCCGGGGCGCATCGACGTGCAGGAGGTGGCCGGTGGGTGCATCTGCTGCAGCGCGGGCCTGATGTTCGCCATGTCCCTCGCGCGCCTCCTCGAGGAGCGGCCGGATCGGCTGCTCATCGAGCCGACGGGGCTCGCCGCCCTCTCGGGGATCCTCGACACCCTCGAGCGTCCGGGCATCCGGGAGGCCGTGGATCTCCGCGCCGTCCTCTGCCTGCTCGACCCGAGCCGCCTCGAGGAGGACCTCCGGCGCCCCGAGGTGCGCGACCAGGTCGAGGCCGCAGACGTGCTCCTCGCCGGGCGCGCGGACCTCGCCACGTCGGCGCAGCTCGCGGACTTCGACCGATGGGCCGCCTCGCTCTTTCCTCCCAAGAGCTTCGTGGGCCACGTCGAGCACGGCCGGCTGCCGCGAGCGCTCCTCGACCACGCGCACGGCCACGAGGGCGTCGAACGGCACGCGGGTCACGCGCACGGCACGGACCACGCTCACGACGCGCCCCCGGCGGAGGCCCGCGTCGACGCCTCGCGGCCCATCGTGCGTCGCGCGCATCGCTCCCCTTCGACCTCGACGCTCGGCTGGATCTGCTGGGCGGGGCTCGTCTTCGACGCCGAGCGGGTCTCCCGGTGGTTGAACGTGCTCGCGAGCCTTTCGGGTGCCCGGCGGACGAAGGCGGTGTTCCGCACCAACGAGGGCTGGTGGAGCTTCAACCTCGCGGGCGGCGCCGAGGACTTCCGGCCGAGCGGACACCGGCGCGACTCCCGGGTCGAGGTGATCCTCGAAGGCGCCGCGTTTCCAGACGCCGACCAGCTCGAGCGACGCCTACGCGCGTGCGTGGTCGATCCGTCGGCCTAGCCGCCAAGTCCGCGCTCGGACGGCCGGCTCAGTCGGAGTCGTCCCGGCCAGCCGGGGCGCGGAGAGCGTGCCCCGAGGGCGGCGTCGAGTCGCGGACGACCGCGACCGCCGCCTCGAGCTCG
This sequence comes from uncultured Myxococcales bacterium, assembly GCA_937893795.1. GTDB lineage: Bacteria > Myxococcota_A > Polyangia > Polyangiales > Houyiibacteriaceae > CALCTH01. The sequence continues at coordinate 22,856 of CALCTH010000096.1, read as the reverse complement.
GCCACCAGCTGCGCGCGGAGCTCCGCGGCCACCGACGCGGAGAGCAAACCCGCGCCGTCGTGCGGCACGCCGTGCCCACGAATCACGAGGAGGCGTAGGGCCTCGCGAAACCCCTGCTCGAAGCCACGGACGAACGCCGGCTCCGCGGGCGGCGTCGACCCGGTCCCCTCACGCTCGTCCGACCTTTCCGCAAGACTGCCGGGCCCTCCGGGCCCACTCGCTTCGGTCACATTACAGGTATTACGGCCGTCCCCGGGCGGGGTCAAACTCGTTCTACTCCGCGCGATCCGCCGGGAACGGGCCGCCGCGCTCGACCTCACGCGCGAGGTGCCGCCACGCCACGGACGCCACCTGCCGCTCGCCGCGCCGGTCCGCGAACCACACGTAGGTCAGGGGCGCCGTGGGCCACCAGAAGACCTCCACGATTTCAGACGCTTCCGGTACGACGGCCCGGATGTGGCGGAGGTATGCATCCTGCGCCTGGGAGGTGAGATCGGTGACGCTGGCAGTGCGGGGTTTCATGCGTGACGGCGCGGGAGCGAAGGTAAGTAGTAGCCAAACTACACACATGCTCCGACATCGACCGTGGATCTCCACACGCCAGCCCCCTCGGGTGCTTCAGCGGTCGTAGATCGCCACGCAGCGCACCTCGATGCTGCGGCGGTCCGGGGCATGCTCCGGGCTCGTCGGGTCCTCGAAGGCACTGTGCAGGTTCATGGTGCACGGGCCCTCGCCGGCGTCGCCGCGTTCGCCCCGGGACCTGGCGAGCGCTCCCGCGGAATCCCACTGCTTGATGAGCACCGCCTCGGTCCGCTCGAGGCGCGAATAGAAGTACCAGCGGTGCGCCGGCGAGTGGTGCGCGAAGTAGTTCTCGCCGCTCCGGTCCTCGTAGTGAATCTCGAAGACCACGAAGTCGTCGGGCCTCACCGTCTGCGCGTCGACGAAGGCAAGCGGGTCGCGCTGAACGGGCTGCTCGTGGATGTTCCGCCACACGTTGACGAAGGCAAAGCGGCCGCCCGCGAGTGCGGGCTCGGCGAGCTCCCGCGGGATCAGCGTCGCGCCTTCGTCGAGGAAGGGCCGGAGCGTGTCGTTGACCCGCGGCGGAGCGGCGAGATCCCGGAGCCGCTGGGGCGCGCTCGTGAGCGTGTAGTCGCCGTGCACCATTCGCACGGGCCCCTGCACCTGCTGGCCGCCCGCGATGGTCTGCTTCGCCCGCTGGCCCTCGGCCCAGCGCACGTTGTGGTCGAAGGCGAAGACGTGCGCCGCCCCCGTGGCACCTTTCACGAGCGCTACGCACTCCGGGTAGTAGCGACGAATCACCGCGTCGTGGCGAAGAAAATCGATGGGGTCGGCGGGGAGCGCGTAAGGCACGCAGGCGAAGCCCTGCCGATCGAGCGTCGGCGCCGCGGCGAGCGCACGGGCGTCCGTGAGCATTACCCTTCGCGCGTCCGGCACGTACCCGACCACGTCGGAGTCGGTCCCATCGGGCGCGCGCCGGAGCGATACGTTGCCGTTCCGAAAGAGCGACGAGGGCACCGAGGCGTCGAGGTAGTGGAAGACGGGCTTCGGTCCCGTCCCCGCGTCCGCATGCTTCGAGCGTGCTCCCGTCATGGGGCCGTCCCTAGCGCCGTGGGCCCTCCTGTGCAGCCCCCGTGCGTCACGCGCGCCGGTAGTGCTGGAAGACGACGCCGGAGCGGAAGGAGCGCGAGCCCTCGAGGGTCCAGCGAAGCGCGCTTGGCTCCGCGAAGAGCGGGATTCCCGCGCCGAGCGTCACGGGGCTCACCTTCAGCACGAGCGCATCGATTTCGGAGGAGAGCGCGGAGGCCAGCCGGCCTCCGCCACAGAGCCAGATGCCCGGCTCGCCCGGCTCGGCCTTGAGGGACCGGACTCGGGCCGTCGGGTCCCGGCAGAGCTCTACCGCGTTCCCCGCCTCGGCCTCGCCCCGGGTCCGGCTGCAGACGACCTGACGAAGGTGCGGGTACGGGTTCTGGAGGCCGTGGGCGAGGCCGACGGCGAAGGTGTCCCAGCCCATCAACACGGTGTCGAAACGCGCGCAGCCGGGCGCAATGCCCGCCGCGGCGAGGGCCGGGGCTGGCAGGGTCTCGGGCCACTCGGCGAAGAGCGCGTCGATGTGGTCACCTTCCATCGAGAACATGTCGAAGCGACCGCCCTCGGCGGCGATGAAGCCATCGAGCGAAACGGCGACGAAGTAGGTGAGCGAGCGCATTCGTTCCTCCTCGACGCACATTCTCCACCACGATGATGCCGGGGCCGAAGCGGCGGCTCAGTCGCACCAAGGCTGACCGACCACGAGCTGATCCGCCCAGGTCAGGACCCAGGCGTCTCCCTGGACCTCGAAGGACGCGGGCGTCGCCGCCACGCCGACGGTCGTGATGCCGACGGGGCCCTCGAAGTCACCCCATCGGAAACCGAGGAGCGCGCCCTCCGGTGCTCCCATGACGCCTTCGGCGACGTAGACGTAGGGGAAGTCGCCGTCGAAGGCGACGACCTGGCGGCCGCCAAGCCAGCTCTCGCGGTGGCTGACGAAGACCCGGCGACCGACCTCCGAGAGCGTCGCGCCCCGGCGCTCCAGGCCGAGCACGAGCATCTCCCCCACGCCGGCTCCGGGGCTCCCGCGGCCCGCCACGACGAGCAGCCGGTCGCCGAAGACGGCCACGTCGGCGGTGACCCATCCGTCGCCCAGGAGGAAGGGCCCGACGGGGGCCGCGCCCTCCTGGAGAGGCTGGAACCACAGCGCCATCCGGCCGTCCGGCGCCAGCGAGGCGAAGGCCGTCGCGCCGTCGTCGTGACGCCGGGCGTGCTGACGGAGGGGCCCACCATCGGGCGCTTCGAGGCGGAGCGCCAGGTCGGGAGCCGGCGTGGGCGTCGCGGCCGCCGTGAGCGTGCCGAAGCGCCAGCGCGCGAGGTCCACGTGGCGCGCCACGTCCTCTCGGGTGCGCTGCGTCCGGTAGAGGAACGCATCGCTCACGCTGAGCCGGTCCCAGCGGTCGGGGTCGCCGTGAAAGTCGAGGTCGAAGCGTGCGCCGTCCACGGCCCGGCCCGCGCCGTCGAAGCGGCGGAGCACCACGTCCGCGGGGGGCAGGAAACGCGAGCTCGCGAAGTTCAAGGCGTCGACGCTCCGGAGCACCGTCGCCCGTCGTTCGTCGGCGTGAAGAGCGGGGTGGCCCGGCCCGTCGAGCTCCAGCGCCACGACCTCCGGGTCACCACCATGCGCGCCGCCGGCGAGGGAGACCGGGTCGCGGGGGTCCGAGAGGTCGATGCGCACGGCGCGCTGCGCGTTCCGGAGCCGCACCTCGGACCCCTCGAGGCGCAGGCTCGAGGGCCAGCTCACGTCGGGTCCTGCACCTCGCGCACGAAGGGCGGGTCGTTCGCCAGCAGGAACGCCCGTGCGGTCTCCTGCAGCCGGATGCCCTCTTCGTGGCTCGCCCAGCCGGTCGCGCGCCCGCTCAGCAGCACGCGGCGCTCGAGCGGCTCCGCGCCACGCAGCACCGGTCCTCCGGGGTCGAGCGCGTAGACCTCGAGGCGCAGCCCGTCCGCGCCGGTCACGAGCACGTCGAGGCCTCGACGCGTCGTCCGCGCCGAGCGAATCCACTCCGAGGGCGCGGCCTCGATGCGCGCGACCTCGCTCAGGCCGATCTCGTTGACGACACGCACCTGCCGCGCGGTCGCGAGCGTCAGAAGACCACGCTCGGCATGGACGGCCTCGGCGGACTCCCCGAGGGGCTCGGGACGTGCCGGCCCGCCGGCCCGGGGCACCAGGCGGAAGGCCTCGTCGAAGCTGTTCGTGAAGTACGCCCCGGGCCCGGTGGTCGCGACCGCCAAGGAGCTGCAGCTCTCCGGCACGACCCCCGTCTCCGAGAGCGCGTCGAGGTCGAGGGCATCGAACTCCCGGAGCGACGTCGTCAGCCAGTCCACGGCGGCACAGACCCAGACGCGCGCCCCGTCGTAGGCCACCTCGATGGGCGTGCCGCCCGCGTCGAAGCTGCCGCGAAGGCGAAGCCGGTCCCCGGCGAGCGTCACGAGCTGGCCGCCGCTCTGCGTCTGCACCACGGCCAGGTCCGGGCCTAGCGACTCGATCACGCGCGCGCCGGCCGGCGCCGGCGTCTCGTGCAGGCTCGAGAAGCCGCGCTCATCGGCGCGCGCCAGGACGAGGGTGACCGGCGTCGCCGCACGGTCGATGAAGAGGTAGCGGCCACCGCCCACCGCGGTGCCCTGGCCTCGAAAGCGCGGCTGAACGCTCGCCAGCACGGCAGGTGGCCCCCCGGCCCCGGGCTCGCCGGCGCACACGCCCGCGGTGCAGACGTCGGCGTGGGTGCAGCGGTCCCCATCGTCGCACGAGTCGCCGTCGGCGAGCGGCGTGTGCTCGCAGGCGCCTCCGACGCTTCGATCGCGCGTGCAGGGATTCCCGTCGTCGCAGGGGTCGAACATGTCGGGCACCCCCGCGTCGGTCATCCCGTCCGGGCCGCCGTCGAGGACCGGAAGATCCGGCGCGCCGGCGTCCGCGTCCCCGACGACGAGCGTCGTCGTGCAGGCGCCGGTGGATCCGAGGAGGACGACGAGGAAGAGACGCCGCCAGGAGGTCGATTGCGTAGCCACGACCGCTTCATGTCCGCGGACCCGAAAACTCGTCATGAAGAATTTCTCGTGACGGAAGACTGATCGTCGAGCGGGGATCGCGCTCGGCAGCGCCGCGCCCCGGGGGTAGGCTGGGGGCGCCACCATGGCTCCTTCGCCCCCTGGTTCCGGAGGCCCGGGCACGCTTACGCAGCACGCGCTGCTCGAGCTCGTCGCGCCCTTCAGCAAGCGCGGCTACCGCGTCGACCTGCCGGCGTGCGACCGAAAGCGCGGGACCATCGTGTTTCGAGCCCAGGAGCTACCGGCGAAGGACGGTCTCCCCGAGCTGATGTCCGTGCTGCGGCTCGAGCGACCACATCGCCTCAAGTTCAAGCTCGTTCGGGTCCTCGAGGCCGACGGACGGAGGGCGACGATGACCGCCGTAGGCGACGAGCCCCAAGCGCTCCTCGACGCCGTGGAGTCCATGCCCGTCGCTCGTCAGTTCCACCTCACGGAAGCGGGGCTCGTGACGCGGAGCTACTACGCGGAGAGATGGCGCGCCGGGACGCCGGGACGGCCCTTCGGCGGCCCGGCCTGGCCGCGCCTCACGGGGGCCCAAGCCCACGTCGGTCCCCTGGGCCTCGTCGCCAGCGACACCGAAGGACGCGACCTGAACATCGAGCTGCACGCCGAGCGCGCGCTGCACCTGACGGCCGACTTCTTTTCGGTGCTGGGCTGGGGCTGGCGGCCGCTGCGGCCGGACCACCCCGGGCGATGGAAGGGAACCCTGCGTCCGTCCGGCCGGGCGAAGGAGCGCGCCGCACGCCTCGAAGGCGAGCTCGACCGGGCCGTGAAGCACCTCGCGGACACGCTCGCGACGGCGCCCGCCGACTTCCACCGCACGCACCGGCGCGCACGCTGGCGGGCGGCGATGCAGCGCGTGCTGCCACTCCTGACGCTGCTCTTCACCTTCGTGGCCTTCATCGCAGCCGTGCGCTGGGTGCCGAAGACGCCCGCGATGCACATGGTGATGCAGCTCGCGTCCTTCGTGGCCATCGGCGTCGTCTACATGAGCATGCGCCACTACCGCCTCGAGCTCCCTGCGCCGCCCGGACCGCTCCGGCAGGCCCGCTGGGTCGGCCGCGACGGGGACGACCACGTCTAGTCCAGCACGAGCTTGCGTCCGAAGGGAGGCTCCTGCCGAGCGTGCTCCCGCGGCACGGCCCACAGCACGGGAAAGCCAGGGCGGTGCTCCGCCGGACCCTTCAGGTCGGTGAGGAAGACGCCGATGTCCGGGCGCCAGCGGTCCGCCTCCCGGAGGAGCGGCGCGAAGTCCGTGTCACCGCCGCCGCGAAACTCGATACCTCGAAGATCGCTGCGCCCCGGCGCGTAGTGGAGCACCGAGCGAACGCGGTCGTCGCCGACGATGACCACGGCCCGCGCCTCGTGGCGCCGGGTGATGGCCGCGAGCTCCGCCGAGAAGCGCGCCAGCAGCTCGGCGTCGACGGAGCCGGAGACGTCGATCATCAGGGCCAGCCGCGCGACGGCCTTCTGAGACGACCAGCCCGGATCGAAGGGCAGCCGGCGCCCGGGCGGAAGCCGGCCCTGCTGCGCGAGATAGGAGCGCGAGGGGCGAGACCAGGAGCGCGAGCGCTTCGGCGCGAGACCCCGAGCGAGGCGCGTCCGGAGCAGCTGCTCCCACGGGGTCCGGACCCGGGGCAGGTCCGCCAGGAGCGCACGGAGCATGGAGTGCTCCCCGTCTCCCGCGTGCCCGCGCAGCACCCGCTCGCGCCACGTGCGCGAGAGCTCGGCCTCGTCCTCGGGGCGCTCGCTCCCCTCCCCCGGCACGAGATGCGCCCGCGCATTCTCGCCGAGCTTCCGTGCGGCCCTCGCCTTCGGTCCGTCGACGCGGGCGAGCGACCGCGCGCTCTCGCCCGAGCTTCCGCGCCGGCTCGACGGACGGGGCTCGCCGCGCCGTTGCTGCTTGCCCGGCGAAGGCCTCCGGTCGTCGATGGCCCGGTAGAGGCTCTCGACGTCCCACTGGAGGAGCGCCTGAGCCGGTTCCGTGGTCTGCCCGAGGACGCGGGCGAGCAGCGTCTCGAGGCGAACCGCCCGGGCGTCGACCTCGAGCCAGTCGAGGTGGCCGAGCGTGCTCACGACGATGGCGTCGGCGCAGAGCGTGAAGAGCCGCAGGTCCACGTCCCCCAGCTGACGCTGGAGAGCCCGGAAGCGGGCCACGTGGCGCAAGGCGATGTGCAGCACCTCCTGCGCGACCAGCCCGGTCTTCCGCTCGAGCGTCATCTTCCCGAAGGCCGCGCCGTAGCGGAGCGTCGTACCGTCGTTGCGGACGAGAACGTCCGCGCCCACGGCGTCGTCGTCGCGGTGATGGACCCAGAGCGCGAGGCTGCCCGTCGCGGGGGCGTACTCGACGAGCCGCTGCACGGCGCGCGTGGCCCGGTGGACGTAGGGCGCGAGCGGCGCGACGTCTCCGCCGGGGCCGCTCGTCATGCGCGCGACGCCCGGTAGCGTCCGTAGGCCGGACTCTCGAGCACGGTGGTCTCGAGGCCTCGCTCGAGGGCCTTCTGGAAGAGGAGCTCCATGGCCAGGGTCTGCGCCTCGCGAAGGGGCATCGGCGCCGGGCTCTGGATCTCCGGCACTTGGCCGAGCACCTCGAGGGCCCGCGCCATGCTCGACGCTTCGGTGGCCGCCGCGACGAGCGCGTAGGTCATGCCGTAGAGGCCATCGAGGGTCGTGGGCAGGAGCTTCCGCGTCTCGGCTCCGGGCGCCGCGGCGAGCAGCGCGACGACGTCGGCGCCGGCCTGGAGCTCCCGAAGCACGCCGAAGAGCTCGGCGGCATTCGCGGCCCCGAGGCGGCCTTGAACGAACGACCGTTTGGCCTCCTCCGGCAGCGCCGCCTTCAGCACGTTCGAGACGTCTTCCCAGCCGCGGGGGCTGGCCCCCACGAGATGGTCGCCCGCGAGCTGAGCCTGGGTGTCGTCGAGGCGGTCCGGGCGCACCCGGAGGTAGGCCATGACCTCCGGCGCGAAGTCGTGGGCGAGGGCGTAGTCGAGGAAGGCGCCGATGACCGTCTGTACGTTGAAGTGGAACATGCGGTCGGCGAGCGCCGTGCCCATGTCGTGGCTGATGGCGCCGTGATAGGCCGCGTTGCCGGCGGCAACGACGAGCCAGCCCTCGGGGAGCCGGTAGCGCCCGACCTTACGGTCGAGGATGAGCGAGTAGGCCGAGATCTGGAGCCGCTGGTCGGCGGCGGTCAGCTCGTCGAGGAAGAGAATGCCCGCGGGCTCGTCGGCCGTCGGTAAGAACTCCGGGGGAAACCAGACCGTCTTTTCCTGCGCGTCGTCGGCGTAGATGGCGCCGCGCAGATCGACGGGCTCCAGGGTGGTCAGGCGAAGGTCGACGAGCGGGACGCCCGCCTCGTCGGCGACCTGACGCACGATGGACGACTTCCCGACGCCGCGCGTCCCCCAGAGCATGGTGGCCCGGCGCCGGAGCACGGGGTCCGCGAACTGCGCTCGAAGCGCCTCCTTGGCCGCGGCGATGGAGACCGGCGGGATGTTCATGGGCGTGCCCTGCATGCGGGACCATGATGCGACAGCTGATGGACGGAGAGGAGTCGCGATACGCTTCCGGTGGGGTGGACGCATCGGAGCCGGAAGGGAGCGACAGGCGGGCCGCGGTGGTCGAGGCCGCGCTCACGCTCTTCGCCGAGCGAGGCTTCGCCGCTCCGAGCCTGCGCGACATCGCGCGCCACGCGGGCGTGTCGCTCGGAGCGCTTCAGCACTATTTCCCGACGCGGCAGGCGCTGAAGGACGCGGTGCTGGAGCGCGCCGTGTCCGCGATGCCGGCGGAGTCCATTCTCGAGGCGCTGCCCGAGGGCGACATGGGGAAACTGCTGCGCATGGGCCTCCACGGCAACGTCGCCTGGGCCCGGGCCCACCCACGCGTGCGGCGCCTCGGGCATCACCTGGCCGTGGACGAACCGGACCATCGCTGGCCCGGCGAGGACGCCATCAATGCCGAGCTGATTCGGCGCTTCGAGGCTGCCCAGGCGCGTGGTGAGTTGAAGAGCTTCGACGCCGCGATGCTGCTCACGCTCCTCGACATCGTGATCACGGCCTGGTCGAGCTTCCATGAGCACCACGGGCGCGTGCTCGGGCACGTCGACGCCGAGCGCCGCGACGCCGCCTTCCTCGAGTTCGTGGTCGACACGCTCCTGAACGGCCTCCGGCCCCGCTGAGCAGGTCCCTCGAGCGGCGCTCCCGACCGGCTCGGACGGCCATTTCCGTCTCACAAGTCAAGCGACTTGGACACTTCAAGTCAATTGACTTGTGCGACTCGGGGAGGGTGTCGAGGATGAGCGTCGAAATCGTCTTTCGATTTCAACTTGGCCAGTTCCGGCATCTGAGGGCGATTCATGTCACCTCGAACGACACGTAGATTGCTGACGCTGCACCGCCGGTGTGGGCTCTTCGTGTGCCTCAACTTCGTTCTCTTGTCTGCGACGGGCGTGATTCTCGTGTTTCACGAGGAGATCGACGTGCTCCTCGGGGAGGTCCCGGAGGCGCGTGGGGAGGGCGAGCTGGTGACCCTCGCGCGCGCCATCGAGGTGGCGCAGGCGTCGCGGCCTGATGCGAGCCCGGTCTTCCTCTTCCGGGAGCCGGACGCCCTCCCCGGCGTGCTCATCGTGGGCCTTTCGGACGGGGAGCGCCGCCTCGAGGCGGCGGACCCGGTGGCCGTCGACCGACGTGGCGGCGCACTCCTCGGCGAGCTCGACCTACGGGGCTCTTTCACGGGCCTCGTGCTCCAGCTGCACGCGGAGCTCTTGCTCGGGCCCTTCGGAAAGCTGCTGACCGGCGCCATCGGCCTGGCCCTCCTGGTCTCCCTCCTCTCGGGGGCCATGGTCTACGGGCCGATGATGCGGCGCTTCTCCTTCGGGATGCTACGAGTCGGTCGGGCCCCGCGGACGGTCGCGGCGGACCTGCACAAGCTGCTCGGCGTCACGACGCTCGGCTGGACGCTCGTCGTCGCCGTGACGGGCATCCTGCTCTCGCTCGGCTCGGTCCTTCTGCAGTTCTACGCGACGACCGAGCTCGCCGCGCTGGGTGCGCACCACGCCGACGCGCCGCTCGTGACGGACCTCGGGAGCGTCGATGCGGCGGTCGCCAGCGCCGAGGCCACGGATCCCGGGCGCGACTGGGCCATCGTCGCCCTCCCCGGGTCGGACCTGGCGAGCCCGCAGGACTACTCGGTGCTGCTTCAGGGCCGCGCGGGCATCGAACGCAAGCTGCTCACCATGGCGCTCGTCGATGCGCTCGCGCCCGAGCGCGCGGAGAAGCACGAGTTCCCCTGGTACATCCAGGCGCTCATGGTCAGCGAGCCCCTGCATTTCGGGGACTACGGCGGCTGGCCGCTCAAGATCGTCTGGGCGCTGCTGGGCTTGGCGACGCTCTTCGTATCGCTCAGCGGCGTGTGGGTCTTCACCCGAAGCCGCCGCGACGAGCGCGCGCGACGCCGCACGGAAGCGATCGACGTGCGCCCCCCGTACGGCGAGGAGCGCGCCGCGCCGGCGACGGCGACTCGGGAGGCGACATGACGCCCTACCGCGTGCCCGTTCTCGCCTGGGTCGCGGCCTTCGGGGGCCTGGTCTTCGCGCTCCTCGCCGAGGGCCCGGCCGCCGACGCGCTGGCCACGGCGCTGGTCGCCACGCCTCTCGTTCTGGTCGCCCGCGCGCTGCGAGCGGCCCGCCGCGCCCCTGCCGGAAAGCCCTGAGCCATGATCTCGTCGCGAACTCTCTTGCCCCTCCTCTTCGCGCTCTCGGGCGTCGCCGCGTGCGGCGACGACGACGGACCGAGCCCCGATCCCGACGCGAGCCTCGGCGACATGAGCCCCGCCGATGCGGGCCCGGGGGACGCCAGCGACGACGCCGGGCCCGAAGGCGTACCCGGCGCCGGAGGCTTCGTCGTCAACCAACTCCTCATCACCCCGGAGGGGTTCTCGGCTTTCGCGGCCTTCGCGGAGTCGCTGGGCGCCGCAGACGCCGTCGACCCGAGCGCGAGCGTCGAGCTGCCCTTCTCGACGTTGCTCAGCCCCGGGCCCACGGGGCGCTCGTTCCTCGCGAGCAGCGGCACCTCGCCCGAGGTCTTTCGCTACGACGTGGCTCTCGACGGAACCGTGACCGAGGCCGGCCCGGTGTCCTTCGCGGGGCGAGGCGTCGCCATCACCCAGATCCCTCCGAAGGTGGTCGCAGTCTCGTCGACGAAGGCCTACTACCTCGACTCCGAGGGCCTCCGGGGCTTCGTCTTCGACCCGACGGACCTCGTCATCACCGGCGAGTTCTCTCTGGAGGCCATCGGGCCTGTTTCCGCGGCGAACCCCGAGGTCGTGCTCTCGGTGCAGACCTTCCTTCGCGAAAGGGATCTGCTCATCATGGTCATCCTACGGGACATCGACGAGGGCAGCGCCGAGCAGCTCGCCCGCGTGCTGCGCATCGACGTCGAGACCGACGCCGTGTCGGTCATCGAGGACGCCCGCTGCGGGTACCTCGGCGAGGCGGTGCTGGCCGCGAACGGCGACCTCTACCTCGCGTCCGGACCCTTCAACGGCGGCTCCGTGGGCGCGCGGCCCGACGCTGCGGGGCCGAGCGGAATCCTTCGGATCCGTGCCGGCGAGAGCGTCTTCGACCCGGGCTTCTTCGTGACCCACGAGTCGCTGACGGGGACTCCGGTCAGCGGTGGTCTGGTGAAGGGCCCCGGCGACACGGCCTTCGTGGTCGCGTACGACGAAAGCGTGGCGCCGCTGGGCGCGACGCAGGACGAGATCAACGGCACGCCCGCGTGGCGTACCTATGCGATCACGATTGGCGGCGACACCATCGCGCCGGGCACCGTGGAGCCCGGCATCCCGCTACGCTCCGGCGCCACGTCACCCCTGGTGGTGGGTGAGGGCAGCTACGACGCGGTCGCCGCCGCCGACTTCACCTCGTCGACGATCTACCGCTACGACCTGCCCGGCGGCCCCGAAGCAGGCCTGAGCCTCCCGGGCTTCGCCCTCGGGCTCGTCGGTCTGACCGAGCATTAGCGCCCTTCGAGGTTCGTCTTCATCGTCTGGAGTACGTGGGGCCACGCCTTCTCGAAGTAGGCGCGGGTGGCGTCCCACCCTTCCCCCTCGCCAAAGCCCAGGTGGGTCAAGCGAAGGGCCGTCGCGCCTTCCGCCGAGGGCATGAGCTCGACGACGACCCAGGTGCGCTGGGCGCGCTGCTCCGGCTGCGTCGGCGGGGCATTCCAGGTGAAGGAGATCATCCGGCCGGGGACGTAGCTCAGCACCTGGCACCCGTTGCTCCCGACCCTCCCGTCGAAGAGCCATTCGTAGCGACCCCCGACGGCGAGGTCGATGTGAGCGACGAGCTCTGAGCGATCCGGCCCGTAGGCCGCAGCAAACCCGGCCTCCGACGCGAAGGCCGCGAAGACGCGCGCAGGCGGCACGGCCAGGGTCGCGTTCACCTCGAAGCGCGACACGTCGTCCCCGGACGCGACGAAGAGGGAATCGTCGATGACCACCCCCCTATGCTAACCGGGACTCGGCCCGAAGCCCTCGCTAGGGAGCGGGCGCTGCTCGCGAATCGAGAGCACGTTCCGCGAGGCGAACCCGCGATCTCTCGGCCCGCCGGCAATACGTCGCAGCGCCCGAGCTTCAGGCGGCCGGGTCGGAAGCGCGGCCGCCGCTAGGGGTGCGGTCGGCGGTAGGGAGGCGGCCGACGACGACCATGCCCACGGCGATGAACGCTGCGACGCCCGCCTTGCCCCAGGGCGGGAGCGACGAGAAGGCGAGGATTCCCGCGAGGCTCGCCGTCATCATCGCGAGGGCGGTGACCTTGGCGCGGCGCGGGATCGTGCCGTGCTCCTTCCAGCGCTGAAGCGGTGGTCCGAAGCGCGGATGATGGAAGAGCCAGTTCCGTAGCCGCGTCGAGCCGCGGCTGAAGCAGGCGAGCGCGAGGAGCATCGGGCCCGTCGTCGGTAGACCCGGGACGACGACGCCGACCACGCCGACCGCGAAGAGCGTCCAGCCGGCGGCGAGCCACGCCCAGCGGACGAGCTTGGGGCGGTCCGCGACCGCGTCGGCAGGCACGTCCTCACGGATGGTGGGCTCTGGAGCGCTGGACACGGCGCGCGCAAAGCTACCCGACACCGCGCCAACGGGCGACGGAGCCGCCGGCGCGGCGGGGGACTGGGAGAGCGCGGGCTGCACACGGAACCCCTACGACGGTGGCCGCGCATCCTGTTGATGGTTAGGACGTGGTCATGTCCCGGGGGACCTCCGCGCCGTCATGGCGGCACCGCGCCACGTCCCTTCCGCGCCGCGAATGCCCACACGCGAGGTCGTCGCGAAATCGCCCATGAGGGTCGTGCTCTTGCCAGGCATGGACGGCGGCGCGGGCCTCCTCGCACGCTTCCAGGCGGCGCTCCTGCCCGGCCACGAGAGCGATGTCCACACCTATGCGCCCGACCTCGAGGCCGACTATGACGCCCTCCTCCACGGGCTCCGAGCACGCCTGGCGCGGATGAGGGGCCCCTTCGCCCTCGTCGCGGAGTCCTTCTCCGGGCCCCTCGCCATGCGGCTGGCAGCTGCGCCGCCGCGAGGCCTTCGGTGCGTGGTGCTTGTCTCCACCTTCGCGCGCAGCCCGCGGCCCCGGCTCCTCGCGCACGCCGTGCGGCCGTGCTTCTTCGACAGGCCCCCGTCCCCCCTCATCGTCCGGCGGCTCCTGCTCTCGCCGGACGCGGACCTCGAGCAGGTCGCTGCGGTGCGCGACGCCATCCGCGCTACGAGTCCGCAGGTGCTGGCGGCGCGCCTCCGGGCGGTGCTCCGCGTCGACGTACGACAGATGCTGGCCGATGCCGTGGTCCCCGGGCTGGTGCTGCACGGCACGCGCGACCGCCTCGTGCCACGGCCCCCCGAGGCGCCGGCGCGATGGGAGACGCGCCCTCTCGACGCGCCTCATCTGCTTCTTCAGACCATCCCGGAGGTCGCCGCGGAACACGTGACGCGCTTCCTCGGACGCGCCCACGGCGCGTGAGGCGAGCGAGGCGATTTTCAACGAACGTTTGATACTGATGAAAGTACGACCGTGCTTCGCAATGCCTCGCGACTCCTTAGACTCGCTCCCATGGAAGACCTCGTGCCGAGCACGCCGACGTCGCCCGCGCGCCCGACGCGCGGCTTTGCGACGCTCAACCGCGCCTATGCGTCGGTCTTCCGACCGCGTGCGCTGAGCCTCGGTCTCGTCGTCCCCATCGAGGCGTATCCACACGGCCCCGTGCCTTCGCTCGAGCGTCACCTCGAGCGCGTCGCGCTGGCCGAAGCGCTCGGCTTCTCGGCGGTCTGGCTCCGCGACGTGCCCTTCGAGGTTCCCTCCTTCGGCGACGCCGGACAGACCTTCGATCCCTTCGTCTATCTCGGGGCCCTCGCGACCCGTACGAAGCGCATCGCGCTGGGCGTCGCGAGCCTCGTTCTGCCGCTCCGGCATCCCGTGCACGTCGCCAAGGCCGCGGCCTCCGTCGACGTGCTCTCGGGAGGCCGCCTGCTGCTCGGTATCGCCTCCGGCGACCGCCCCGAGGAGTACCCGGCCCTGCGCGAGCGCCACGCCGAGCGGGGCGCGCGCTTCCGTGAGAGCGTGGCCATGATCCGGGCCCTGGCGGCCGAACGCCCGCGCTTCGCGAACGGCGCGGGGACGCTCTCGGGCGAGCTCGATCTCTTGCCCAAGCCCACCGCGGGCCGACTCCCCCTCCTCGTCACCGGAGGCAGCCAGCAGGACCCCAGGTGGATCGCCGAGAACGGGGACGGCTGGATGACCTACCCGCGGGAGCCCGCGCTCCAGGGTCGCGTCGTCGCCGGCTACCGCCAGCGCCTCGCCGCCGCGGGTCAGCCCGACCGCCCGGTCATGCAGTCGCTCTACGTCGATCTCTCGCCGGACCCGGACGCCCCGCCGACGCCGATCCATCTCGGCTTCCGCTCGGGCCTCCACTTCCTCCGGGAGCACCTCCACGCGCTCCGAGCGCGAGGCATCAACCACGTCGCCCTCAACCTCCGCTTCCAGCGGGCCATGCCCGTGGAAGCCGCCCTCGAACGACTGTCGCGCGGGCTCCTGCCCGAGCCGCACGCCTGAGGAGACCCATGTCCAAGACCCTGCTCGTCACCGGCGCCACGGACGGCATTGGCCGCCTCGCCGCCCAGAAACTCGCCGCCGCCGGGCACCGTGTGCTGCTCCATGGGCGAAGCGCCGAGAAGCTCGCGACCGTCGCGGAGAGCCTCGAGGGAGCCGCCGAGACCTACGTCGCCGACTTCTCGCGGCTCGGCGACGTGCGCGCCATGGCCGAGGCGATCCGCGCGAAGCACGCGCGCGTCCACGTCGTTATCAACAACGCAGGCGTGCTCAAGACCCGGGCGACCGTCACGGACGACGGGCTGGACGTGCGCTTCGTCGTGAACCTGCTCGCGCCCTACGTGCTCACGCGGGAGCTGCTGCCGCTGGTGCCGAGGGACGGCCGCATCGTGAACCTCTCGTCCGCGGCGCAGGAGCGCGTGGACCTCGGGGCGCTCCGCGGCGAGCGGCGCCTCGGCGACATGGAGGCCTATGCGCAGAGCAAGCTCGCGATCACCCTGTGGTCGGCCGAGCTCGCCAAGGAGCTCGCGGAAGGGCCCGTCGTCGTGGCGCTCAATCCCGGCTCACTCCTCGCGTCGAAGATGGTGAAGGAGGGCTTCGGCATCCCTGGGAAGGATCTGAACATCGGCGCCGACGTCATCGTCGAGGCCGCGCTCGGGCCGCGCTTCGCGGAGGCCGGAGGCCGCTACTTCGACAACGACACGGGCCGCTTCGCGCCCGCGGACCCGGCGGCGTCGGACCCGGCGCACGTCCGCGCCGTCCGCGACGCCATGCGCGAGCTCGCCGCGCCCTGAACCCGCTCAGCGCGCCCGCACGACGAGCGACTGGAGACATCGTCCCACCTCGCCACCCGTGTCGAAGAGCGCGCCCTGGACGAGACCCGTGCCCAGGGGCTCCGGGATCGAGCGCCCGGCGATGCAGAGCCACTCGCCCGCGAGGGGCCGGTGAAGATGCACCGTCAGGTCCGGGTTGATGAAGGCGAAGGCTTCGGTGGAGAGCGCCGGCGCCAGCCCGTTGGTGGCGTCGACGACGATCATGGCGCGCTCGAGCGGCGACGAAGGCTCCCCCTCGACGAGCCCGACGCGCGGACGCATCCACGCGGTGAGCGGCCCCTTCGACCACGCGCCCTCCGCGATGCGGATGTCGACGGCGCGGTGGTAGCCCTCGTCGGTCTGGAAGAAGGGGAAGACGAAGTCGGGCAAGCCCTCGGGCCCCGGCGGCGCCGACTCGGGGCGCGTGCGCGCGTCGGGCAGCGAGAGGTCGACGCGCGCGATGCGCACCATCGTCGCCCGCGCGCAGAGCCTACCCTCCGCGCGGAGCTCGGCCGTGAGCCACTGCGCCTGCCGTCCGAGGCGAAGCGGCTCCACCGAGAGCGCGAGCGGCACGAGGCCGAGCGGCCGGAGCAGCTCGACGGTCACGCGCGCCACGACGAAGTCTGCGGCGTCGTCCCCGTAGCGCTCGGCCGCGCCGGCCAGCAGCGCCGCGGGTGGGCCGCCGTGCTGAAGCCCCGGATCCCAGGGCCCGATGGTGTGCGAGGTCGGAACGAAGGTGTCGCCGTCGCGGCGGTAGAAGCCCTGGCTCATCGCGCCAGGACCCTAGTACGGCGCTCAGGCGCCGCGCTCGCAGTCGGCCGCGAGCGCCTTCACGTGCTTGCGGATGCCGCTCGCGAAGAGCGGCTTCATCAGCGGGTTGAGGATCTTCGGGAGAAGCCGCGAGGGGCGCGCGTTCATCGTCACGACGAGCTGACTTCCACCGCCACGCCGATGGACGGCGAAGACCGTGTCCCAGACCGTCCCATGGTTCTCGGTCACGAAGCGGATGCGCTCGGGCGGGGCGTACTCCGTCACCTCGAGCTCGCTCACGAGCTCGCCCTTGCCGTTCCGGCGTCGCTCGCGGAAGCGGAGGCCCACGCCTTCGCGTACCTCGCTGAGCACCTCGACGGCGAGCACGTCGGCGTCGCGCTCCGGCAGCTTCTCCACGTCCGCGATGCGCGCGAAGACGCGCTCCGGCGACGCCGCGATGTCCTGGGTCACGCTCACTCGGGTCATGGAGGCCACCCTACGCAGGGGCGGCCGCGCCTTGCTTGACGGATCTTGCGAAACTCAGTCGGCGAGCGCGATCGAGCAGTCGAGGTCGTAGGTCTCCCAGCCGATCTCGTCCGGCCGCCGCCGGAAGCGCTTCATGGCCGGCAGGTCTGCCGGCGCCCGCGAGCCGAGGGGCAGCCACACGTCGTAGAGGTGCTCCCACACCACGGCGATGCGCACGAGCGGGCCGAGCGCCCGCGCATCGACGCTGGTCACCGCCGGAAGCTCGTGAACGCCGACCTCGCCCTCGGCGGCGATGTATGCGGGCACACCAAAGCCGAGGTCGCAGCAGACCTGGTCGAGCGGCGTCGTCTCGTAGCAATCCCAGCTGAGCCCCACGAGGGGCGCCTCGCGCCACGCGACGCCCCGGGCCTCGAGCCACGCGCAGAGCCGCGCATACGCGGCGTGAAGCGCCGGTCCGATGAAAGGGGTCCGCACGCGTACGTAGGCCAGGCGAAGCGGCGGATGCTCCACGACGCGCGGCTCCACGGGCGGCCCCTCGGCCTTCGCGGCGGCCAGAGCCTCGGCGTAGGCGTCGACGATTTCCCGGGCGTCGAGGCGGCTGCGCCGATCCCAGCGCGACGGGGCCACGCCATAGTGCTGCTTGAAGACGCGGGTGAAGTCCGAGTGCGCGCTAAAGCCCGCGTCGAGCGCGATGGAGGCGAGCGAGCGCTCCGGCGACGACTTCATCAGGTAGGCCGCGCGCTCGAGGCGCGCCCGCTGCGTGAACACGTTGAGCGTCTGCCCCGTCACCGCGCGGAAGACCCGGTGAAAGTGGTGCGGCGAGAAGCTCGCCACCTTCGCGACCTCCCCTAGCGAGAGCTCCTCGGTGAGGTGCGCCCGCACGTGGTCCATCGCTCGGTTCACCCGACGCTCGTACTCCGGGTTCATGCCCCACGAGTGAACCACGGCAGCGTGGCCTTGGGGAGGCTTGCGCCGGCCGGGCAACAGAGTAAAGTGAATTCACTTTATGACCACGCCGAAGGGACAGCGAACGCGTGAGAGGCTCGTGCACGCGGCGCGCACGCTGCTCGCCGAAACCGGCGGGGAGCTGGTCTTCGCCGACGTCGCTGCACGCGCGGGCGTGTCTCCCGGCGCGCCCTACCGGCACTTCACGAACAAGACCGCCCTCGTCGTGGCCGTCGTCGAAGAAGTCTTCGACGAGATGGAGGCTGCCACCTATCAGCCGACCTTCGAGGGCGAAGGCCCCGACTGGTGGAGCCGGGAGAAGGTGCGCATCGCTCGCACCGTCGACTTCTACTTCGACGATCCGCTCTGCGCCCTCGTGGTCCGCGGCGTCGCCGGAGACGCCGCCGTGACCCAGGCCCGCGCGCGCCGCCTCGACAAGCAGACCCGTGGCGCCGCGAAGAACGTCGCGCTCGGCAAGGAGCTCGGCGTGGTGCCCGCCCACATCAACCCGCTCATGGCCGGGGCGCTCCTGATGGGCGGCGTCTACCAGCTGCTCGCGACGGCGCTGAGCGCCGCCAAGCCGAAACGCCGAAGGCTGACGGCCGAGCTCCAGCGCTTCATGGCGCGGGTGCTCGAGCTCCCGGAGAAGGACGATGGATAGAGACCTCGAGATCGCGCTCATCAAGCGCTCGCTGGAGCGAACGACCCCGCGCGCCGAAGGCCCGGACAGCACCGTTGACGTCGCGCTCTACACCGACGCCGAGCGCTTCGAGCGCGAGCTCGACGCCCGGCACCGGCGGTCCTTGAACGTCGTGGCCCACGCTTCCGAGCTGCCGGCGCCCGGCGACTTCCTCACCCGCGACGTGGTGGGGGCGCCGGCCATCGTGGTGCGGGACGACGAGGGACGGGCACGCGCCTTCCTCAACGTCTGCCGGCACCGCGGCGCCACCGTCGAGCTCCGGGAGAAGGGCCACTGCAAGCGCTTCGTCTGCCCCTATCACGCCTGGACCTACGGCCGAGACGGGGCGTTGGCCTCCGTCCGCCACCGCGAGGGCTTTCCCTCACTGAAACAGGCCGACGCGGGCCTCGTGGAGCTCGCCTGCGAAGAGGCCGGCGGCTTCGTCTGGGTGTGCCCGGACCCGACCCAGCGCCCGACGCTCGACGCCGAGCTCGTCTCGCTCCTCGCGGAGATCGACGGCCTCGGCCCGAAGAGCCCGCGCCTCTTCGCGCGCACCACGCGGCTCTGGAAGGCCAACTGGAAGCTCCTCGTCGAGGGCGGCCTCGAGTCCTACCATTTCAAGATCGCGCACCGGGCCACGGTGGGGCCCCTCTTCGGCGACACGACCTCACAGCACGCGCGCGTCGGTGCGAGCTTCCGGCTGCTACTCCCGCGGCGGACG
Source organism: uncultured Myxococcales bacterium (assembly GCA_937893795.1). Lineage (GTDB taxonomy): Bacteria > Myxococcota_A > Polyangia > Polyangiales > Houyiibacteriaceae > CALCTH01. The sequence goes on along the minus strand of CALCTH010000096.1, from coordinate 3,711 downwards.
CTGTCCTCCCTCGCGGAGCGCCCCGAAGCCGAATGGAAGATCACGGAGCACGCGAACGTGCTCTACATGATGCACCCCAACGTCTCGGTGCTCGTCCAGGACGGCCACTACGCGCTGCTCACCATGGACCCGGTGAGCCCGGGCGAGACGCGCATCAGCGTCGCGACGGTGGGCCGAGGCCCGGCAGGCGAGGACTACGGCGGCAAGGCGCGGGCCTTCTTGCAGGCCAACCACGACTTCACGGTGAAGACCCTCGACGAGGACTTCGTGATCGCCGAGCAGATCCAGCGCGGCTTCGCCACCGGCGCCAACACATCGCTCCGCTTCGCGAGCTTCGAGGACGCGCTCCGCGACTTCCACGCCTCCCTCGACGAAGAGCTGGCCGCGGCGAGGTGAGGGCTACGCGGTCTCGCCGCCGCGGACGTGGTTCCAGACGCCGCTGATCACCACCGAGCCCTCGCCGACGCCCGAGGCCACCCGCTTGGTGGAGCCGCTTCGGACGTCGCCGACGGCGAAGACGCCGGCCAGCGAGGTCTCGTAGGTCGAGCGACCGCCGACCTCGCGGCCGGTCTTCACGTAGCCGCGCGCGTCGAGGGCCACGGCGTCCGCGAGCCAGCCGGTATTCGGCGCGGCCCCGACCATGATGAAGAGCCCACCGGCCGGCATGCGCGTGGTCTCCCCCGTCGCCTTGGACCGCACGTCCACGGCCGCCAGCCGCTCGGCGCCCTCGGAGCCCTCGCCGTGGAGCACGGTCGCTTCGTGGCCGTAGTGAATCGTGATGGCCGGGTCCTGGCGGAGGCGCTCCGAGAGATACGAGGACATGGACGCCGCCAGCGACTGGCCCCGCACCAGGAGGTGCACATGGGAGGCGTGGCGGCTGAGGAACATGGCCGCCTGCCCGGCGCTGTTGCCGCCGCCGATGATGAGCGCGTCCCGGCCCCGCACCCGCCGCGCCTCGAGCTCCGTCGCGGCGTAATAGACGCCGGCCCCCTCGAGCTCCTCGAGCCCCACAAGGGGAAGGCGCCGGTACTGCACGCCCGTCGCGATGACGACGGATCGCGTCCGCACCTGCTGCGAGTCTTCGAGGCCGAGCGTGAAGACGCCCTCGTCCCCCACCGCGAGCGACGCGGCGCGGCGCGGCATGGCGAAGCGCGTCCCGAGGCGAATGGCCTGCACCTCGCCGCGCCAGCAGAGGTCGGCGCCGCTGATGCCCGTGGGAAAGCCCATGTAGTTCTCGATGCGCGACGAGGTCCCGGCCTGGCCGCCCACGGTCATGTCCTCGAGGACGAGGGCCTGGAGACCCTCGGCGCCGGCGTACACGCCCGCGGCGATGCCCGCCGGGCCGCCGCCGACGATGACGACGTCGTAGAGGGCGTCCTCCGAGAGGTCGAGGTCGATGCCGAGGGCGCAGGCCACCGAGCGGGGCGTCGGATCGTCGAGCCGCGTCGAGGCGCCGACCACGACCGCCGGATGAACGGCCGCCATCGCGCAGGCCGCGGCGACCTCCCGTGCCTTCGGGTCGTCCAAGGCGTAGCTCCGAAAGGGGAACCGATTCCGGCTCGCGAAGGCCGCGATGCGCCCCACGGCCTTGTCCTCGTCGGCGCCGAGGAGCGTGAGGATGGAGGCGGAGCGCTCGAGGAGCGCGCGTCGCCTTCCCGCGAAGACGCGCACCACGATGTCCGACATCTCCGGGTCGCGCGCGAGCAGGTCGAGCATCACCGCGCGGTCGACGGCGATCACCGTCGTGTCGGCCACGGCGCGCACGTGCAGCAGCGAGGCGCTGTCGTTGAGAAACGCGATCTCGCCGACGAACTGCGTCGGTCCGAGCGTATGCTCGGTGTAGCGCTGGCCGTCGACGGTGTAGGCCGCCGCCTCGCCTTCCACGACGTAGAAGAAGTCGTTCTGAGGCTTCCCCGCCTCCATGATCGCGTCGCCGGCAGCGAAGCGCTCTTCGCGCCCCGCCGCGCGCAGGGCCTCGACGTGCCGGGGCAGGAGCGGCGTCCGCGGGGCGTTCACGATGTCGTCGGCCAGGCTCTCCATCAGGTCTTCCGTTTCTGCGGGAGCGAAGGGCCGCTCCGTCGACCGCCGGAGGCTGCCATTTCGAGGCGTGGTCGGCGACCGCTACTACGTGCAGCGCGGTCTGATTCCTCGGCCGACGGGGGTCGGGCGCGGAAGCCACTACACCGAGGCGCACCTCACGCGGCTGCGCGAGGTCCGAGCCCAGCAGGAGCAGGGCGTCCCGCTGGCGGCCATCGTGGCCGGCGCCCCGCTCCAGGAACGTGCCACCGATCTCCGCCCCTCTTCCCACCCAGCGCCCGCGGAATCGGCGCCCGCAGGAGCACCGCCGGCGCGCAGCGCGGAGGGCGGCGCCGCCTGGTTCCGAAGCGCGCTGGGGCCCGACGTCGAGCTGCACGTCCGTGGCCGGCGCCTCGCGCCCACCACGCTGGAGGCGCTTCGCCGCGTGCTCCGAGCCCACGACGACACCCAGGAAGGGGAGCCCACATGAACGAGGATCCGAGAGCCGGTCTGCACGCCGGAGACCAGGCGGTGGCCCTGAAGGGCGTCCGCAGCGACGCGACGCTGCGTGGGCCGACCGCGGAGGTCACCGTCACGCAGCGCTACCGGAACGACGAGGCCACGCCCGTCGAAGCCGTCTATCTCTTCCCCCTCGACGAGGGCGCCGCCGTGTGCGGCTTCGAGGCCCGCATCGACGGCACGCTCGTGATCGGTCGCGTGATGGAGCGCGAGGCCGCCTTCGAGGCCTACGGCGACGCCATGGTGGAGGGTCACGGCGCCTACCTCCTCGACCAGGAGCGCCCGGACGTCTTCACGGCCAGCGTCGGCAACCTGCCTCCCGGTGCGGAGATGGAGCTGACGCTCCGCTACGTGGCGCTCGTCGAACGCGAGGACGACGCGCTTCGCTTCACGCTCCCGACGACGGTGGCGCCGCGCTACGTGCCGGTGCGCGGTCCGGAGATCGGCCAGCCGGACGAGGAGAAGCTCAACCCGCCGCACTGGGCCCGCGTCCCCTATGGCCTCGCGCTATCCGTCGCCGTCGACGCAGGGGGGCTGCGTCGCGTGGCGTCCCCGACGCATCCCATCGAGACCTCCCTCCGCGAGGGCGGCGCGGACGTACGCCTCGGCCAGGACGAGACCGCCCTCGACCGGGACTTCGTGCTGCTCGTGGCGGCCGATACGTCGCCGCAGGCGCTCGTGGCGCGCGAGGACGACGGCACCCGCGTCGCCCTCGTCACCTTCGCGCCCACGGCCCCGCCCCCGGAGGCCATGGACGTCGTCTTCGTCAGACGAAGCTCCCCGGGTCCGCGGCTCGCAGCAGCGTCGCGGGCGGAGCCGCGAAGCCCGCGTGGACGAGACGCTCGTGGGCCTCGGCGAGCGCTACGGCCTGGTGAGCCGAGCCACGAGCTACGTCGCCATCGAAGAGCGCGATGCTGGGGAACGGGTCACCGGGCGGGCGACGCTCCGGCGCATTCCGATCTCGCTCTCGGCGGGCTGGGGCGGCGTGCCGGGCCTCGCGAGGGCAGGCAGGATGCCGGTGGCGAGGCGGCCCCGCCGGGGGGCGCCGCGAGAGGGGGGTAGAGAGGGCCGGCGCGCCAATCGGGTAGGGGGGAGGGGGGGGTGGGGGTGAGGGGGGGGGGGGGGGTGGCGGCGGGGGGGGGGGTGGCCGGGGGGGTGGGCGCGAGGGGCGCGGGG
>CALCTH010000095.1 GCA_937893795.1 uncultured Myxococcales bacterium | reverse complement strand
ACCGTGTGACCCGGCGAGGGCCCGTCCCCGCGCCGCGGCGGGCTCTTTGGCCGTCTCCGCACGCCGCCTTGCGCGCGGCTCCTCACGGGCCCCGGCGGCCCCCTCCTCCTCGCCCACGGTCCCGCCGCCCCCGCCGCGCGCCGCCGGACCCTCGAGGCCGCCGGAGCCACCCTGCTCGAGGTACCGGCGGACGAAGCAGGCCTCTCCCTCGCCGCGGTCCTCGGCGCGCTCCATGCCGGCGGCGTGCGCGAGCTCCTCGTGGAGGGGGGCGCGCGGGTACACGGCGCGCTCCTCGACGCAGGCCTCGTCGATCGCGTCGAGCTCTTCGTGGCCCCGCGCATTCTCGCGGACGCCGCCGCGCCCTCCTTCGCCGCCGGCCGCGGCAAGGACGCCATGCGGGACGCCTGGGAGCTGAGGGACGTGCAGCTCCGCACCCGTGGTCCCGACGTCTGGTGGAGCGGCCGTCCCGTCGCAGGCGGCGCCTCGCACTCCCCGGATGAGGGCGATTCGCTCGGGCCACGCCTTTCCTTCGAGACCGACGAAGGCTAGATGCCGGCCATGAGAACCGAAGCGGTGGAGCGCGTGCTCCGGGCCCTCGAGGCCGTCCAGCAGGGCCAGATGGTCATCCTCACGGACGACGAGGACCGTGAGAACGAGGGTGACCTCTGCATGGCGGCCGAGCACGCGACGCCGGAGACCATCAACTTCATGGCGAAGGAGGCCCGCGGGCTCATCTGCCTGACGCTCACGGAGAAGAGGGTGCGGCGCCTCGAGCTCCCCATGATGGTGGACCTGAACCGCGCGAGTCGCTCCACGGCCTTCACCGTGAGCATCGAGGCGCGCCAGGGCGTCACCACGGGCATCAGCGCCGCGGACCGATGCGCCACCATCCGCGCCGCCGTGGCGCCGAGCGCCGTCCCCTCCGACCTCGTGAGCCCGGGCCACGTCTTTCCGCTGAAGGCCAAGCCCGGCGGCGTCCTCCAGCGGACGGGACACACGGAGGGATCCGTCGACCTCGCGCGCCTCGCGGGCTGCCGCCCCGCGGGCGTGATCTGCGAGATCATGAAGGACGACGGGACCATGGCGCGCTACCCGGACCTCGAGCGCTTCGCCGAGCAACACGGGCTCGTACTTCTCAGCATCGCGGACCTCATCGAGTACCGCCTCTCTCGCGAGCAGCTCGTGAAGGAGGTGCGGCAGGCGCCGGTGCGCCTCGCGAGCGGGCGCTCGTGGAACGCGACGGTCTTCCGCGTCGAGAACGACGGGCGTGAGTTCCTCGCGCTCGTTCACGGTGACGTCGGGCACGAGCCGACGCTGGTGCGGGTGCATACGTCGGACGTCGTGGGCGACGTGCTCGGCCTCGTCGGGCCGCAGGGCGTGCGCGTGGACGACGCCATCCGTCGCATCGAGTCCGAAGGGAAGGGCGTCGTGCTCGTCGTGCCCGGCAAGCCCGCCCTGGCCGCGGGCCTGGCGCACCATCTGGGCGAGAACGTGCCGCAGCCTCGCCGCGAGACCGGCGAGGTCCTGCGGGAGTATGGCCTGGGCGCGCAGGTGCTCGCGTCCCTCGGTCTGGGCAAGATCCGCTTGCTCACGAACCGTCCACGGCGCATTCCCAGCCTCGACGGTTACGGCCTCGAGGTGGTGGAGCAGCTGCTCGTCTCGACGCAAGGGCTCCCCAGCGTCGACGGAGCGACCACGCACTGACCCAGGCCGCGGAGAGGCACTCGGAACCATGGCTCGCTACGAAGGACGCTACGTCGCCGCCCCCGAAGATCGCTTCGCGATCGTCGCGGCGCGCTTCAACCACCTGGTGGTCGACCGTCTCGTCGAGGGGGCCGAAGACGCGCTGCGGCGGCACGGTGTGACGAGCGATGCCATCGACCACGTGCTCGTCCCCGGTGCCTGGGAGCTGAGCTGGGCAGTCCAGCGCCTCGCGGCGCAGCGGAAGCACGCTGCCGTCGTCGCCCTCGGTGCCGTGATCCGCGGCGCCACGCCGCACTTCGACTACGTCGCCGGCGAGGCGGCGCGCGGCGCGGCGGCGGCCCAGGCGACCGGCGTTCCCGTGGTCTTCGGTGTGCTCACGACGGACACCATCGAGCAGGCGCTCGAGCGCAGCGGGACGAAGGCCGGCAACAAGGGCTTCGAGGCGGCACTCGCCGCGCTCGAGGTCGTCGACCTCGGTCGCTCGCTGACCGAGGGCGGCCTCTAGGATCGGCATGGGCGCGCGAAGGAAGGGCCGCGAAGCGGCGCTCCAAGTGCTCTACGCGATGGACACGTCCGGCGCGGGGGCGGAGGACGCTCTGCGCGCGTTTTGGGCGCACCTGGCGCCCAGCCCCGAGGCCGAGGAGTTCGCCCGGGTCCTCGTGCGCGGCGCGGCGGAGCATGGGCCCCGCATCGACGAGACGATCCGCGCCGTCAGCCACCACTGGCGGCTCGAACGCATGACGCGCGTCGACCGGAACATCCTTCGCCTCGCGACCTTCGAGCTCTTGGCGCTCGACGACGTCCCGCGGCGCGTGACGCTGAACGAGGCCGTCGAGCTCGCCAAGCGCTTCGGCAGCGAGGGCAGCGCAGGCTTCGTGAACGGTGTCCTCGACCGGATCGCGGGCGACCTCGGCAAGGCGTGAGGCGGCGTGGTGGAGTTTCGCTTCGTGGCCCCGGAGCTCCGCCGCCTGGATCGGCTTCGCTGTGAGGCAGCCGCGCTGCCCTACTTCGCCGAAGAGCGGCCCTTCCGCGGGGCGCTCGGGCTCCTCGATTGGCGCCTCCGCGGGCGGCTCCCGAAAGAGCGAATGAATTGGTCTCATGAAAGATTCAGTTCTTCTTGTG
>CALCTH010000094.1 GCA_937893795.1 uncultured Myxococcales bacterium | reverse complement strand
GCAGCCCCCGCCAGCGCGCGCCTTCGAGGAGCGCATCGAAGAGCGCCGGCTCCGCCAGGCTGCGGGCGAGCGCGAGGCCCTGCTGCCGGCGGCGGGGGTGCCGGAGCAGGGTCTCGAGGGACGAGAGAGCGGCGCTCACGGCCCACAGGTTAGCCGGCCTGGGCCCCGCGCGGCATGCTCTGCGCCATGCACGTAGCGGCGAACTTCCACTCGGGGAACATCGAGGTCCTGGGATTGAGCGGTCACACCGCGCGGCTGGCGATTCGGCAGGACCATGGATCGCGACATCTTCAGTGGTTCCACTTCCTCGTGGCCGGCGCGAAGGGCGAGGCCGTGGAGCTGCGCATCGAGAACGCGAACCGGGCCTCCTACGAGCGCGGGTGGCGCGACTACCGCGCCTGCGCGAGCGTCGACCGGGAGCGCTGGGTGCGCGTGCCCACGCGCTACGAGGACGGGTCGCTGATCATCGAGCACACGCCCGACGCGGACCTCTGCTGGTACGCCTACTTCGCGCCCTACGACGACGCCCGGCATCAGGCGCTCATCGGCCGCTGCCAACAGGCGACCGGCGTTCGCGCCGAGGTGCTCGGGACGACGCTCGACGGGCGTACGCTCGATTGCCTGCGCTTCGGCGTGGGGCCGAAGGTAGCCTGGGTCATCGCGCGGCAGCACCCGGGCGAGACCATGGCCGAGTGGCACGTCGAGGGGATGCTGGAGCGGCTCACGGACCCGGCGGATGCCCTCGCGCGGCAGCTCCGCGAAGCGCTGACCTTCTTCGTGGTGCCCAACATGAACCCCGACGGGAGCGCGCGCGGCCATCTCCGCACGAACGCCGCCGGGACCAACCTGAACCGGGCCTGGGCCGAGCCCTCCATGGACGAGAGCCCCGAGGTGCAGCTCGTACGCGACCGCATGGACCGCACCGGCGTGAGCTTCTGCCTCGACGTGCACGGAGATGAGGCCCTGCCCTACAACTTCATCGCGGGATCCGCTGGCGTGGGTAGCCTCCCCGACGCCATCCACGCCCTGCGGCCCCGCTACGAGACCGCGCTCGTGCGCGCGTGTCCGGACTTCCAGACCAAGCACGGATACCCGCCGGCGGCACCGCGGGAGGGCAACCTGAAGATGGCGACCAACCAGATCGCCCACCGCTACGGGGCGCTGGCCATGACCCTGGAGATGCCCTTCAAGGACAACGCCGACGCGCCGGACCCCGTGTACGGCTGGTCGCCGGCGCGCTGCAAGCAGCTCGGGCGGGCGCAGCTCGACGCCTTGCGCGACGTGCAGGACGAGCTCCCGGCGCCCCGGCCGCTCTAGCGGGCGCGCGGAGGCAGCGGCCTGCTACGGTCGCCGCGTGGGCCAGGCCAGCGTCCTCATCGTCGACGACGAGAAGAACATCCTCGCGACGCTTTCGCGGGCGCTTCGCGTCGAGGACTACGACGTGGACGTGGCCGGCAGCGGCGGCGTCGCCGAGAAGCGCCTCGCGCAGAAGAGCTACGACCTGGTGCTCCTCGACGTGCAGCTCCCCGACAAGGACGGGCTCACGCTGCTCCGGGAGCTCCGCGCCGCCGGCAGCGAGGTGCCCGTGGTGATGATGAGCGGTCACGGCACCATCGAGACCGCCGTGGAGGCGACCCGCCTCGGCGCGTTCACCTTCCTCGAGAAGCCCATCGGTACCGAGCGCCTGCTGCTCGCCATCCGAAACGGGCTGGGCTTCGCCGAGCTCCGGGCCGAAAACCGACAGCTTCGCGAGCGCGCCGGCGCGACGGACGAGATCCTCGGCGCGAGCCGGGCCATCGCTGCGCTCCGGGAGCGCGTGGCGCTAGCGGCGGACGCGCACGCGAGCGTGCTCATCCAGGGCGAGCGCGGGACCGGCAAGGAGCTCGTGGCGCGGGCCATCCACCTCGGCTCCAAGCGCGCGGGTAAGGCCTATGAGAAGCTCAACTGCGCCGCGGTGCCGGCGGAGCTCATCGAGAGCGAGCTCTTCGGCCACGAGAAAGGCGCCTTCACCGGCGCCACCAAGCAGCGCCGCGGGAAGTTCGAGCGGGCCTCCGGCGGCACGCTCTTCCTCGACGAGGTCGGCGACATGCCGGCGGCCATGCAGGCAAAGCTCCTCCGGGTGCTCCAGGAAGGCGAGCTCGAGCGCGTGGGCGGGAGCGAGCTCCTGAAGGTCGACGTGCGCGTGGTCGCGGCGACGAACAAGGACCTGGCGGAGGAGATCGCCGAGGGCCGTTTCCGCGCGGACCTCTACGACCGGCTCGACGTGCTGCCGCTCCGCGTGCCGCCGCTGAGGGAGCGCGCCGGGGACGTGGCCATGCTCGCGGCGACCTTCCTCGAGCAGTCGTGCCGGGCCAACGAGCGGCGCGCGAAGACGCTGAGCGCCGGCGCCCAGCGCCTCCTCGAGGCGTACGACTTCCCGGGCAACGTACGCGAGCTGCGCAACCTGGTGGAGCGTCTGGTGATCCTCTCCCGGGGCGACGAGATCACGGAAGCCGACGCCAAGGGGCTCCTGCCCATCGCGGGCACGACCACGGGATCCTATCGACCGGGCACGCCGCTTCGGGCGATGGTGGAGGAGTGCGAGCGGGCGCTGAGCCTCGCGCCCCTCGACCACCACGGCGGACACATCACGAACACCGCGGCGGACCTCTCCCTCGAACGAAGCCACCTGTATAAGAAGATGAAGGCCCTCGGCATCAAGCGAGGCGAGTCGTGAGGCTCGCCCTACTCTCTCTCGTGCTCCTGAGCGCGTGCGGCGACGGCGGCGACGCCGTGGTCTCCCCGGAGGCCACGACCCTGCCGCTCACGTGGGAGGCCGGCAACCGCGTCCTCCTGCTCACCGTGAGCCGACCCTTCCGCGACCCGGCCACGCCCTTGCCTCCCTTCGTGGAAGGCACGTGCACGACGGTCGCCCATTTCGGGGAGGCCACCGCGGCCGGAGCGCTCCCTCAGCTCGACGCCGAGGGGCCCTGCATCCTCACCGACGCGCCGGCGGACGACCTCGGCGACCTCGCGGACTTCACGGGGCTGCAGGGCGGGACCGTACGGGTCGACGCGCGGGACCCTGGCGATGGGGCCAACGTGACCCTCGCCGGGAGCTTCCCGCCGGCCGCAGCCCTGCCCTGCGAGACGCTCCAGGACCGCTTCGAGGTCGAGAGCTTCGGTGGCGAGTTCACCGACGACCCGCTCGGCGACTTCTCGGTCTTCGTCGACCGCGGGATCCGGCCGACGATCTCGACACCCGAGACCACCCCGGCGGGTATCGCGAACTGGCCGGCGAGCGGGGACCTCCGCGTCGTGTGGGCGGACCGGGACTCGCCGAGCATCGAGATCCGCATCACGCCCCGCGGCGGAGGGATCCCGGTGCTTCAGTGCTTCGTGCCCGACGAGGGCAGCTTCGAGATCCCGGGGCGCCTCCTCGACGCGCTCCGGAGCGCGCCGGCCACCATGGAGGTGGTCCGCGTGACCGGGGGCCCCACGCCGGCCGAGGGCGTCGAGGTCCGCATCACGGCGCGCACGAGCGACGCGATCTTCCTGGAGCCTTAGCAGGCTGCGTCGGGCGCCGGACTGGACTAGGACGATCCCATGGACCTCCAGGACGTCGTCGTCGTCGACACCCTCCGCTCCCCCATCGGCAAGCATCGCGGCGGCCTGGCCCGAAAGCGGCCGGACGATCTCGCCGCCGAGGTCCTCGGGGCGCTCCTCGACCGGCACCCGCAGGCCAAGGCGGACGTCGAGGAGCTCGTCTTCGGGGCGACGAACCAGGCCGGCGAGGACAACCGGAACATCGCCCGCATGGCCGGGCTCCTGGCGGGGCTTCCCATGGAGGTCACCGGCGTCACCGTGAACCGGCTCTGCGGCTCCGGTCTCGAGGCCCTCATCCAGTGCGCCCGCGCCATCCGCCTCGGTGATCACGAGGTGCTGGTGGCGGGCGGTGTCGAGTCCATGAGCCGCGCCCCCTTCTCCATGCCGCGCGCCGACGAGGCCTTCCCGCGGAAGGCCCCGGTCGCCTACGACACGGCCCTCGGCTGGCGCTTCCCGAACCCGAAGATGGCCGAGCGCATCCCGCTCATCAGCATGGGCGAGACGGCCGAGAACGTCGCCGAAGAGTACGGCGTGTCGCGGGCCGATCAGGACGCCTTCGCGGCGAAGAGCCACCAGAAGGCTGCGGCGGCGTGGGAGGCCGGCCGCTTCGCGGGCGAAGTGCTGCCCATCACCGTGCCCCCGGCGCACAAGCGCGCCGAGGCGACGATCGTGGCGCGCGACGAGTCGATTCGTCCGGGCTCGACGCCCGAGATCCTCGGGAAGCTGCGGCCCGTCTTTCGTGAGGGCGGCAGCGTGACGGCCGGGAACTCGTCCCCGCTGAACGACGGCGCGGCGGCGGTCCTCCTGGCGAGCCGCGCGTGGTGCGAGCGGCACGGTGTGACCCCCAAGGCGCGCGTCGTCGCGAGCGCGAGCGCCGGCGTGCACCCGAACGTCATGGGCACGGGCCCCATCCCCGCGACGCAGAAGGCGCTCGCCAAGGCCGGCTGGGCCGCCGACGAGCTCGACGCCGTCGAGCTCAACGAGGCCTTCGCGTCGCAGAGCCTCGCCTGCGTGCGCACGCTCGGTCTCGACCCGGAGAAGGTGAACGTCAATGGCGGCGCCATCGCCCTCGGCCACCCCATCGCATGCAGCGGCGCGCGCATCGTCGGGACGCTCATGAGCGTGATGCATCAGCGGGAGGCGGAACGCGGGCTCGCCACGCTCTGCATCGGCGTCGGCCAGGGCCTCGCGGTGCTCTTCGAGCGCATCGCCTGAGCACATCGTGCGTGCGTCGACCGTCGCACATGGTGTAGATACGCGGCGATGAAGCTCCGCCGACCCCGGCGCTTCGCCGCGGCGATGCTGCTCGGTGCGTTCGTGGGCGGGAGCGTCGCGTACGTTCTACGCCGGGTACCTGCGCGAGACGTGGCGCCCGAAGCCGAGCTCGGCGAGGTGCGCCTCGGCCGCTTCGAGGACGCCGACCTCGAGCGACCCCAGGTCCCCGCACGGCTGGTCCCCGTGGCGGCGGGCGTGGGCCAGCCGACGGACATCGCGTTCGTGCCGGGACACCCGTCGAAGCTGGTCGTCACGTCCAAATGGGGCTCGCTCCACCTCGTGGACCTCGCCACCGAGACGCGGGTGACGTGGCTCTGGCTCCCGGTCCTCGACGCCCTCGAGAGCGGCGTGCTCGGCCTGGCCTTCGCGCCGGACTTCACGGAGAGCGGCCGCTTCTTCGTGCATCAGACCCCGCGCAGCGAGGACGATAGCGTCGTGACGTCGGCGCTGACGGAGCTGCGCGTCGACCCGCAGACCCTCGCGGAGCCACGGGTGGTCGGCGAGCTGCTGCGCATCCCGCAGCCCCACGGCACGCACAACGCAGGGCAGCTCGCCTTCGGACCGGACGGCATGCTCTTCATGGCGCTGGGCGACGGCTATGCGGGCCGGCCGGCGCGGCGATCGCAGGACCGCACGAACCTCCTCGGCAGCCTGGTCCGCGTCGACGTGTCCACGTCGGGTCGCTACACGGTCCCGCCGGACAATCCCTTCGTCGGGCAGGAGGGCGTGCGACCGGAGATCTGGGCCTACGGGTTCCGCAACCCGTGGCGCTTCACCTTCGACGGCCGCGGACGAGCCATCGTCGCCGACGTAGGGGCCGCTCGCTGGGAGGAGGTCGCCGTCGTGCGTGCCGGCGACAACCATGGCTGGCCGGACCGCGAGGGGTTCGTCTGTCATCCGCCCGAAACGTGCACCGACGCGCCCGACGAGCCGGAGCCGGGCGATGAGGACGAGGGTGCGCCCAGCGCGGTGGAGGGCGTCGCCGCGCGCGAAGGCTCGACGGATGCGCCCGGAAACGCTGCGGCGCCGCCCGCTGGGCCGTCCTCCGACTTCGCCGACCCCGTGCTGGTCTACGATCACCGCGACGGCATCTCGATCACCGGCGGTGTCGAGTGGCAGGCCCCGGGGCCGCTCGAGGGCGCCTACATCTTCGGGGACTTCGGTACCGGGCGGATTTGGGCCGCCCGCCTCCCGGAGCCCCCCGCGCGCGTGGAGGAGCTCACGGCGCTCGGCCGCTTCGACGTCTCGCCCTCGGCCTTCGCGCGCGACGCCGAGGGACGCGTGTTTCTCACGGATTTCCGGATGGAGCGCGTCTACCGCATCGATCTTGCGTTATAGTTGAAACGTGCAGTCGGTCGTCGCACTGATACTGAGCGCGCTCGCTGGCTTCGGCCTCGCCTACGGGTGGCCGGACGGGGCAGAGGATGCGCCGACGCCGTCCTCGGCGCCGAGCTGGGAGCCGCCGCCGCTCCGGCCACCGCCCCTCGATCTGCCCGCCGCAGCATGCAGCCAGGTGGTGTCCGCGGAGATCCCGGAGACGTGGACGCGCGACGCCGCCGAGCGTCATCTGCGACGCATCGTCGACGCCCAGGACGGCGTGGACCTCCTCGGGATGGACTGCGACGAGGCGCCCTGCGTCGCCTGGCTGCGCTGGGACGACGGGCGCCAGCATCCGAGCCTTACCTACCGCTGGTGGTCCCTCGACGACGCTCCGAACGCGGCGCTCTGGACCGCCTCCCACACCTTCCACGGTGCGGATCAGGTGGTGCAGGCGGTCGTCATCGCGCCGTCGCGTCCGAGCGCCCAAGCGAGGGAGATCCTCGCGGGTCGCCTCGAGGCCGGTCGCGCACAGCTCGGCCTGTAGCCGGTCCACGTCGCGCGTGGCGGAAACGAGCGACGACCTGCGAGCGACCTGCTACCCGGCGCTCTCGATGCCACCTTCGCCGCGGGAGCGACGGAGCGCGTCGATGGCTTCGTCGACGTCGCTGAAGTGGCCGTAGTCGGTGGCTCCGCCCTCGCGCTCGTAGCGCTCCACCTGCATGCGCCCGACCACGCTCGCCAGCACCACGGAGGCGGAGCGAAAGGCCGTGAAGATGTCCCGTCGGTATTTGTGCTGAATCCGCTCGAAGGCCGCATCGTTTCGGCCCCGTGACCGCCGGGAGTCGATAATCATGTCGAGGTCCGCGCGGGGCAGCTCGCGGAGCACGGCCACGAACTCCGCGAAGACCTCGTCGAGCGCCACGTCGCTCTCCGGGAAGGGGACCGCGGTCCGCTCGAGCACGATGATCCCCTCCCCGGGCACCTGACGAATCGTGAGGTGCTCGGTCACGTGGGGCAGCCCGGGCAGGGCATCGGCGGCGGAGGACATACGAGAGGCTAGGTACGACGCGGACGTCGCCCTTCGAAGGGTCCTAGACCAACCGTCCCGCCGCACCGCGGCTGGCGCTGCCCACGCGCCTCGCCCAGCCTTCGGGTATGAGCGAGCCGTTCGTGCATCCGACGGCGGTGGTCGACGCGGGCGCGATGCTCGGCCCGGGCGTACGGGTCTGGCACTTCGTCCACGTCTGCGCCGGCGCGCGCATCGGCGCCGGCACCGTGCTCGGCCAGAACGTCTACATCGGGCCCGGGGTTCGGGTGGGCGCCGGCGTGAAGGTCCAAAACAACGTCAGCCTCTACTCTGGCGTCGAGGTGGAGGACGACGTGTTCCTGGGCCCGAGCTGCGTGTTCACCAACGTGCTCTTCCCGCGCGCCCATGTGGAGCGGAAGTTCGAGTTTGCGCCCACGCGCATCGGACGCGGCGCGACGGTGGGAGCGAACGCGACGCTCGTGTGCGGCAACGACCTCGGCGCCTACGCCTTCGTCGGTGCCGGGAGCGTGGTGACGCGCGACGTGGCTCCCCACGCTCTCGTCGTCGGGAACCCCGCGAAGCGCATCGGCTGGGCGTGCCGCTGCGGCGAGCGCCTCACGGAGGAGGGTCCGCAGGTGACGTGCCGCCGCTGCGGCGACCGCTATCACATGGCCAGCGGGGCCTGCGCCCTCCTCGAGGCGTCGTGACGGCGATCCCGCTCCTCGACCTCGGCGCCCAGCACGCGCCGCTCATGGAGGCGCTCGAGGCGGCGAGCCGGCGGGTGATCCGCAGCGGCCAGTACATCCTCGGCCCCGAGGTGGAGGCCTTCGAGGCCGAGGTCGCCGAGGTGGTGGGCTCGCCGCACGCGATCGGCGTCTCGAGCGGCTCGGACGCGCTCCTCCTGGCGCTCATGGCCCTCGACGTGGGGCCCGGCGACGAGGTGATCACGACGGCCTTCAGCTTCTTCGCGACGGCGGGGTGCATCGCGCGCCTCGGGGCCCGCCCGGTCTTCGTGGACATCCGGCCGGACGGCTTCGACCTCGACCCGGAGGCCGTAGCCCGGGCGATCACGCCGCGCACGAAGGCCATCCTCCCCGTGCACCTCTTCGGGCAGACGGCGGACCTGAAGGCGCTGAGGCACGTCGCCGGAGACCTGCCGATCGTGGAAGACGCGGCGCAAGCCCTCGGCGCCGCGTGCTGCGAGGGCCATGCCGGCGCCGTCGGCGCCTTCGGCTGCTTCAGCTTCTTCCCGACGAAGCCCCTCGGCGGCGTCGGGGATGGAGGGCTCGTGGTCACGGGCGACGCAGAGCTCGCGGCGCGGGCGCGGCTGCTGCGCGCGCACGGCGCCAAGCCGAAGTACACGCACCACCTCGTGGGCGGGAACTTCCGCCTCGACGCGCTTCAGGCCGCCCTGCTCCGGGTGAAGCTCCCGCACCTCGAGGCATGGATGCGCGGCCGGCAGGAGAACGCGGCGGCCTACGACGAGGGCCTCGCCGGATCGCCGGTGATGACGCCGCCGCGGCTCCACGAAGCGCACGCCTATCACCAGTACGTGATCCGTGCGCCGCGCCGGGACGCGCTCCGCGCGGCGCTCGCGGAGGCGGGCATCGGGACCGGCATCTACTACCCGAGCCCGCTTCCCTCGCAGCCCTGCTTCGCCGAGCTCGGGCATGCCCCCGGAGACTTCCCGGAGGCGGAGCGCGCGTGCCGGGAGGTGCTGGCGCTGCCCATCTTCCCGGAGCTCGGGGCGGCCCGGCGAAAGCGCGTCACCGACGCGATTCTGACGTTCTACGCCTGAGCCTTGAGCACTGCCGGGCCCGGGGGAGATTCTCCCCCAAGGTCCGCCATGCCGGCGGGGTCGGAGTCATCCATGCGCGCGTTCTTCGTCTTCCTCGCGGCGTCCTTGGGCGTCGGTTGCGCCGCCAGCTACGCGGAGGCGCCGCCCACGACGGCCCTCGAGCGTGCTCGGCAGGCTCGCCTGCAGCAGGAGCAACGGCTCACGGCGCAGGCCGGCCAGGACGCAGCGGGCCTGGGCGTGCGCTCCGGGGTGGAGCCGCCCGTCGCCCAGCTCGACGTCCCGCTCGCCGAGGCCGAGTTCGACGTCGCGACCACCCTCGCGGTGGAGAGCGCTCCTTCCCGACGCGAGCAACGCCGGGCGGCCCGGCGAGCGTCGGCCGCGAGCGGATCGGCCCCGCCGCCTGCTCCGCCCCCGTCCGCCGAAGACCAGCTGGCAGCGCGCACCGACGGGGACGTCCGCCTGGCCCAAAACGATGGGTCCACGCGGACGGCGACCGACGCCGTCGATACCTCGGGGCCGCTGCTGGTCTACACGGCCGTGCTCGGCCTCGCGGCATACCGGGTGCAAGACAAGATCGACCGCGTGGAGGCCATCGCCCAGGAGCGCGGCGGCTTCCTCGCCTCGCGCAGCATGGAGCGCATCGTCATCCGGGTGCCCGCCGCCCAGTTCGAAGCGGCGCTCGGCGAGGTGCAGGAGCTCGGCGACGTGGTGACGCGGCAGGTCGACGTGCAGGACGTCGGCGAGGAGTTCCGGGACACGGAGACCCGCATCCGGACGCTCGAGCGCATGCACGAGCGCCTCACCGAGCTCCTGGCCGCTGCCGACGAGATCCAGGCGGCGCTGGCCGTCGAGCAACAGCTCGAGCGCATCACCCTGCAGCTCGAGTCCCTGAAGGGGCGCCTCCGCTTCCTTTCGGATCAGGTCGCCTACTCCACGATCAGCGTGCGCTTCGCCGAGCGCGCGCCGCAGACCGAGCCCAGCTTCGAGCTCCCCTTCCCCTGGCTCCGGCAGCTCGGCCTCGACTCCCTGATGAGGCTCTGACATGCGCGCGCTTCTGCTCTTCACGCTCCTCGGTGCCTGCGCGCCCTCCTTCACGCTCCCGCTCCCGGAGCGCTTCGTCGCCCTCGAGGACCAGGACCGAAACGAGCCCCCCTACCGGCTCCGGGCCACGACGCCGGACGGCGTGGTCCTCTCCGTACGCACGCTGGACAACGACGTCGACGGGAGCCCCGCGTTCGGGACCGAGGCGGTGACGCGGCGGGTGCGCGACCAGCTCGGCTACGTGCTCCTGGCGGAGGAGGAGCTGACGGCGGCGAGCGGCCAGCCGGGGACCCTGCTCCGCTTCGGTCGGGACCTCGAAGGCCACGGCTACCGCTATCTGCTCGCGCTCTTCGTCACGAAGGACACGCTCTACCTCGTCGAGGCCGGCGGCCGCGACGAAGCCTACGCCGCGCAGGAAGAGGCGCTCGAAGCGGCCATCCGCAGCTTCCGCCTCTGAGGTAGCGTCCGTCCCATGGACGCCCGCCCGACACGGCCATCGCTCGCGGCCTTGCTCTTCGGCCTCGACGCCCCCGTGGACCGGCGCACGTACGCCCTCACGGGCTTCTCGCTCATGGCGTTCAAATACGCCCTCGACGCCGGTCTCATCTACGCCTTCACGCGCACCTTCTGGACGCCGCTGGAGTACCTCAGCCCCGCCCTCTTCACGCGCCGCGAGATCATGGAGGGCGACCAGGCGTGGCTCCTCGTGGTGCTCATGGTCATCGCGCTCCCCTTCCTCTGGGTCGGCCTCTCCATGAGCATCCGGCGCGCTCGCGACGCGGGGTACGGCGGGACCCTCGGCCTTCTCTTCCTCTTCCCCGGGCTGAACTACCTCATGATGCTTGCGCTCGCGGCGGCCCCGAGCCGGCCGCGACCCGCTCCCACCACGCCCCCGCATCTCACGCCCCCGGATCGGCGGCCGCAGCTCCGCGCGGCACTCCTCGGCACCGGGGTCGGCGTGCTCATCGCCCTCGCCATGGTGGGCTTCTCCGTGTACGCGCTCGGCGACTACGGCAACACGCTCTTCGCCGTGACACCGGCGGTCCTCGGCGCGACGTCGAGCTGGTTCTTCAACCGCCAGGCGCGGCAGAGCGTGAGGAGCACGCTCGGGGTGGCCTGCCTCTCCGTCATCGTGGCGGGCGGCGCCATCTTGCTCTTCGCCCTCGAGGGCATCGTGTGCCTGATGATGGCGGCGCCCCTCGCCATGATCATGGCGTGCCTGGGCGCGCTCGTGACCCGGGTGCTGGCGAGCGAGCCCGCGCCGCTGCCGGGGCAGCCGGTGCACTTCGGGTGGCTCCTGCTCCTCGCCCTGCCGCTGGCGGCCACGCTCGAGGTCGCGCCACGCAGCGGCCTCGACCCGATGGCGGCGCCGGAGACCCAGCCGCTCCGCGAGGTGCGGACGTCGGTCGTCGTCGACGCGCCGCCGGAGGTGGTGTGGCCGAACGTCGTCGGCTTCGCCGAGCTGCCGCCCCCGCGCTCGCTCCTCTTCCGCGCGGGCATCGCCTACCCGATGCGTGCGCGCATCGAGGGCCAGGGCGTGGGCGCCGTCCGGCACTGCGAGTTCTCCACCGGCGCCTTCGTGGAGCCGATCACCCGCTGGGAGCCGCCCCGGCGACTGAGCTTCGACGTCGTCGCGCAGCCGCCGCCGATGACCGAGCTCAGCCCCTACAAGAACCTCCACCCGCCGCACCTCGGAAGCACCATCCGAAGTCGCCGGGGTGAGTTCCGGCTGGTCGACCTCGGCGACGGACGAACGCGCCTCGAGGGATCGACCTGGTACGCCCTCGACATTCACCCCCGCGTCTACTGGAGCGTCCTGAGCGACGCGCTGCTCCACGACATCCATCGCCGGGTGCTGCAGCACGTGAAGGCGCTCAGCGAGGCCTCGCTCCCCGGAACTTGAGCAGCCCCTCGCTGTCCTTTCCCAAGGACCGAGCGCGCGCCGGGGTCAGGGGGACACCGCGCGACGCGGAGGAGGACAGCATGAGGACGACGACGCTTGGGGGAGTGCTTCCGGGAGTGCTCGTGGCGCTGGTGTGGCCGGCCACGGGGGTGTGGCCGGCGGCCATGGCCGGATGCAGCGGGGGCGCGGCGGAGACGCCGGACGCCGTGGAGTCGACAC
>CALCTH010000093.1 GCA_937893795.1 uncultured Myxococcales bacterium | reverse complement strand
CGGGCCCCGACGCGACCACGTCGTCCGCCCCGGCGGCCATGCACGGCGCCCGCAGCGCGGCGTCGGGATCCGTCTGCGCCACCACGAGCGCCACCTCGTCGCCCCCGTCGGCCATGCGCAGCAGCTTGATGGTCGCCGGCGCATCCTCCGGTCCGAGGAGCACCAGGTGAGGCCGCTCGCGGCCCAGCGCGCGGAGCACGTTCGAGAGCGCCTCGTAGCCCTGGAGGGAGGCGCCGTGCTCCCCGAGCGCCTCGCCGAGGGCCGTCGCCGGGCCCTCGTCCGTCAGCGTGACCACGCGAAGCGGCCGTCCCTCGCCGAGCGCCTCGAGGCGGAAGACGCCTCGGGCGAGCTCGATGGCGCCGAGGGGATGCGCGAGGAACAGGTCCGCGCCGGCCTCGGCCGCCCGGTGCCGGAGAGCGTCGCTTTCCTCGAGGGCGAAGAAGCCCACGGGCAACGCCGGGCCCATCTCGCGGAGGGCGCGGAGCGTAGCCTCGGCGCTCTCTTCGGCGTCGGGTGCCTCGGTGCTCGCGAGCCCGACGAGGGCCGTATGAACCCGCGGCGCGAGCTCGGCGGCCTCCGCCGCCGTATGGGCGACCTCCACCTGCACCAGCGTGTCCGCGAGGGCGCTGGCGATGTAGTCGACGATCGCCGAGTCGCGCTCGACGAGCAGGAGGCGCGGACCGAGCAGCCGGCTCCGCCGCGAGCGGAGGCTCGTCTCCCGAACCTGCGCCGCGGCGAGGAGCTCGCTGTCCGAAGGCGGAGGGATGCGCGAGCGCCGGTAGGCCAGCGGGTCGAGGCTGTCGCTCGATGAGGGCGGCGGCGCGGACGAGGGCGGCCGCGAGCTCGGACGCGAAGGGAGAACCGGCCGCATGCTCGGGTTGGTCGGCGTCGGCGTGCGGGCCGGCGTGGGGTAGCCGATGAGCGTCGGGAACGCCTCGAACTCGTTGGCCTGGGTGACCACCGGGCGCGGAAGATCGGGCGCCGAGGGCTCGTCCGTCGCCGGCGGGAGGCTCGAGGTGCCCGGTGGCTCGAAGCTCACGTCCTCGCTGACCAGCGCGAGGCCGTCGTCGGCGCTCGGGAGCTCCTCCACGGTGGGCATGGCGTCGGCGGCGGCGTCGAAGAGCCCCGCGTCGATGATGGGGATGCTCTCCTCGCGAATCGCGCCGCCGTCGGTGAAGAGGTCGGCCACCTGCTTGGCGAGCTCCTCGGGGTCGAGGGGCTTGTGCATCACCGAGTCGACGCCCAGAGCCTTGAGCCGCTTGTAGGAGTCGAGGTCGCGATAGAAGGCGCTCACGAAGATGGCGGGCACGTCGACGCCGGCCCGTCGGACGCCTTCGAGCCACTTCACGCCGTTCGTGTCGGGGAGCAGCCCGTCCACGATCATCGCGCTCGGCTTCGTCTCTTCGACGAGCCGCGTGGCCTCCCGCCCCTTCGCGGCCTCGACCACGTGCATGCCCCGCTCGTCGAGCGGCTCCCGGACGAGCGCCCGGAAGGCAGCGTCGTCGTCGAGGAGCAGGACGGTCTTGCGGACGGCCACCGCGGGACCCTCACTCCGTCACGCGCCACGGGCAACGCCCGCGCGGGATCCCGGCGAGAAGGCTCAGACGGGATCGACGACGCGAAGCACGACGTCCTCGGTCTCTTGGACCAGCGTCAGCTGGCAGCAGAGACGCACACCGGGCTCGTTGCCGAAGATCTCGAGCACGTCGAGCTCGTCGTCCTCGGCCGGCAGCATCGCCTCGGCGCCCTTCACCACTTCGACGCGGCAGGTTCCGCAGCTCGCGGAGCGGCAGGAGTAGGGCACCTCGGCCTGGGGATGCTCGTCCGTAACGTCGACGAAAGCCGTACCCGGGGTGACGGTGGTCTCGAAGTTGGAGGGCTCGAAGCGGACCTTGGCCATGGCCGCGGACCGTGAGGCCAGTTGGCTCGCGCCGCAAGCGTCAGCCGGTCTCGCTCTCGGCCATGCGTAGGTACATCTCCGCAGCCTTGTTCCCGGGGTCGTCTTCGAGGGCCTGGGTCCACGCGGCCACCGCCTCGCTCGTCTTCTCCTGCGCGAGGAGCACCACGCCGAGGGCGATGCGCGCGGGCACGTAGTCGGGCCTGTGCGTCAGGGCTTCGCTCAGCTCGAAGCGGGCCGCCTCGAGGTCACCCTGCTGGCGGTAGACGTTCGCGAGACGAAGTCGAAGATCTGCGAAATGAGGGCAGAGAAGCACGGCCCGGCGGTACTCGTGCGTCGCCTCCGTGAGCATGCCGACGTCCTCGTAGGCCAGCGCGACGTCCGCGTGGAGGTTGGCGATCTTCCCCTTCACGAAGGGGTCGAGCTTCCCCGGAGCCTCCCGGCCGCGGCTGATGGCCTCCTGGTAGATGGCCTTCGCCTCGTCGTAGCGGCCGAGGTCGTTGAAGGTCACGGCCAGGTTGAGCGCCGCCTCCGTGTAGCGCGGGTTGATGGCCAGCGCGCGCTCGAAGGCCGCCTGGGCCTCGGCGAGCTGGCCTCGGTCGTGACGAATCACGCCGAGCATGTTGTGGACGTCCGCGAAGGCGAGGTCACGCTCGACGACCTGCCCGAGATAGTGGTCCGCCTTGTCGAACTCGCGCTTGTCGTAGTGCTCCCGCCCGAGGGCCAGGAGCTGCTTCGTGCGGTCGTCCATCGGCGCTGCGAGCCTATCGCGGGTCGCCGGAGCGCACCAAAGGAGCGCTCAGCTCCCGAGGCGCCGAAGCTCGCGTTCGGCCGTGCCTGCGGAGTCGCTCTCGGGAAAGCGTTCCACGAGCTCCTCGAAGGCACGGCGCGCTTCGTCGGGCTCCTCCATGCGTAGATAGGTGCGGCCGAGAAGAAGGAGCGCCTCGGGCTCCACGCCGCTGCCCTCGTACGCCGTGAGCAGCGTGCGGAGCCGGAGCACCGTGGCCGGATAGTGGTCCCGGGAGAGGTAGAAGCGCGCGACGTAGAGCTCGTGCTGCGCCAGCACGCGGAGGCAGCCGGCGATCATCTCGCGGACCTCGGCCACCCGCTCGTCCCGGGGGTAGTCGAGGAGGAAGCGACGAAGCTGGCGGAGCGCCTCTTGGGTCTCGCGCTGGTCTCGCTCGTAGACCGGCGGTGAGAGGAGCCACTCCCCGGGGATCTGCTCGTAGTGCGCCGCGGCGATGCGGAAGCGCGCGTAGGGCACCTGCGCGTGCGAGGGGCGGAAGCGAACGAAGTTGCGGTAGGCGGCGATGGCCTCGGTCCAGGAGCTCGCGGTGGCCTTGCAGTCGGCGATTCGCAGCTCCGCGAGCGCGGCGAAGCGGCTGTAGGGGTACTCGCGCCGGATCTCGGAGAAGACGGGCTCGGCGTCCACGCAGCGGTTGCGGCGCATGGCGAGGAGCGCGGTCTCGTAGAGCTCCTGGGCGTCGCGCCCGTAGCTGGCGGAGCGCGGCTCCTCGGCCGCCGGCGCCGCAGCGCCGCCGCCGGCACAGGCGAGCGCGAAGAAGAGCAGCGGAAGCGCGTGGCGCATCGGAAGGGGGCTAGCCCGCATCATGCTCCTCAGCAAAGCGTCGGCCCGGGCCGGTCATTCCCCGCGAGGCCAGCGCTTCAACCGCCGACCGTGGCCCGGGGCAGCGGCCCCGGCGCTGGCCGCTCTCCGCGCGCTTCGGCGAGGGCTCGCTCCGTCGCAGCGCGGTCGAAGGCCCCGCGCCCCTCGGAGAGCGCCCGCTCGTAAAAGCGAATCGCCGCCTGCCGGTCGCCGCGAGCGCGCATCGCATCGCCGTAGAGCGCGAGGGCCTCGCCGAGGTTCGGCTGCTGCTGGAGCAGCCGGTCGAGGAAGCCGAGCGCGAAGGTCGGGCGACGCTTCGTCAGCGCGAGCCGTGCGGCGCGCAGCATCCCCTCGGGGTTTCGCGGGTCGAGGTCGTTGGCGCGCCGGTACTGGGCATAGGCCTCGTCCGCGTCGTCGGTACCCTCGTAGGTCCGGCCGAGGAGCAGCACCGCGTCGACGTAGTTGGGTACGATGTCGAGCGCCTGAAGCAGCCGCTCGCGCGCCGCCGGGTGGTCGCCTTCCGCGTGGAGAAGCACGGCCAGGCCGTACTGCGCCGGCGCGCTCTCGGGCGTGGCGCGGAGCACGGCCTCGTAGCCCTCGCGCGCCGCGGCCGCATCCCCGGCCGCCCGGTCCAGGTCCGCGAGGGCCACGCGCGCCTCCATGTGCTCCGGCCGAAGCGCGACGACCTCGCCCAGGAGCCGGCGCGCCTCGGCGCCCTCCTTCCGGATCGCGAGCTCGTAAAGCAGCGTCGGGTCAGCCTGCTCCCGTGCGTAGGCCGCCTCGAGCTCGGGCAGGGCGTCCGCCTCGCGGCGGGCGGCGGCGTAGAGAAGCCCGAGGCCGAGGCGCGGCTCGTAGCGCGCCCCGTCCAGGGCAATGGCGGCGCGATAGGCCGCCTCGGCCTCGGCCACCGAGGCGCGCAGCCGGTGCGCATCCCCGAGCGCCAGCTGCGCTTCGAAGCTCCGCGGATCCTGCGCGATGGCCGCCTCGAGCTCCTCGAAGGCGCGACCGGCACGGTTCCACACGAGGAAGGCACGCGCGCGGCAGACCTTCGTGAGCACCTCCTGCCGCCCGCGGGTCTCGAGCTGCCGGCAGGCGGCGCGCGAGCGTCGGTAGTCGCCCTCGGCGAAGGCGGCGAGGGCCGCGTCGAAGTGCGCCGCGAGCGTGTTGCCGCGGAGCCGCGCGGCGTCGTGGAGCACCCGGTAGGCGTCGCGGTAGCGGGCCGCGCGGATGAGCGCGTGGCCGTAGGCGACCTGGGCGTCCGCGTCGCGGCGATTCGCGCGGGCGGCGGCCTCGAGCTGGGCGAGGTCCTGAGCGGCGGCGGCGCCGGGGAAGACGGCGGCGGCCGCGACGAGGAGGGAGAAGGCGAGGCGGAGCATGGGCGCCGCTGGGACGGGGTTCGGGGCTGGGGGATTCAGCGGGTGCGCGGCAGGTGACCCGTGGTGGCCCGAAAGGCGCGCCGGGTCGACGCGAGGGCATGCCTACACGCTGATGGCGCCCTTCCGGAAGTCGCTCGCGCCGATCTTCACGTTCACGAGTGCCGGCTCGGGGCAGGCGAAGGCCTCTTCGAGGGCCGGTCGGAGCTCCTCGCAGCGCTCGACCCAGAAGCCGCGCCCACCGCACGCGTCCACGACGCGGTCGTAGCGGGTGTGCGCGAGCTTCGTGGCGACGACGCGGTCCTCGCCGAAGATCTGCCGCTGTCCGCGGAGGATCTGCGTCCAGCCTGCGTCGTTGCCGACCACCCCCACGACCTTGATGCCCTGGCGCGCGAAGGCCTCGAACTCGAGGCCGTGGAGACCGAAGGAGCCGTCGCCGTACATGATGATCGTGCGCGCGCTCGGTCGTGCCAGCGCCGCGGCCATGGCGTAGCCCGGGCCGACGCCGAGTGTCCCGAGGGGGCCCGGGTCCATCCAGACGCCGGGCCAGCGCACGGGCAGCGTGTACGCCGCCGTCGCGACGAAGTCTCCGCCGTCGCCCACGACCACGCTGTCGTCCTCGACGAAGCGCGCGACCTCGGCGCAGACCCGGAGCGGATTCGGCGGGTCGCCGTCGGAGGCCATTTCCACCGCCATGGCCTCGAGCTTGACGCTCTCTTCGGCGCGCACCTCGGTGAGCCACGACGTGGGAGCACGCTCGGGGAGCGCGGCCTCGAGCCCTGCGAGGAAGAGCCCCGTGTCACCCACGGCGCCGACGTCGACCTCCTTGTTGTGGGCGACGACCGCGCCATCGAGGTCGACCTGCACCACCTTGGCCTCCGGGTGCACCGCCTTGCCGTACTTCATGCGGAAATCGAAGGGCGTTCCGAAGAGGAGCAGGAGGTCCGTCTTCTTCAGCGCCCAGCTTCGGGTGCGCTTGAAGAAACAAGGGTCCTCGGGGCGAAGCGCGCCGCGCGCCATGCCGTTCACGAAGGTCGGCACCGGAAAACGCTCGACGAGGCGCGCGAGCGCGTCGCGGTCGGGCGACCAGCGGAGCTGCGAGCCGACGACGAGCATCGGCCGCTCGGCCTCGGCGAGCAGGGCCGCCGCACGCTCGACGGCGCGCGGGTCGGGCGCGGCGACATGCTGGGCGCGGTAGCGCTCCGGCGCGGGCGCCTCCTTCTCTTTGCCGCCGATCATCAGCACGTCGAGGGGCAGCTCGAGGAAGACCGGCCCGGGCACGCCGGTCATGGCGTGCCGGAACGCCATGCGAACGTATTCGCCCACGCGGTTCCGGTGACCGACGCGCGCCGCCCACTTCGTGATCGGCCGCATGAGCTCGACGTGGTCCATGTCCTGGAGCGAGCCCTGGTGCTGGTTGGGCGTCGGTCCGGCGCCGCCGATGATCAGCATCGGAACGCCTGCGCGATGGGCGTTGGCGGCGGCCGTGACGACGTCGGTCACGCCGGGCCCCGCCGTGACGAGCGCCACGCCGGGGCGACCGGTCACCCGCGCATAGCCGTCGGCGGCGTGCCCCGCCGTCTGCTCATGCCGCACGTCGACGACGCGGATCCCCTCGTCGAGGCACCCGTCGTAGATGTTCTGGATGTGCCCGCCGCAAAGCGTGAACGCATGCTCCACGCCCTCGGCCCGCAGCGCCCGCGCGACCTCGCGGCCCCCGTGATGCATGCGCGCAGAGGTACCACGACCGAAGAGGGTCCGCGTCGCCGCCTCCGCCGCGGCGCGCGCGCCTCAGGGCCGCACGCTGCGGTTCATCAGCTCGGTCACGTAGACCGTGCCCCGGATGTTCTCCCCTGCCTGGTAGCTCGCGACCCAGATGTCGTATTGGCCCGCCGGCGGGTTCCGAATGTCGACCTGCGGGTTCAGACCCGCCGTGTCGTCGTTGCAGTGCCAGCGGCCCTGGGCGTCGTTGATCACGAGCGCCGTGTCGCCCTGCGCCTGGACGTAGAAGCGGAGGAAGCTCTGCGGGTTCTGGTAGTCCACGATGAGGTCGGGCTGGCCCGTCGCGAAACCCCGGCAGTCGGCGCCGAGGCCCATCTGAGAGACGTCGCGGTCGCCGCCGCTCACGATGTTCGGGATGGGGCGCGGGTCCGGCGTGAAACCGCCGCGAATGGCGTGGCGTCCGAAGTTGGCTTCGCTGCCGCCGATGCGGAGGCCCGAGCCACCTCCGCGACGCTGCGGCTGGGCCTGAGCCTGCGCCGGCTGGAGACCGAAGCGCTGGAGCTCGGTCACCGTGAGCGCCCCGCGGATGCGCTCTCCCGCGGTGAAGCTGGCGACCCAAATCTCGTACTGCCCCGAGGGCGGGTTCCGGATGTCGACCTGCGGGTCCGTGCCGACGAAGTCGTCGTTGCAGTGCCAGCGCCCGGCCCCGTCGTTGATGACGAGCGCCGTGTCGCCCTGCCCCTGGAAGTAGAGGCGGAGAAAGCTGCCGGCGTTGGTGTAGTTGATGATGAGGTCTGGCGTTTGTGCCGCGAAGCCGGCGCAGCCGCCGCCGAGCCCCATGCGGGCGACGTCCAGGCTTCCGCCGCTCACGATGTTGGGGAACTGCTTGGGGTCCGGCGAGAAGCCGCCGCTCAGGTAGTGCACGCCGAAGCTCGCGCGCTGCCCACCGACGCTGAGCATGCCCTGGGCCGTTCCCTGGCCCGCCGGCACCATGGTGAGCGCGGCCGCCAGGAGGGTCAGCGTCACCAGCGTGGGAGTCTTCGGCGTCGTCCTCATGCGTCTCTCCTCGCGCGCTCGGAGCACCGCGCGCACCCTCCAGCGTACGGCAGGCCGGCGCCGCTTTGCAGGAACTCGAAGACATGGGCGCACACGCCAGGTCCCGGCGACGCGGGTCAATCGGGCTCCCACCCTCCGCGAACGGGGGCGCTTCTCATCCCGGCGCCGTGGCTCCAGGACGCGGTGTTCATGACGGCTGCCACCCGCGACTCTTCCCCCGACGCCGGCCCCGCCGCGCTCCTCTCGCGCGCTCCCGCCGCGCTCGCGACGCTCGTGCTCGGGCTCGCCGTGGCGCTCCGCTTGCCCGCGCTGCTCGGGGTGACGGGGACCGCGAGCCGCGAGGCCGCCTCGGCGGCGGAGCTCATCGCCGTCTTCCTGCTCATCGTTCCACTCCCCCTCGCTGGGCTCGGCGCGCGGCTGCTGCCGCGCCGCCTCGGCGCGCCCGGGCCGGCGCTGCCGGCCCTCCATCGCCTCGCCTTCGCTTTTTGGGGGGCGGCGCTCGCCCTCTTCGTCGTGGGGCTCGCCACGCGGGACGCGAGCAGCTTCCACCCGCGCTGGCTCCTGCTCGAGGGCTTCGATGCGGACGCCGCGGCGACCTGGTTCTCGTGGATCCTCGCCGGCATCTTCCTCGTCGGGGCGAGCGCCACGCTCGACGCGCTCGGCGTGCTGGTCACGGCGCACACCCGCCGGCGGAAGGGGCTCTCGCTGCGGGGCGCTCCGGTGCTCGCGTGGGCGCTCTACGGCCGAGCCCTCGCCGCGGCGCTGGCGGCTCCGCTGCTCTGCGTGCTCGCGCTGACCACGCTCGCCGAGCGGGCCTTCGGCATCGGGCTCTTCGATGCCGCGCTGGGCGGGGACCCGCTCGTGCACCGCCACCTCTTCTGGCTCGCCCTCAACCCGCTGCTCGTGACGGCGATGCTCCCGGCCCTCGGCCTGGTCTTCGAGGTCCTGGCGGGCGACACCACGGCGCCGGCGACCCGGCGCCAGCGCTGGTCCTTCGTCGCCTTCGCGCTGCTGAGCCCGCTCGGCTGGGGTCAGCACCTCATCGCCTCCGGCGTGAGCGCGTACTCGGCGATGGTCTTCAGCGCCTGGGCCCTTCTCGGCCTCCTGCCGCTCTTTCAGCTCCTCATCGACGCCGCCCGGCGCGTCGCCGGTCTCTCGGCGGCCTCGCCGGGCGTCGCGGCCGGCGCGCTCGGCCTGCTCTTCGCGAGCCTTGCCTTCCTCGCCGTCGGGCTGCGGGCGGGGTCCCTGGCCGTCGCGGCGGGCCTCGACGTCGTTCTCTTCGGCCAGCTCGGGCTGGGTCTCCTCGTGGGCCTCTCCGGCGGCGCCTTGGCCCTCGGGTGGGTCGTCGAGCGACGCGCGGCACCCGCAAGTGCGCTGGAGCCGGCGACGGCTCCGGCGGCCTGAGCGCGCTCCCTTGACGCGCATGGCGCCGCGCCCCATCCCGGCGCCCATGCGCGTCCTTCGCTCCCTCCCCCTCGCTCTCCTCCTCGCCTGCGGCGGCGCGTCGACGGACGCCCCGGCCACCACCCCGGAAGCCTCGCAGCCGGCCGAGGGGGTCATGGCGTCGGCCCGCGCGGACCTTCCCTACGGCGATATGGCGGGCATTCTCGCCGGCGACTTCCGCCCCGAGGAAGAACGCGCCCGCGACGTCTTCAGGCACCCCGCCGAGACCCTGGCGTTCTTCGGCGTCGAGCCGGGCAAGGACGTGCTCGAGCTCTGGCCCGGGCGGGGCTGGTACACGAAGATCCTGGCGCCGCTCCTCCACGAGTCGGGCTCCCTCGTGGTCGCGACGACGGACCCGAGCGTCGACGGCTACCGCGGCGAGCGCGACCGCGAGATGCACGCGCTCTGGGCCGCGGAGCCGGCGCTCTACGGAAACATGGAGACGGTCGTCCTCGACCCACCCGCGCACACGAACCTCGGCGAGCCGGAGAGCGTCGACGTCGTGCTGACCTTCCGCAACACGCACAACTGGCTCGGCGATGGCACGCAGGAGGCGGGCTACGCCGCGGCGTTCCGCGTGCTTCGGCCGGGCGGTGTGCTCGGCGTGGTGCAGCACCGTGACGCCGACGACGCCACGGCGGACCCCTCCCGCGGTTACCTCCCGACCCCTTTCGTCGTCGCGACGGCCGAGGCAGCGGGCTTCGTCCTGGATGCCAGCAGCGAGGTCAACGCCAACGGCGAGGACACCAAGGACCACCCGAGCGGCGTCTGGTCCCTCCCCCCGGCGCTCCGCGGCGGCGAGGAGGACGCCGCGCGCTTCCTCGCCATCGGCGAGAGCGACCGCATGACGCTCCGCTTCCTGAAGCCCGCCAGCTGAGGGCTAGGCCTGCGCGACCTTGCGCGTGATCACGCGGGCGGGGTCGATGCCCAGGGAGCGAAGCGCCGTCTCCCATCGGGCCTCGAGGGGAAGGTCGAAGACGACGTCGGCGTCGAGGTCCACGGGGATCCAGCTGCCCTCGTGCATCTCGCTTTCGAGCTGCCCCGGGCCCCAGCCGGAGTAGCCGAGAGCGAGGAGCGCGCGGCGCGGCGCGCGGTTGGCGGCCACGCTTTCGAGCATCTGAAGCGACGCGCTCAGGGCGACGTTCTCCGTGACCTCGAGGATGTCCTTCGGCACTTCGGGCGCCCCCTCCGGGTCGAAGACGACCCAGCCGGTCTCCGGCGACACGGGCCCGCCCAGGAGCACGGGCAGGGACGGCGACGCCGGGTGGGCATCGAGGTCGAGCTCCGTGACCACCTGGTCGAAACGCACCGGCGACGCGCGGTTCACGACGAAGCCGAAGCTGCCCTCCTCGGAGTGGTCGACCAGCAGCACCACCGTACGGCCGAAGAAGGGGCAGCTCAGCGCAGGCGCCGCGACGAGAAAGCCAGGCGCGAGCGAGTCCCCCATGGGCGGAGACTGCCACCGAACGAGAAGGCGTGCGAGGCCCGGCGCAGGGCTTGCGTCCAGGCGCCGCGCAGGGCAGAAGCTGGCCTCGTGCAGCCCCGAGAGCGCCTTCGCGCCGCCACGCGCACGGCGCGCTTCGCCGGCCTCCTCACCCGCACCCTCGCCCAGTGGGAGGTGCGTCGCCGGCTCACCCCCGAAGACGGCATCGAGGAGGCGCGCAACGCCACGAAGCGGCGCCTCGCCGGGCAGCTCCTCGATCTCCTGGCCATCGAGCGGAGCTGGGAGGGTACGCTGCCCGCGGCCTCCGGGCCGCGGCTCATCGTCGCCAACCACCGGACGGCCCTCGACATCGGAGTGCTCATGGAGCGCGCCGGCGGGCACTTCCTGAGCCGTGGCGACCTCGCCGGCTGGCCCGTGATCGGCCCCCTCGCGCGCCATGGCGGGACCATCTTCGTTGAGCGCGGCAACCAGCGGAGCGGCGCGCGGGCCATCCGCGCCATCCGTCGCACGCTCTCCGAGGACAAAACCGTCATCGTGTACCCGGAAGGGTCGACCTACCGCGGCGACGAGGTCCGCCCCTTCCTGGCGGGCGCCTTCAGCGCGGCGCGCGCGACGAAGGCCGAGCTGCTTCCCGTGGGCCTCGCCTACCCCTCCGGCGTCGAATACGTGGACATCGACTTCATGGGTCACCTGGGGTCCATCGCTGCGCGGCGACGCACCGCCGTGAGCGTGGAGGTCGGCGAGCCCTTCGGCGTCGACGTCGCCGGGGGAAAGACCGCCGCGGTCGCGGCGCACGCGCGAAACGTGGTCCAATCCCTCGTGGAGCGAGCCCGCGCGCGCGCCGCGGGCTGACCGCGCCCGAAGACGGCGCGGGAAACGCGGCTCTACGGAGTGGCGCAGCGGCGCCGAACACGGTGAAGATCGCGAGCCTCGGTGCCGTCCCAGCACGCGAAAGGACCTCTGATGACGCTTCGAAGGACGTTGGTTTCGTTGGCGCTCACCGTGAGCGCGCTGGGTGCGGGCTGCACGGTGCACACCACCACCACGCGCCGGACCGTCGTCGCCTCTCCCGCGCCGGCGACCACCGTCGTGGCCCAGCCAGCTCCCGTGGTCGCGCCTGCACCGCAGGTCGTCGTCGCGCCGCAGACGGCGTATCAGGCCCCGAGCTACGCCTACGTGACCCAGCCGCCGCCGCCGCTTCAGGGCGGCATGGCGCCGGGTGCAAAGCCCGTCCCGGCCGCCGTCTGGGTCACCGGACACTGGGCCTGGCAGGGGCAGTGGGTGTGGGTCCCCGGGAGCTGGCAGCGCGCCCAGCCCGGCTACGTGTGGGAGCCGCCCGTGGCCGTCGCGGTGCAGGGCGGCGGCTACCAGTATCATCCCGGCTATTGGCATCCCGCGCAGCAGGCGCCCCCGCCCGTCTACACGACGCCGGGCACGATCCGCGTACATGTCGTCGGCCGCGGCGGCCGGACGCGCGTCGTCGACCGCGTCGTGCCCGTGCGCGGTCAGCCCATCCCCACGCGGGTCGTCGTCGTCGGCGGTAGCCAGCGCGGCGCGAGCGCGACCGTGCGCGTGCGACCGGCGCCCGCCCCCCGGACCGTGACCACGACGCGCACCACCACCCGGCGCGCCGACCCGCCACGCTCGTCGAGGCCCGGGC
>CALCTH010000092.1 GCA_937893795.1 uncultured Myxococcales bacterium | reverse complement strand
GGTCGCGACCATCGCGAAGATCACCTCGATCGTGCTCGGCGTCGGGGTGGCCCTCGTGATCGCCGGCACCGCCATCGTCGGGATCGGCGCGGTGCTCGGCTCGCTCGCGGCGATCGCGTCGGCGGCAGGCCCCGGCGGCTCGGGCGCCGCGGAGTCGTCGTCGGCCGCGTCGGCGGCCGCGGCCTGCTGCTTGCGAAGCGCCTCGATCTCCGCGAGCAGGCGCTCGCGGTTCAGCGCCATGGTGGTCTCGGCGAGCGTCCGCCGGGTGGTCGCGTCCGCCGTCTCGTCGTCGGGCAGCACGATGTCGCCGCGCCGGAGGCTCGCCGCGAGCTGCTCCACGTAGCCGCGCTGAAGCCGCGCGATCACGACCAGCGCCGCCGCGGCCGCGATCCCCGCCGCGAGCACGCTCGCGTTCACGATCTCGCTCCCCGCCACCGCGAGCAATCCGAGCACCAGCACGGACCCGAGCGCATCCCCGAGCCGATTGCCAGCGACGTCGATGACGAGCTTGGCCGGTCGCTTCTCCCGCGGCGCCACCGGCGTGAAGAGCAGCTCGTAGGCCGAGCGGTGCACCGAGCTCTCGAGCACGGAGGCGACGCCGCGCAGGGCCACGACGCTCCAGAGCCGCGCCACCACGGTGCCGAGCGCCGACGTCGCGAGCACCGCGACGGGGAGCAGCGTGAGAGCTCCGCCGATGCCGAGTCGCGTGAGCGCCAGCCGCGACGCGAAGCTCTGCACCAGGAAGGTCAGGATCGAGAGCCCCGTGTAGTAGGCGCCGAAGAAGGCGGCGAGCTCCCGCTCGGAGGTGAGCTGCTGGTCCGCCTGCGCCTTGAGCGCGAAGTCCGCGAAGGCGCCCACCACGGCGAGCAGCACCACCGCGCCGGCGATGCGCTGCAGATACGCGCTCCCCCGAAGCGCTCCGAGGCCCGACACGCGCTCGGCCTCCGGCGTCGTATCGTGCGGGACCCCGCGACCGAGCGCCGCCACGCCGATCCCCGCGAGCGCCGTGAGCGCCCCGAGCACCGGTAGCGCCGCCGCCGCGCCGAAGAGCGAGGTCAGGCGTTCCGCGAGAAGGCCCCCGACCACGCCGCCGAGCGTCGCGCCGCCGGCGATGCGCGCCACGCGGCGCTTGGCCGAGTGTGGGTCGAAGCGCTCGTTGACGACGCTCCAGAAGCCCGAGACGACCATGGCCCCGAAGACGCCCACATGGAGGTAGAGGACGTAGGCCGCCAGCTCGGGCGCGCTCCGTACGAGCACCGCCTCGCCGGCGTAGAGCGCCGTGCTCACGGCGAAGAGGAAGGGAACCACCCGCGCCGGCCCGCGGGAGCGCAGGAGACGAGAGAGCAGGAGCACGCCCACGAGCGCGCGCCCCGCCGAGGCGAGCATGGCCCTCGGTAGCTCCCGGGCGTCGTAGGCCGCGAGGAAGAGCGTGTCCCGCACCGCCTTCGAGGCGATCTGCTGCGCGATCATCGCGAGCGCGACGAGCGCCGCGACGGCCGCCAGGCGGTCGTCCGCCCGCGCTTGCCCCTCCGCTGCCTGCTCGGCGCCTCCCGCCTCGCCGTTCGGCCCGCTCACCGCGCGCGAGCATAGTCGCTTTGCCGTAATGAGCCGGTCTCCGCCGCGTCTCGCGGCCCCATGCCCGAGCTCACCGCCCAGAAGCAAAAAGTCCCGAAGGCCTTCGATGGCATCGCGGGCACGTACGACCTGCTCACCGGAATGAACCCGGGTTATTCCAAGCATTTGCGCATGAGCGCGCGTCGCCTGGGCGTGCCCGCGGAGGCCACGCTGCTGGACCTCTGCTGCGGCACGGGCGTGAGCACGGCGGCGCTTCGCGACGTGTACCCGCGGGCGGAAATCACGGCCCTCGACGCCTCCGAGGGCATGCTCGAGAAGGCCCGCACCAAGCGGCACCTCCGCGCGACCTGGCTCCTCGGCGACGCCATGGATCCCGCGGCGGCCGGCGCCGAAGGCCCCTACGACGGCATTCTGATGGCCTATGGCATCCGGAACGTGCCGGACGCCGATGCGTGCCTAGAGCGTCTCTTCGCACTGCTGAAGCCCGGCGGACGCATCTGCTTTCACGAGTACTCGGTGGCCGATTCCCCGGTTCGCAAGGCGGTCTGGAACGCGGTCACGCTCGGTGTGATCATCCCCGGTGGCATGCTCACCGCCGGCAAGACCGGCATCTACCGCTACCTCCGCCGCTCGGTGAACGAGTTCGACGGGGTCAGCGGCTTCGAAGCCCGGCTCCAGCGCCACGGCTTCACCAACGTTCACACCGAAGCGATGGACGGCTGGCAGCGCGGCATCGTGCACTCCTTCCTCGCCGAACGGCCCCTCGCCTAGCAGCTACGACGAGAGGCCGGGAGCTCTCCTCACATGACGGATGTTCTGATCGCCGGCGGCGGGCTCGCCGGCCTCGCCGCCGCCACGGTGCTCGCCGAACAGGGCAAGCAGGTCACGGTCGTCGAACGCGAAGCGTTCCTCGGAGGCCGCGCCGGTGCGTGGCAGGACCAGCTGGCCGACGGCACCCCCTTTCAAATGGAGCGGGGCTTCCACGCCTTCTTCCGGCAGTACTACAACCTCCGGCAGCTCATGCGCCGGGTGGACCCGGACCTGGGCATCCTCGAGGCGCAGGAGGACTACCCGGTGTACGGCCCGGGCGGGGCCATGGAGTCCTTCAGCGGACTGCCCAAGCAGCCGCCGCTCAACGTCGTCGAGCTCCTGCGGCGCACGAAGACCATGGGGCTGATCGACGCGCTCAAGGTGCCCACCAAGCAGGTCATGGCGATGTTCGCCTACGGCCCGCACACCTACGGGCGCTGGGACGAACTGAGCGCGGCAGACTACCTCGACTCGCTCCAGTTCCCGCCGGAAGCGCGCCGAATGCTCTTCGAGGTCTTCGCGCACTCCTTCTTCAACCCGGAGGAGAACTTCAGCGCCGCGGAGCTGCTGATGCAGTTCCACTTCTACTTCCTCGGCAACAAGGAAGGCCTCATCTTCGACACGCTCCGGCGCCCCTTCGGCGCGGCGCTCTTCGAGCCGCTCCAGGCCTACCTGGAGGAGCGGGGCGTGACCTTCGCCCTCGGGACGAGCGTGGACCGCGTGGCCCCCGCGGGCTCTCGCTTCACCATCGAGACGAGCGCCCCCGGCGGCGCCCGGAGCCACGACGCCGGCGCGGTCGTGATGGCGCTGAGCGTCCCGGGGCTGCGAGGCCTCGTCGAGCGTTCGCCGGAGCTCGGCGACGCCGCATGGCGCGA
The DNA here is from genome assembly GCA_937893795.1 of uncultured Myxococcales bacterium. GTDB lineage: Bacteria > Myxococcota_A > Polyangia > Polyangiales > Houyiibacteriaceae > CALCTH01. The sequence continues at coordinate 8,918 of CALCTH010000092.1, read as the reverse complement.
GGACGTGATGGCGCTCGAGACCACGTGGCCCTTCGCGGTCTGGCGCCTCTGGCTCGACCGGCCCGTGAACCCCGACCGCCTGCCCTTCGTGGGCACGGCGGGCGTCGGGCTGCTCGACAACGTGAGCGTCTACGAGAAGCTCGAGGACGAGTCGCGTGCGTGGGCCGAGCGCACCGGCGGGAGCGTGGTGGAGCTCCACGCCTACGGCGTTCACCCGGAGATCCCGGAGGACTCCATCAAGGCGAACCTCATGACGGGCCTCCACGCCGTCTACCCGGAGACGGAGGGCGCGACGGTGCTCGAAGAGCGCTGGCTCCTTCGGGAGGACTGCCCCGGCTTCCCGCCGGGCAGCCACGCGCGCCGGCCCACGGTGCGCACGCCGATGCCGGACCTTTGCCTCGCGGGCGACTTCGTGAGGTTCGACCGGCCGAGCGCGCTCATGGAGCGGGCCGTGGCCTCGGGCTTCGAGGCCGCCAACATCCTCCTCGCCGAGACGCGGCAGCCCGTCGCGCACGTGCCGAACCGCGGGCTCCTCGCCCGGCTGCGGCTCTAGAACGAGCGTATGGGAACGACGCGCGAGGACGTGGTGATCGTGGGAGGCGGCCTCGCCGGCCTCTCCCTCGCCATGCGCCTGGCGCAGACGGGCCGCCGCCGCGTCCGGGTGGTCGAGCGGCGTACCCAGTACACGGAAGACCGCACCTTCAGCGCCTTCCACACCGGCGAAGACCACCTCTTCACGGACTGCGTCGCGCACCGCTGGGACCGCTGGCGGGTGCAGGACGGCGCCCGCGCCCTCGAGCGCCACGCTCCTGCTCGGGCCTACGAGACGATCTTCGGCTCGGCGGTCTACGAGAAGGCGCAGACCGTCCTCGCGGCGAGCCCCACCACGACGCTCGAGCTCGGCGTAGGCGTGAAGGCCCTCGTGCCGCGGGGCGAAGGCACCGACGTGCTCCTCGACGACGGGCGCACGCTCCTGGCGCGCGACGTGATCGACGCACGCCCCGCGCCCCTCGAGGAGACGCCGGAGACGCCGCGCTTCTGGCAGCATTTCGAGGGGTGGTTCGTCGAGACCGAGCGACCCGCCTTCGACCCCCGCGTGGCCATGCTGATGGACTTCCGGCCCTATCGGGACGGCATCCACTTCGTCTACGTGCTGCCCTTTTCCGAGCGCGAGGCGCTCGTCGAGGACACCTACTTCGACCAGCGCCGGAGCGGCGACTACCGGCCCACGCTCGAGGGCGACCTGGCGAACGTCGGCCCCTACCGGATCACGCGCACGGAGTCCGGCTGCCTTCCCATGAGCACCGGGCGCGCAGCCGCCGCGCCGGGACACGTAGCGCGCGTGGGCCTCGGCGGGGCCGCCGCGAAGCCGTCGACCGGCTACGCCTTCATGTTCACGCAGCGTCAGGCCAGCGCGATGGCGCGGGTCCTCGACGCCGGCGAGCGGCCACGGACGCAGCCGCCTCGCTCGGCGTGGACCACGAGCCTGGACGACGTCTTCTTGAGCTACCTCCGCCGCCACCCCGAGCGCGGCCCGGGGCTCTTCCTTCGCATGTTCGAGCGCAACTCGTCCGACGTCGTGGCTCGCTTCCTCATGGAGCGGACCACCCGCGCCGAGGACGTAGCGCTGATGCTCACCATGCCGATCCCCAAGCTCGGCGCCGAATCGGCCCGGGCACCGCTCCGGTGGGCCCGCGACGCGGGCCGACGGGCCTTGTCGCGCGTCACGCCCTGACGCGACTCACTCAGCGAATGGCCATCACCCCTCCTCTTTTGAAGACGTTCGGTGCGCGCATGGAAGCCGGTCTGGGCGCCATCGTGGACCGCAGCCTGAGCGAGCTGGGTCGCGTGGCGGGCGACGAGGACGGCCTCATGCCCATGGGCCGGCGGCTGCCGCCGATGGAAGGGCCCGCGGAAGCGACCCGACCCGATTGGGTGCAGGCCGACCCGCAGCGCATCGACCGAGCGCTGCGGCGCGCGCTCCTCCGGGAAGGCGGCGGCTGGTGCGTCGTCGACGCGAGCCGCTCCATCGGCCCGGCGCCGACGCGCTACGTGCTCGACGGAAAGGCCTGGGTCTGCTGGCGCGACGACGACGGCCACCCGCACCTCGCGCCGAATAGCTGCCCGCACATGGGCGCCGAGCTCCACTGCGCCAAGGTCGAGGGGGGCGAGCTCGTCTGCCCCTGGCACGGCCTGAAGCTAGGCAAGAAGGGCCGCGGCACCTGGCAGCCGGTGCCCTGCCACGATGACGGAGTGCTGGTCTGGGCCAGGATCCTCGAGGGCGAGACGCCCACGGACGCGCCCATCATGGCGCCGCGCCCAAAGACCTTCCTCGAGGGCACCATCCGCATGACGGGGCGCTGCGACGCGCAGGACATCGTGGCGAACCGCCTCGACCCTTGGCACGGCGTTCACTACCACCCGCATTCCTTTGCGCGGCTTCGGCTCCTCGAAGCCTCGGACGACGTCCTGACCGTGCGCGTGGCCTACAAGGTCGTGGGGCCCGTCTGCGTCGAGGTCGACTGCACCTTCCACAGCCCGCAGCGCCGGGCCATCGTGATGACCATCGTCCGCGGCGACGGTGCGGGCAGCGTCGTCGAGACGCACGCGACCCCGGTGCGACCGGGAGAGACCGCCATGGTCGAGGCCACGCTCGCGAGCTCCGACCGCGAGGGCTTCCACCATGCGCTGCGCATCGAGCGCATGGTGCGGCCCTTCGTCGAGAAGCGCGCCAAGCGCCTCTGGCAGGAGGACCTCGAGTACGCCGAGCGGCGCTACGCGCTTCGCCACGGCGACGCGAGCTGAGCCGCTCCTCGCGCGCTCAGCCGAGGTCGCCGAACATCGCGGCGATCTGCTCGGAGCTCAGCCGCTCCTGCGCCCCGGCCAGGTGATACGCCTCCGGCTCGAGGTCGGCGTACCACTCGCGGGTAAGCGTGAGGCCGCTCTGGTCGTCCAGGCTGCCGAGCGTGAGCGTCGTGAAGCCCTGATGGGGGCCTTCGGCCGTGACCCGGTAGAAGATCCCCGAACCGCACTTCGCGCAGAAGCCTCGCTCAGCCCACGCTGACGAGACGATGGTGCGGAGCGACGCCGGATGGACCGGGTCCCCCCCACCCGCGCCAGCGGCGCCATCGACGAAGCGCACCGTCTCGGCCGGCACCGCGAACAAGGGCCCGCCGCACCAGCGCCGGCACATGCTGCAGTGGCACGCGCTCACCTCGGAGCGCACCGCGGCCTCGTAGCGGACGGCACCGCAAAGGCAGCCGCCCTTTCGCGTCGTGGTCTCGCTCATGGGACGCAGCATAGCCTGCATCCGTCTCGGGGCGTGGGGGCGAGGACATTCGCCATTGAAGCGGCGAGATTGTTCACCTTTGGTCGCACTAATACGCGCACGATAGAGCATATCTATCAGGTTCTCTCAACCTCACTTTGTCACACAGAAGACCCAATCATGGGCCCGCTGATGAGGAATTAGTCAAGCCTTCAAGGAGGACACATGCCCACGTTCATTGCCATCTGCTATCCGGATATGAATCGCGCCCATGAGGTGCGGCTCGAGCTCGCCAAACTCCAGTCGGACTACCTCATCGACCTCGAAGACGCGGTGGTCGCCATCAAGAACGACGACGGCAAGGTCAAGCTTCATCAGGCCGTGAACATGACGGCTGCCGGCGCGGTGAGCGGCGGTATGTGGGGCACGCTGATCGGCCTCGTCTTCATGAACCCGCTTCTGGGGCTGGGCGTGGGCGCCACCGCCGGGGCGGTCCGCGGAGCACTGACCGACGTCGGAATCGATGACGAGATGATGAAGACCATCGCCGAGGGCCTCCGCAACGGGAGCTCGGCACTCTTCGTGCTCGTGCGTAAGGCGACACCGGACAAAGTGGTTCCGGAGATTCAGAAGTTCGGCGGCACGATCGTCCAGTCGAACCTGAGCCACGACGACGAGGCCAGGCTCCAGGCCGCGCTCGACGAGGCACGCGCCGCCGCGCCGGCCGGCTGAGCCGACGGGGACCACGCGGCGCACCCCGCGTGGTCCCCATTCGCTCAGCCCCGTGCCTCACCGAGGTCGATCTCGGCCTCGGCGAGGTCGAGCAGCGCCTCGTGAACGTCGTCGATGGCCATGGCCGCGACCACGAGGCGACCGTCGACGGCGTCGGCCTTCCGCGCCACGCGACGCTCCAGGTGCTCGACGTTCTGCTCGGCGAGCCAGGCCTGGACCTTCTCCTTCGTCTCCTCCGCCTTGGCCTTGGTCTCCGCGCTGATCTTGTTCTTCGCCTCTTCGAGATCCGTACCGACCTTCTCGGCCGTGGCCTCGACTTCGGCTTTGGCGGACGCCAGCGCCTCCTTCGTGGCGCCGGGAACGCCCGCGACCTTTTCCTTGACGGAGGCCAGCTTGGCTTCGAGCTTGGCCAGCCGTTCTTCATGACTCATGAGTGCTTCTCCTGCGCGAGGGTGAAGAGCCGAGGGTGACCCTTTCGCCGGAGGAGCGATCGCCTTTCCACCGATGGGTGCCATCGGTGTCACCGATGACGGCTCAGCTGGGTACGAAGGGGGCGGCGCCGACCACCTCCACCATGCACTCACGCAGCCATCGGTGGCGTGCCGAGGCGTCCTGCCTCCGATGCCAGAGCATCTCGATGTCCAGGTCCGGGATGGCGAAGGGTGGAGTCTCCACCGCGAGCGGAAAGGCCCCTTCGTAGAAACGCGCCAGGCTCTCGGGCACCACGGCGCGGTAGCCGCTGTGCGCCGCCACCCACAGGAGGGTGTGCAGGCTCGGAAGCAGAAGACGGTCGTTCTGCGCGAGAGCATGCTGCTCGAGGGCGAGCTGTTCGCTGTTGCCCGCGAAGACCCGGTCGAGGCGAAAGCTGGCGTGGGGCGCGGCGAGGTAGTCCTCGAGGGACTCGTCGCTCACGTCCGCGTCACGACGCCGCACCACCACGTGCCCGTCGCGCCAGAGCCGCTTCCGGCGCAGCTCCTCGACAGGTACGCGCACCATCTCGAGCGCCCGGTCGAGAAGCCGCCGCGGCCCGATCACCAGGTCGACGCCGCCCCGACCGAGCGCCGGCAGATCGGAGAGGGTTGCGTGCGTGAACTGGACGCGCGCGGATCCTTGGTTCCGCGGCAATAGATCGGCGAACCCCGGCGCGAGCAGCACCTCGACGTAGTCGGCGCTCGCGATGATGAGCTGCGTATCCGCGGCTTCCGGCGCGAAGGAGTCGCTGAAGAGAAGCTCCCCCATGGACGCCATGAGCCGGTCGAGCGGTTCGAGGAGCTCGGTCGCGCGCGGCGTGAGCACGGACTCCCGTCCATTCCGGACGAGCAGCTCATCGCCGAAGTGATCCCGGAGAGCGCGTAGCGACCCGCTCACCGAGGATTGCGAGAGGTGCAGGCGTCGCGCTGCTTCGGTGACGCTGCCCGCCCCGAGCAGGGCGTGAAGGATGGGAAGCAGGTTCAGGTTGACGGAGCGCAGGTCGCCTGAGGCCATCGAGAGGCAGAGTGCCATCCCCGCCCGGGGGAGCACGACGCGAAAGGCTCAGGACGCTTCGGCGACGGTCTTCAGCTTGGCGAGCCCCTTCTCGAAGTCCTTGCCGATCATCTTGTCGAAGCTCGCGAAGAGGCTGAAGAGGCGCGTCATGAAGGTGTGCTTCGCGTCCATCCGCCAGCGCACCGTCGTGCCCTCCCCGGCCGGCTCGAGGAGGAAGGTCGTGACGCTCTCGCTCTTGAAGGGCTTGAGAAACGCGAGGTCGAGCACGACGCGCGCCGGTGCCTCCGAATCCCGAACGGTCATTCGGCCTTGGCCTACCTGTTTGTTGCCCTTCCACGAGTAGCTCGCGCCGGGCCCCGCGTCCGGGCCCTCGTAGCTGCGCTCCATGGTCGGGTCGAGCTCCTCCCAGGGGGACCACTTCGGCCATGCGTGGAGATCGTCGATGAGCGCGTGAATCGTCTCGGGCGGCGCCTGCATGTCGAGGGACCGCTCCACCGTGTACCCACCAGCCATTCGGGAAGGGTAGGCCTGAGCGCCCTCCCCGATCCAGGAGGGCAGCGTCCTCCGGCGGCCACGTCAGCCGCCGATGGCGCGCCAGCCGAGCTCGAAACGGAGCGCCGGCGCGAAGCCATAGCTCTCGATGGTGTCCTGGAGGAAGGTCTCGGCCTCGTCGCGGAGGTCGTCGCGCTCGACGTCCGCGCTCGCCCTGGCGGAGACCGTATGCACCCACTCGAGCGCAACGCGGAGAACGACGTGGCGACCCAGGACGAAGCGTCCTCCGAGCGAAACGTGGGCGGCGTGGAGCGTCGCCGAGACGTCCACCGGGTCCATGCCGAGGCCGACCGTCTGCGCCACGAGGTCCTCGCTCGCGACGCGGCCCCCGACGGTGATGCGCGTGTAGCCCACCATGAGCTCGGTGCGCTTGCCGATGCCGAAGCCCGTACCGGCACGGAGGACCAGGGTACGGTCGATGGCCTCCTCGACCCGCTCCGCGTCGCTCTCACCGAACGCGCCCACGCTCGTCAGCGCGCTGTTGATGGCGGCGAGATAGGCCCGCGGCATGGTCCCGGCGCGAACGTCGAGGAGCAGGCGCCCCGGCGTCTCGAGGAGCACGCCGCCGCCCGCCGCGAGCGGGAAGGAGGTGCTGGCGGTGAAGTCGAGGGCCCAGCGCGACGGCGGCTCCGGCGCATCCGCGATGCGCTGGGCGAGCGCACGCCCGGGCAGGAGGCCGAAGACGACCAGGGCGAGAGCGAGCAGTCGGTGGGTCATGCCCATCCGTACGACGCCAGCGGAAAATTATTAGCTGACGGCAATTGCCGCCATGTCGAATTGTCCCGTCCGAGCCACGCGCAGGTAGGTGAGCAGGCCGCCTCGAGCGTTCAGAAGCGCCCGTTACGCGCGGTGCGCGTGTCGCTTTCAGGGCGTCGCGCGCTGAGCCAAGGCCAGCGCGCGGGAGATGGAGGTGCGGAAGGTCTAGACCTCCAGGGCGGCCAAGACGAGGCGTAAGTTGATGAAGACGGCCGGCGTCCCGATGCGCGCCCCGGCCTCGCGCACCACGGCCATGTCGGCCTCGACGGCAGCGCGATGGGTCCCGCGCGTGAGCGCACGGCGTACGGCCCGCGCGTTCACGCCGCGAAGCTGCCCCGCGAGGCGCACCAGGTCATCCGTCTCCAGCGTTCGCTGATTCGCGAAGAGGAGGTCGTGGTAGGCCCAAAAGGCGTCGTTGCCGCGCTGCCGGAAGACCTCACGGGCCGCCTCCGCGGCGGGCTTGGCCTGCTGGTGAAAAGGCAGCGGGTAGTCGCGCCAGATGAGCTGAATGCGCCCTTCGTACTCGCTCAGGAGCTGGGCGACCGTCGGCAGGACCCGCCGGCAGAATGGGCACTGGAAGTCGCTGAAGATCTGCACGACCACCGGCGCCCGCCGGCTTCCGCGCCGCGGCGCCCGGCGTGGGACCGGGATCTCGTAGACGCGGTCGGGGTCCCGCGCGTCCGCCCGGGCGGGGGCGGGGCCCTGAAGCGTCTGGGCGGTGGTCGCGCCGCCGCGGATGATGCGCGCGTAGAGCTGAGCGCGCGGTACACCCTCGGCGACGAGGCGCCGCGCCTTGGCGAGCTCTTCGTCGATGAGCGCCGCGAAGCGATCGAAGGGCTGGGCGCCGCGCATGCTTCGTCCGTTGATGAAGAAGCTCGGCGTGCCCGACGCGCCGAGCTGGCGAGCGAGCTGCTGCTGCCGCTCGATGGTCGCGCCGTGGGCGTCCCGCGCGATGGCGTCCTCCACGGCGCCGGCGTCGAGGCCCTGGGTCGCCGCCCACTGGACCAGGTTCGCCGAGGTCAGCTCGCGCTGATGGTCGAAGAGCGTGTCGTGATAGCGCCAGAAGGCGGCGTCCCCGCCCTGGCGGAAAACCTCGAGCGCGGCGTTCGCCGAGGGCCCGGCCCGCTGATGGAAGGGCAGCGGGTTGTTCATCCACACCAGGCGAACGTCGTTGCCGTAGCGCCGCAGCACGGACTCCACGGTCGGGCGCACGCGCGCGCAAAAGGGGCACTCGAAGTCCGAGACGATCACCACGGTGACGAGCGCGTCGTCCGGCCCTCGTTGCGGGAGGTCGCCCTCGAGCGGCACGCGGTACACCGCCGCCGGGTCCGGACGTGGGCGCGGACGCGGGGTCGGCGAAGGCGCCGCGCGCTCCTGCGCCCCGGCCATGTGCGTGGCGTAGATGGCGCCGGGTGCCACCCCGTTCGCGTGAAGCCGCGCGGCCAGGACGAGCTCTTGGTCGATGATCTCCTGGAAGCGCGCGAAGGGCTGCGCGCCCGTCAGCTGCCGCCCGTTGATGAAGAAGTTGGGTGTGCCGCGCGCGCCGATGCGCGATGCCACCTGTTGGTCGGCGCGGATGAGCGGGAGCCGGGAGCGCCCATCGAGAGCCTGCTCCACGTCGGCGCGGCTCAGGCCGAAGCGCTGGCCGTAGGCTTCGAGGTCCGAGCGTTCCAGGGCGCGCTGGTTCTCGAAGAGCACGTCGTGAATCGCCCAGAAGGCCGCGTCCCCGTCCCGCGCATGGACCTCCATGGCGAGGAGCGCCGCCGGCTCGGCGTTCTGGTGGAAGGGGAGCGGGTTGTTGCGCCAGACGAAGCGCACCTGCTGAGGCCCATAGTGCTGGCGGATGCGCTCGAGCGTGGGCTGGACGCGCATGCAGAAGGGGCACTGAAACTCGCCGAACTCGACGATGGTGACCGGGGCGGCGGCGGCGCCGCGCGTCGGCTGCCCGTCGATGGGCACGCGGTAGCGCTCGATGTCCGCGGGGATGGCTACCTCGGGCGGCGAAGGTGCCGCCGCCGGCGGCGGCGCCGCCGGGACGGGGAGAGGCGCCCCGCCCGGGCGTACGGGCTGCACGGTCAGCGCAGCCGCCTCGAAGCTAAGCGCGCCGGCGGGCCCGGCCCGCGCC
>CALCTH010000091.1 GCA_937893795.1 uncultured Myxococcales bacterium | reverse complement strand
GGCCACGTCGCGGGCGCGCGCGAGGAGCGCGGCGGCGGCGTCGAGGTCATCCACGGTGGCGCGATGGCGTGCAGCCTCGCGAAGCCGGGCGGCTGCCCTGGCGGCGGACGCCCTCCCGAAGTGCTCCTGACCGAAGGCGCCCGATCCGTCCGTCAGCCCTCCGCGCGTCGCCTCCAGGGCCAGCTCGGCCTGGCCCTCGAGGGCGCGGGCCAGCTCCGCGCGCCGGTCGTGGCTGCGGGCGAGACGTTCCATGGTCTCGAGCACTCGGAAGCGCGCGGCAGGGGTCGTCAGCGCCTCGTCGAGGGCGAGAAAGGCCGCGTCGATCTCGCCCTCGGCGGCGCGGGCCTCGGCCAGCTCGGAGAGGAGGAGCGCCCGCAGCACCGGGTGCGCGGTGGTCTCGGCGCGCGTTCGCAGGGCGCGGAGCGTCTCGGCAGGGTCGCCGTCCCGCCGCGCCACGCGCTCGAGGGAGAGCGCGCTGGTCCTCGGATCGGCCGCGAAGGCCTCCTGCAGCGTCTCCCGGGCCGCCTCGACGTCGCCGTCCCGGTCTTCGAGGTGCGCCGCGAGATCGAGGAGCGCCGCGGCCCGATCCGCGGGGTTTTCCGCGCGCTTGGCCTGCTCTCGGTAGAGCCTCGCGAGGTTCTTGAACGACCGGATCCGGCTCATGATCCGGACGAGCGCATGGAGCGGTACGCGGTAGGTCGGGTCGAGGTTGAAGGCCGCGAGGTGGGCGCGCACGGCGTTGCCGAGCTGGCCCTCGCTCTCGTGGACCCGGGCGATCTCCCACTGGAGGATGGCCCGGCGCCGGGCATCGTCGCCGGACGCCTGGAGCTCGGCCTCCAGGTCGGCGATGGCCGACGCCGCGTCGGCCTCGAGCGTGCCCTCGGGCGTGAGAGCGTGGGGCGCGAGCGAATGGTACGTGCGCGGTGAGGGCGCGAGGGAGGGGGCGTCGCTGAGGCGCGGGGGCGGGCTCGAGCTCTCGCTGGGGGCCTCGGTGGGCGGGGGCCGTTCCATCGTGCGGGCGGACGCGCGGTGCGCGCGTCGCGCGAGACTATCAGCTCGCGTCCGGCTGGGACCAGGATGCCGGTCCAGAAGGTGACGCGCGGCCAGCGCAGGTCACGAAGCGGGCGTGCAGGCTTCGCGGGCGGCAGGGCCTCGGCGCCCGGGGGGACTCACGGCGCTGCCTTGATCGCGCCCGGTGGCGCAGGGAGGGTCGCGTCATGAGCGAAGCCGCCCCGCACCCCGCGCCCGACGCGCGGCCCTTGGACCTCGGCCGCCGCTGGAGCCTCGACGACCTCGCCGGCGTCGCGGCGGGGACCCGCACCCTGCGCTTCGGGGATGACGCCCGAGAGCGCGTGATGGCGGCGCACGCGATGATCGCCTCGCTGGCCTCCGCGGGCGACGACGCGCCCAACGTGTATGGGGTGAACACGGGCTTCGGTGCTCTGGCGGAGACGCGCATCGACGCCGCCGAGATCACGGCTCTTCAGCATAATCTCCTCCGGAGTCACGCCTGCGGCGTCGGCCCGGACCTCTCCGAGCCCGTCGTCCGGGCGCTGGTGGCCCTCCGGGCCCAGGTGCTGACGCTCGGGTGCTCCGGCGTGCGGCCCGCGCTCGTCGAGGCCCTGCTCGCTCTCCTCGCCCATGGGGTGCTCCCCCGCGTGCCCGCGCAGGGCTCCGTGGGCGCCAGCGGCGATCTGGCCCCGCTCGCCCACCTGGCGCTCGTCCTCACGGGCGAAGGCGAGGCCGACTACGAGGGCGAGCGGCTCTCCGGCGACGAAGCGCTGCGCCGCGCCGGGCTCGAGCCCGTTCGCCTCCAGGCCAAGGAGGGCCTCGCGCTCATCAACGGCACGCAGCTCATGCTCGCGGAGGGCGGCCTGGCGCTCCACGCCGGCCTCGCGCTCTGTCGGAGCGCGGACGTCACCGGGGCCATGTCCCTCGAAGCGCTTCAGGGCAGCGCGCGACCCTTCGACCCCCGCATCCAGGCCATGCGCCCGCATCCGGGTCAGGCCGTTGTGGCCGGCAACCTCCGCCACCTGCTCGCCGACAGCGAAATCATGGAGAGCCACCGGGACTGCGCCAAGGTCCAGGATCCCTACTCCCTGCGGTGCATGCCCCAGGTCCACGGTGCGAGCCGGGACGTGCTCGCCTTCGCGCGGGAGGTGCTCGAGCGGGAGACCGAGGCGGCGACGGACAACCCTCTGGTCTTCCCCGCGGGCCATCCGAAGGGCGCCGCGGCGGCGCCGGCGATCCTGAGCGGCGGCAACTTCCATGGGCAGCCGCTGGCGCTGGCCCTCGACGCGGCGGCGATGGCCGTGGCCGAGCTCGGGAACGTGGCGGAGCGACGCCTGGAGCAGCTGGTGAACCCGGCGCTCTCGAGTGGGTTGCCCCCCTTCCTAGGGACGCGCTCCGGGCTCGATTCGGGCTTCATGATGGCGCAGGTCACGGCGGCCGCCCTCGTGAGCGAGAACAAGGTCCTCGCGCATCCGGCGAGCGTCGACTCCATCCCCTCGTCGGCGGGCAAGGAGGACCACGTGTCCATGGGCACCATCTCCGCCCGCAAGCTCACGCGCGTCGTCGACCACGTCCGCACGGTGCTCGCCATCGAGGCGATGGTCGCCGCGCAGGGCCTCGACCTTCGTCGTCCGCTTCGGCCCGCGCGGGGCGTCGCGGCGGCCCACGCGCGGCTTCGCGAGCGTATCGCCCCGCTCGCGGGCGACCGGGTTCTCTACCCGGACATCGCCGCGGCGGCGGCGCTGCTCCGCGAGGGAGCGCTGGTGGCGGCCGCGGAGCAGGCCTGCGGCACGCTGAGCTGAGCGCGTCGTCTTCTCAGCCGATGGTCCAGCCGCCGTCCACCGTGAGCGTCTGTCCCGTGAGGTAGGCCGACTCGTCGCTCGCGAGGAAGGTGGCCGTCGGGGCGATGTCGCTCGGGACGCCCACGCGCTTGAGCATCGTGCGGTCGACGATCTGCTTCTTGAGCGCGGCGTTGCTCGTCAGCGCCTGGGCGAAGCGGGTCTCCACGAGGCCCGGCGCGATGGCGTTCACGCGGATGCCCCGAGGACCGAGCTCCGCCGAGAGCGTGCGGGTCATCGAGAGCACGGCGGCCTTGCTCATGGCGTAGACGCCCTGGAGCGGGGCGGCGATGAGGCCGACGACGCTCGCGACGTGAATGATGGACCCCGGTGACTTCCGCCCGAGCAGGTGTCGCACGACGGCGCGGGAGGTCATGAAGTAGCCCTTCACGTTGACCTCGAAGGTCTTGTCCCAGGCGCCCCACTCCACGTTCATCATCGGGCCGAAGTAGGGGTTCGTGGCGGCGTTGTTCACCAGCACGTCCACCTTCCCGAAGTGCGCGATGGCGCCCTCGACGAGCGCCTCGACCTGATCTTCCTTGCCGACGTGCGCCGCGATGGGGTGCGCCGCGTCGCCGAGCGACGCGGCGACGGCGTGCAGCGCTTCGGGCTTTCGCGCCGCCAGCACGACCTTGGCCCCGTTCGCGACGAGATCCCTCGCGATGGCCTCGCCGATGCCGCGGCTCGCGCCGGTGACGATGGCGACTTTGTCCTCGAGTCGGTTCATGACCCGCGGTGTACCTCGCCCGCGGAGCCGCCCCCAAGGGGCCGCGTCCGTCCCGGCTTCAGAAGCCGCGGCGGGTGATCTCGGACCACGTGGGCACGAGGCGGCTCGGATCCACCGTGTAGTGCTGGAGCCGCAGCACCACCCGCTCGACGGGGCTCGTACGCGAGAACGGCGTCTTCGCACCCGGGGCGTGCTCGAAGACGGCCTCCATGCCGGGCCGCGGGTAGGGAACCGCGATGCCGAAGCGCGCCCCCTCGCGGATCTGTCCGCCGATGAGGCGGGCGCCCACGACGGGGCTCTCCTTGGGCGCGCCCGGGGCGTCGCGGCGCTGGCGCACCGTCATGCATACGCCGCGCGCGTCGCAGACGTACACCCGGTTCATGGTCCAGATCTCGAGGGCCTCCGGAGTCGTCTCCATGCGCGGCGCCGGCCCGTGCTGATGGACGACCTCCACCTCGATGAGCGGCCGGTCGTCGTGCGCGTGGGTCATGGGCGCGATGGCCACCGGCTGGGCGGTGCCGGGAGCTCGCATGGGACCGCTCGGCTCCCCGTGGGGCGGCGCCTCGCTCGGCGCTCGCTTCACCCGCCCGGCGGCGCGGTCCGGCGGACCGTGGCCGACGGCGGTCTCGTGGCCTTCGCGCGCGTCGCTCACCTCGGACAGCCTACCTCACGCCAGCGAGAGGCGGTCATTCGCTTTGCTCGCTCGCCAAGTGCGCTCGCAGCTGGTCGAGGACGCCCGCGGGGGTCGGCCGCGGTGGCCCGTCGCGAAGAAAGGCCTCGCGCGCCTGCAGCACCAGGTCGTGCGCGCCGCCGCCCTCGGCCCGATGGGACCACCGGTACCAGCGAAGCACGGCGCCGCTCGCCTCGACGGCGTCGTAGCCCTCCGTCTCGCCGCGATTCCAGCGCCAGGTGCGCCGCGGCGTCGCGAGCCAGCGTCGAAGCTCCGCGTCGCGGTCCATCGACGCACGATAGGGTGCAGCGGCGGGAAGGGGTAGACTCGGCGCCCCATGAGCGGATCCTCCGATCGCCACACGCAACGTGGCGTCCCGGCGCTACCCGGCACCGCCCCGAAGTCGCGCAGCATCCCTCCCGACGTCTCCCCCGAGACCGGCATCGACGTCGAGCTGCATCCCGCCACGGGCGTGGAAGCGCTCCATGGAGCCTGGTGCGCCCTCGAGGTCTGGACGCAAAACCACGTCTACGGCCTCGATGCCGGCGCGGTGTGTCGCGTCGTGCGAGACCTCGGCAGCACGGTCGAGGACCGCGAGCACCCCATCGTCGGCGCCCGGCTCCTCGGCGGACAGCGGCGCGGGCCCGGAGGACGCATCGCCGAGGTGAGCTTCCCGCTGCCGAAGATCGGTTCCATGGCCGTCTTCGCCACCCAGGTCGGCAAACGGCGCTCGGTCTCGGAGACGAGCACCGTCACCCGGGTCGTGCTGCGGCAGCGCGTGGTCGCCCTCGCCCAGGGGGAGGCGCCGACCTGGAACGCTTCGCGGGGTGGGACCTGGCCGCCCTTCGACGGACCGCCGTGAGGCCCCGCCTCGCGCGCACGCTGAAGGCCCTCGGACCCGGCGTGCTCTTCGCCGGCACCGCCGTGGGCGTCTCGCACTTGGTGCAGGCGACGAGGGCCGGCGCCTCCGGCGGCCTCGCCCTCGCGGGCGTCATCGTGCTCGCGCACGTCATGAAGTACCCGGCCTTTCGCTTCGGGCCGCAGTACGCGGCGGCGACGGGCACCTCGATGCTCGAGGGCTACCGGCGTCGTGGCCGCTGGGCGCTGGGCCTCTACGCGGCGCTCACCGTAGGCACGATGTTCACCGTGCAGGCCGCGGTCACCTTCGTCACCGCGGCGCTCTTGATCGCCTTCTTCGATCTCGGCCTCTCGCCCGTCACCATGAGCGCGCTGCTCCTCGCGCTCTCCTACGGGATCTTGCGGGTCGGGCGCTTTCCCTGGCTCGACGCCTTCATCAAGGTGGCCGTCGGGGCGCTCACCGTCGCGACGCTCATCGCCACGGCCCTGGCCCTACCGGGCGCGCTCGAGACGGCATGGGTCCCCTCGCCGGCGCTCGTCGCCGGCGCGGGCGCGCTCAGCCTCGCGGCGCTGGTTGGCTGGATGCCGAGCGCCATCGACGTGTCCATCTGGCAGTCGCTCTGGGTGCTCGCGAAGGCCGAGGCCGAGGGCAGCCTGCCGACGGTGCGGGCCTCGCTCCTGGATTTCCACGTCGGGTACCTGACGACGGCGCTTCTCGCGCTCTGCTTTCTCGTGCTCGGCGCCAGCGTCTTCGCGGGTGGGGGGGTCGAGCTCGCCGCCTCGGCGCCCGCCTTCGCCGCGCAGCTCGTCGACCTCTACGCACGGCAGCTCGGCGCGTTCAGCCGGCCGCTCATCGCGGCGGCGGCGTTCCTGGCGATGTTCTCCACCACGCTGACGGTCGCCGACGGCTTTCCCCGCGCCCTCACCGTGCTCGCGCGGCGCTTTCGCGATCCGGAGCATCCGGCGGGAGCGCGACCCTCGCAGGCGGAGCCGCGCGCGCCTCGCTACTGGACCTTCGCGATGCTCCTCGGGACGGGCTCCCTGGCGCTCCTCGCTTTCGCCGGCGGCTCGCTGCGCCAGCTGGTGGACCTCGCGACGACGCTGAGCTTTCTGACGGCGCCCGCCCTCGCGGCCCTCAATCACCGCGCCATGACCGGGCCCGAGGTGCCGCGGGGCGCCACGCCGGGTCCGGCGCTTCGGGCCTTCAGCCTGGCGGGTATCGCCCTTCAGGCGCTCTTCGCCGTGGCCTATCTCGCGATCCGCTTTGGAGGCTGACGCCTCGACGCCGGGGCCGCCGTTCACTAGACAGCCCCGGCCTGGTCCCCGTGGAGCTGCTCACCCCCACCCTCGCCATCGTGCTCGGCTTCGTCGCCCTCGTATGGGGAGCGGACCGCTTCGTTATGGGCGCGGCCGCCACCGCGCGGAACCTCGGGGTCAGCCCGCTGGTCATCGGGCTCACCATCGTCGGCTTCGGCACGAGCGCGCCGGAGATGCTGGTGTCGTCCGTCGCGGCGCTCGAGGGCGCGGCGGGGCTCAGCGTGGGCAACGCGATCGGATCGAACATCACCAACGTCGCGCTCGTCCTCGGCGTCGCTGCCCTGGTGAGCCCGCTGCAGGTCCCGCAGGACGTGCTCTCGCGGGAGCTGCCCGTGATGCTCCTCGTGATGCTCGGCGCCGGCGTGCTCCTCCTCGACGGCCACCTCGGCCGGGTGGACGGGGTGTTGCTGCTGGCCGGCATGGTCGCGATGGTCGGCTTCGTGGTCCGCGAGGGCCTTCGGAGCCGAGACCGCCACGGCGAGGTAGCGGCATCGGACGCCGAGGGTCTGGCGCCGCCCATGGGCCAGGGCGTGGCGCTCCTCTGGCTCCTCGCCGGGCTCGGTGTTCTGCTCGCGGGCTCCAACGCGCTCGTCTGGGGGGCCACGACCGTCGCGCGGCACTACGGCGTGAGCGAGCTGGTCATCGGCCTGACCATCGTGGCCTTCGGGACGAGCCTCCCGGAGCTCGCCGCGACGGTCGTCGCCGCGCAGAAGAAGGAGCACGAGATCGCCGTCGGCAACGTCATCGGCTCGAACCTCTTCAACACGCTCGGTGTCCTGGGACTTCCCGGCGTCATTCGTCCCGGCCCCATCGAGGCGAGCGTCATGAGCCGGGACTACCCGGTGATGCTCGGCGTCGGCGTACTGCTCTTCGTTCTCGCGCGCGCCTTCCGCCCCTACCAGCACATCAACCGCGCGGAGGGGGCGACGCTCGTCGCGTGCTTCGTGAGCTGGTTGGTCTGGATCTACCTCGAGACGACCGGCGTCGTCTGAGCCCTCGGGGCGAAGACGAGGAGCAGGCCGGCCGCGATGACGACGGCGGCGCCGAGGGCAGCCCACATCGTCGGGGCTTTGCCGAAGACCAGCACGTCGCCGAGCATCCCGAGCACCGGCGCCGCGTAGCTCATCGCCGCGACCCGCGACGCCCGCGCAACGCGATAGGCCTCGGTCATGAGCATCTGACCGAGCGTGGCCAGCAGCCCGACGGTCGCGAGCGGCATCCAGAGGTGCGGCGCCGGGAGCCCCGTCGGGAGTGCCCCCTTGGCCGCGAGGACACCGGCGGCGAGCGAGAAGGCGCCCACCTGGAACCAGAAGACGACGGCGCGCGGGTTCTCCGTAGCGCCTAGACGGCGGACGGTGACGTGTGCGGCCGCGCTGAACACCGTGCCTCCGAGCGCCGCGAGGGCGAAGGGGAGCAAGGCACGGAGGCTCTCCGGCGCGCGAAGGTCGGGAACGAAGATGAGCAGCGTGCCCGCGAGGCCGGCCGCCAGCAGCCCCACGAGGTGCCCCCCGCTCCGCTCGCCCCGGCCGAGCAGCAGCGGCGCGAGCACTGCCACGAGCACCGGCTGGAGCCGGCTGATGACCGAGAGCTCGGCGAGGCCGAGGCCCTCGGCCGAGTGGAAGAAACAGACCATGGCGCTGGTGCCGAGGAGGATCCGCAACGCCACGAGGCGCTTCGCCTTGAGCCGAAAGGCGCGGCCGCGGGCCGCCAGCAGCGCCGCGAGGGGCACGCTGATGCCCGTTCGCCAGATGATCACCTCGAGCGCCGGGAGCTCCTCCCGCGCGATCTTCACCGCGGCGACCATGCCCGTGAAGCACGCCGTCGCCAGCAGCATGAGGAGCGGCCCGCGCCGCGCGTCGGACCCACGAGCGGCCCGGGGAGGAGGGCGACTCATGCGCTGGCTGGCCGCCAGACGAGGGTCAGGTTGTTTGCCGGCATGGGCACGCGCTCGGCGAGCGCGAAGCCTGCGGCCGCGGCAAGCGGGACGAGCTCGCTCTCGACGTCGCGCAGCCCGAGGTCCGGGTGCTGGTCCCGGAGCGATCGGTCGAAGGCCTCGTTGCCCTGGCTCGTATGCCGCCCGCCCTCGCGATGGGGCCCGTAGGTGGCGAGGACGCCGCCCACCGGGAGCACCCGCGCGGCGCCCGCGAAGAGACCCGCCGCGGCGGTCAGCGGCGCGACGTGGAACATGTTCACGCAAAGCACGGCGTCGGCCCGACGGAGCGGCCACTCGGGGTCGCGCGCGTCGAGCGCGAGCGGCGCGCGGAGATTCGGGAGCCTGGCTTCCTCCACCCGCGCCGCGATGGAGGCGCGCTGTTCATCGCTCGGGTCCGTGGGCTGCACCACGAGCTCGGGCAGCGCGGCGGCGAAGAAGACCGCGTGCTGTCCCGTGCCGCTCGCGACCTCCAGGAGCGTCCCACGCGCCGGGAGCACCCGGCGGAGCACGGCGAGGAGCGGCTCGCGGTTCCGCTCGGCGGCCGGGGCGTGACGCTTCACCGCCAGCTCATAGCGCCGCCTCGGCGAGGGTCTACCGCGACCCGTCATTTCCAGCGCCGCTCGCGCTCGGCCTCGGGCACTAGACTCGCGGGGTGACCCGTCGCCCGCTGCTGCTGCTCGCGCTCATCGGCTGCGGGGAGGCGGCGGCGCCCGCCGTGCGCGCGCCGCGCGCCGCGGAGTCTCCCGAGGCGCGCTCGACTCTGCCGAGTGAGCTTCCTGCGCCCGATGCTCCGTCGCCCGATGCTCCGCCGCCCGCTCTCCCGCCGCCTGCTCTCCCGCCGCACGATCTCCCTCCGCCCGCGCCGGGGCTCGTCGCGGGCGCGGACTTCGCGTGCGCGCACGAGGCCGACGCCTTGCCCCGCTGCTGGGGCTCGAACCGCTTCCTACAGCTCGGCCGGAGCGGCGGGGGCTTCGGGGACCGCCACGATGACCCCGCCACCGTATCGAGCGCGGGGCCGGTACGGCGCCTCGCGCTCGGTGCCTTTCATGCGTGCGCGCTCCACCCCTCGTCCGAGGTCCGCTGCTGGGGACACGGCGGATTCGGTCAGCTCGGCCCGGCCGGCCCTCCCACCGACAGCGCGACGGCACGACGGGTGCTGCGCGGCGCCAGCGCCGTCGCCGCCGGCGGGGGCACGAGCTGCGCGCTCGTGTCGGGGCGGGTCCTGTGCTGGGGGGCCGGAGATCGCGGTCAGCGGGGGGACGGCCGCGGCGAGAGCCACGCGGAACCTGCGCCCGTGCGCACGGAGGAGGGGCCGCTCGAGGACGTGGGCGAGCTCGCCCTCGGGCACTCACACGGCTGCGCCCGGGACCGGGGAGGCGCCGTAT
>CALCTH010000090.1 GCA_937893795.1 uncultured Myxococcales bacterium | reverse complement strand
AGCAGGACGGCGGCGAGGCCCCGGTGCCGGCCGGTCTCGATGCCGCGGGCGGCGCCGCCGTCGGCATCGTACCCACCCGCAGGAGCGCGCGCTCGATGGCCGCGGCGTCGAGCACGGGGCGCGCGGCATAGGCCGCCGCGGCCTCCACGACGTTCCGCAGCTCCCGTACGTTGCCCGGCCAGTCGTGCGCGCGGAGCCGTGCAAGACCGCAGGCGCTCAGCGTTCGCCCGCCGAGACCCTCACCGAGCGCCGCAAGGAAGTGCGCCGCGAGCGGACCCACGTCGTCGGGCCGCGACCGGAGCGGCGGGACCTCCAGCACGAGACGCCGGATGCGATAGAGAAGGTCGTGGCGGAAGCGACCCTCGCGCGCCCAGGCGGCGAGGTCGCGGTGCGTCGCGCACACGAGGCGCACGTCCACGACGCGCTCGCGCGCGGCGCCCAGGCGGCGCACGCGCCACTCCTCGAGCACCCGCAAGAGCCGCGCCTGGAGGGCCACCGGGAGCTCGCCCACCTCGTCGAGGAAGAGCGTTCCGCCGTGCGCGCGCTCGAAGGCCCCGAGGTGGCGCTGCACCGCGCCGGTGAAGGCGCCCCGCTCGTGTCCGAAGAGCTCGCTCTCGACCAGCGTGGGCGCGAGCCCGCCGGCGTTGAGGGCGACGAAGGGCCCCGCCCGTCGTGGCCCGCGCGTGTGAAGCGCCCGCGCCACCCCTTCCTTACCGGCACCGGACTCACCGAGGACGAGCACGGGCCAGGGCAGCCGCGCCAGCCGCTCGGTCTCGTCGAGAAGCTCCTGCATCGCGAAGGAGGCCGCCACGCGGCCCCCCGCGAGGCGTTCCGGACCGGGCGCGGCCACCACGAGCAGAGCGGTCCGGCCGATGCGCACCCGGGTGCCCGGACCCACCTCCAGACGCCCCACGCGGCGCCCGTCGACCCAGGTCCCGTTCCGGCTCCCGAGGTCCTCGATGCACACGGCGCGGCCGCGCGGCGTGAGGCGAAGGTGGCGCCCGCTCACGTATCGGTCCTCGAGGCGGACCTCGACGTCCCTCCCGCTGCCGATGGTGAGGGGCACGTCCAGCCGCCGCGCGCGGTGCCGCTGGCTGGGTGTCTCCACGCGGAGGAGCAGCTCCTGCGCCGAGGTCGGAGCGGGCAGCGTCAGCGGCGCCGTGCCCGAGGGGTCCGCGGCGGCCGAAGCCGGAGGCGGGTCGAGAGGGAAGGAGCTTTCCATGGCGGGTGGCGGCTCTTCGTCCGCGGTGGGCCCTCGTTGCGCGGGGCTCGGGCGCCCCGGGGAGATGCCCCCCAGAGCGGGGAGGCCGGACCGCGACCAGGGCCGGTTGAAGCGCCAGGACGGCGTGTGTTATGGGCGGCCCACCTTGGGAGACGACGACCACGGCGGCCTCCGGCAGACCCCGCTCCACGCAGCCCACGTGGCGGCCGGCGGTCGCCTGGTGCCGTTCGCGGGCTACGCGATGCCGGTGCAGTACGCGGGGATCAAGGCCGAGCACGCCTCCGTGCGCGAGGATGTCGGCGTCTTCGACGTGTCCCACATGGGCGAGCTCTTCGTCGAAGGCCCCGACGCGGTGGCCGCCGTGGACCGTTTGGTGACCAACGCGGTCTCGGCGCTTCCCGTCGGCAAGGCGCTCTACACGGTGTGCACCAACGCGGCGGGCACGATCCTCGACGATCTGATCGTCTATCGGCGTGGTCCCGAGCGGGTGATGGTGGTCTGCAACGCGAGCAATCGCGGCAAGATCGCCGCGCACTTCGCGCAGGAGCTCGCCGGTCGGGACCTTCGCTACGAGGACCGGAGCGATGCGACCGCGCTCCTCGCGCTCCAGGGCCCTCGCGCCGAGGCCGTGCTCCGCGCGGTGGGCGGCATCGGTCTCGCGGACCTCGACCCCTTCCACCTGGCCGACGGCACCGCCGCCGGGGTGTCCTGCATCGGCGCACGCACGGGCTACACGGGCGAGGACGGCTTCGAGCTCTTCTGCGCCGCGAAGGACGCTCCGACGCTCTGGGACGCCCTGGTGGCAGCCGGCGCGGCGCCCGCGGGGCTCGGCGCGCGCGACACGCTCCGCCTCGAGGCGAAGCTCGCGCTCTACGGCAACGACATCGACGAGACGACGAACCCCTACGAGGCCGGCCTGGGCTGGGTGGTCAAGCTCGACCACGGCGACTTCATCGGCCGCGACGCGCTCCGCGCCGTCAAAGAGGCGAAGCCGGCCCGAAAGCTGGTCGGCTTCGAGATGACGGGGCGTGGCATCGCCCGGCATGGCTATGCGATCCACGCCCTCGGCGAGGACGGCACGCCGGGCCCGGAGATCGGCACCGTCACGAGCGGTTCCCCCTCCCCGACCCTCGGCAAGAACATCGGCCTCGGCTACCTGCCGAGGGAGCGAGCACGCACCGGCACGGCGATCGCCATCGCGATTCGCGGCAAGCACGTGCCCGCGGTGGTCGTGAAGACCCCCTTTTACAAGCGAGCAAAGTGAGAGATGGCCCAGTACCCCAGCGACCTGCGCTACACGAAGGACCACGAGTGGGCGCGGCTCCTCGATGACGGCATCGCGGAGGTCGGCGTGACCAGCTACGCCGTGGAGCAGCTCGGCGACGTGACCCTCGTCGATCTCCCGGAGGCCGGAAGCGACGTGCAGGCCCACGAGCGCTTCGGCGACATCGAATCGGTGAAGACCGTCTCGGAGCTCTTCGCGCCGGTCAGCGGCGAGATCGTGGAGGTCAACGACGAGCTCGAGGGGAGCCCCGAGCTCGTCAACGAAGCGCCCTATGACAAGGGCTGGATGGTTCGGATCAAGATGAACGATCCCGCGGAGTTCGAGTCGCTCATGGAGCCTCCGGGCTACGAGGACTTCGTCAGTAAGATCGAGTGAGCGCACGCGTCCTCCGCTCCCGCGCTTGAACGCTCGCGAGCCAGGGCCCAGGGTTGGCGTTCGCATGCGCTACCTGCCTCACACGCCCCACGAGATTCGCCTTATGCTCGAGCGCATCGGCGTGTCCTCTCTCGACGATCTCTTCGCCGCCGTACCGCCGGCGCTGGTGGCGAAGCCGCTCGACCTCGAGCCTTCGCTCGACGAGGCGACGCTCATGGGGCACCTGGAGGAGCTGAGCGAGCGCAACGCCAGCGCCCGCGCCCTCTCGTTCCTGGGCGGCGGCATGTACGACCACCACATCCCGCCGGCGGTCGATCAGCTGCTGCTCCGCTCGGAGTTCTACACGGCCTACACGCCGTATCAGGCGGAGGTGAGCCAGGGGACGCTCCAGGCGATATACGAGTTTCAGACGCTCGTCTGCCAGCTCTTCGGGATGGAGGTCGCGAACGCCTCCATGTACGACGCCGCGAGCGGCTGCGCCGAGGCCGTGCTCATGGCGCGGCGCGTGACGAAGCGGAAGCACGTGGTCCTGAGCGCAGGCCTTCACCCGCACGCCATCGACACGACGCGCACCTACCTCGGCGCCGTGGACGACGGAGCGCCGGCCATGCACGTGGCGCCTCTCGGCGCGGACGGACGCACGGACCTCGCGGCGGTCGAGGCGCTGCTTCGAGACGACACGGCCGCGCTCGTGGTGGGCTACCCGAGCTTCCTCGGGTGCGTCGAAGACCTCGCGGCGTTGCGACGCCTCGCGACGGCGCACGGCGCGCTCTTGGTCACGTCGACGACGGAGCCCTACGCCCTCAGCTTCCTCCGGGCGCCCGGCGACGCCGGTGCGGACATCTGCGTGGGCGAAGGTCAGGCGCTGGCCGTGCCGCCGCAGCTCGGCGGACCCGGCGTGGGCCTCTTCGCCTGCCGGCAGAAGTTCGTCCGGCAGATGCCCGGGCGCCTCGTCGGCGAGACGGTGGACCAGGACGGCGAGCGTGGCTTCGTGCTCACGCTCTCGACGCGCGAGCAGCACATTCGCCGAGAGCGGGCGACCTCGAACATCTGCACCAACCACGGGCTCATCGCGCTGGCCATGGCCATTCGGACGGCGCTCCTCGGCAAGCAGGGCTTCCTCCATGCGGGCGAGCGCTGCCTCCGCGCCGCCGAGTACCTGAAGGCGGAGATCGCCCGGCTCCCGGGGCTCTCGCTCCCCTATGCCGCGCCAACCATCAACGAGATCGTCGTGCGGCGCGTGGCCGCCGCTGCCGCGCCGCTGCTCTCTGCGCTGCGCGCGCAGGGCATCGAGGCCGGAGTGGACCTCGGGCGCTTCGACGCCGCGTGGAGCCAGGACTTCCTCGTGGCGACCACGGAGAAGCACACCCGCGCGGACCTCGACCGGCTCCTCGCCGCGCTCGCGGCGGCGTAGCCCTCACCGCGCGAGGGCGGCGAGCGCTTCACCGCTGATGCGCCAGGTCGTCCAGTCGCCCTGGGGCGCGAACCCCTGGCGCCGGTAGATGTCCGTGGCCGGCGTGTTCCAGTCGAGGGCCGTGAGCTCGAGGCGGCCGTCGCCGCGGGCCACCGCGCGCCGTGCCACCTCGCGAAGCAGCGCCCGGCCGAGGCCTCGCCCGCGCGCTGCGGGCAGCACGAAGTAGTCCTCGAGCCAGGTGCCCGCGCGCCCCTTCCAGGTGGAGTAGGTGCGAAAGGTCAGCGCAAAGCCGAGCACGCCCTCCCCGGGCAGCTCCACCAGGATGCACTCGAAGGGTGGCGCGGCCGCCGCGAGCTGCGCGTCGAGCGTTTCGGGCGTCACCTCCACCGCCTCGGGGGCGCGCTCGTAGGTCGCGAGCGCGTGGATGAGCGAGCGCAAGATGGCGCCATCGCCGGGGACGGCGTCACGCAGGACGGGCAGGGGGTCTGTCATGGCGAGAGGGTGTGCAAGGACGGCCGTCTCGGCTATGCCTCGGCGCGCATGGCCGAACGTGACCCCGACGCCTCCGCGAGCCTCGACCCCATCGCGCGCCTCGAAACTCTCGACCGGCAAGCCCTGGAAGCGGGCGGCGCGCGCCGCGTGCAGCGCCAGCACGAACAGGGGAAGCTCACCGCCCGCGAGCGCATCGAGCTGCTCCTGGATCCGGGCACCTTCGTCGAGACGGATCGGCTCGTGAAGCACCAGTGCCGGGACTTCGGCATGGAGGAGCAGCGCATCCCCGGCGACGGCGTGGTCACCGGCTACGGCAAGGTCGACGGCCGCCAGGTCTTCGTCTTCGCGCAGGACTTCACGGTCTTCGGAGGCTCCCTCTCCAGCGCCTTCGCCGGGAAGATCGCCAAGATCATGGACCTGGCGCTTCAGACCGGAGCGCCGGTCATCGGCCTCAACGACTCCGGCGGGGCGCGCATTCAGGAGGGCGTGCAGTCGCTGGCCGGCTACGCCGACATCTTCACGCGCAACGTGCTGAGCTCGGGCGTCATCCCGCAGATCAGCGCGATCATGGGTCCCTGCGCCGGCGGCGCCGTCTACAGCCCCGCCATGACCGACTTCATCTTCATGGTGGAGGAGTCGAGCTACATGTTCATCACCGGCCCGGAGGTCATCAAGACGGTGACCCACGAGGAGGTGACCAAGGAAGAGCTCGGCGGCGCGCGGACGCACGCGGCGCGCAGCGGCGTCAGCCACGTGACCTGCGCCGACGACGCCGACTGCCTTCGCGCGGTGCGCGAGCTGCTCGGCTTCCTTCCCTCGAACAACCACGAGATGCCGCCGGTGAGCGCGTGCACGGATCCGCGGGACCGCGAGGACGCGGCCCTCGAGGACCTGGTGCCGGCGGACCCCATGAAGCCCTACGACATGAAGCGGGTCATCGGGGCCGTCGTCGACGAGGGCGACTTCTTCGAGGTTCAGCCGGACTACGCGAAGAACATGCTCATCGGCTTCGCGCGCTTCGAAGGCCACCCCGTGGGCATCGTGGCCAATCAGCCCATGGTCCTCGCCGGCTGTCTCGACATCGACGCGAGCGTGAAGGCCGCCCGCTTCGTTCGCTTCTGCGACTGCTTCAACCTCCCCATCGTGACCTTCGTCGACGTGCCCGGCTTCCTGCCCGGAACGGACCAGGAGTACGGGGGCATCATTCGCCACGGCGCGAAGCTCCTCTACGCCTTCACGGAAGCGACGATCCCCAAGGTCACCGTCATCACGCGGAAGGCCTACGGCGGCGCCTATGACGTGATGGCCTCGAAGCACATTCGCGGCGACATCAGCTTCGCCTACCCCACGGCCGAGATCGCCGTGATGGGCCCGGACGGCGCCGTGAACATCATCTACCGCAAGGAGATCGCGGCGGCGGAGGATCCCGTGGCGGCCAAGGACGCCTTCGTCGCCGACTATCGCCGGCGCTTCGCCAACCCCTTCCGGGCCGCAGAGCTCGGCTTCATCGACGAGGTCATCTACCCGCGGAAGACCCGTCCAAGGGTCTGCGCGGCCCTCGACATGCTGCGAGACAAGCGCGCGACGAACCCACCCAAGAAACACGGCAACCCGCCGCTCTAAGCCGCGGGCGCCTCGTGAGGCGCGTGAACCCAAACATTTCGGCGTGTTGCGGTGCTTCTGGCGCTTACCGATACGTTGACGAATCCAAGGCCGACGGTAGACTCGGCCTCGAGGGCAACGAGGACCCATGGCCCGCAACTGCGATCGCTGCGGCTACGAGAACACCGACGAGGCCAAGTTCTGCCTTCAGTGCGGAGCGATGCTCGAGCAGCAGGCGCCGGCCGCGGCGGCCGAAGACCCGCTCATCGGCAAGGTCCTCATGGGCCGCTACCGCGTGCTCCGTCTTCTCGGCGAAGGCGGCATGGGCAAGGTCTTCCTCGCCGAGCAGAAGATGGGGACGGCGACGCGCAAGGTCGCCATCAAAACGCTGCACGCCGAGCTGAGCGGGGACCCGCAGCTCGTCGCGCGCTTCCATCGGGAATGCGAGACGGTCATCGAGCTGCACCACCCGAACACGGTGCAGTTCTTCGACTTCGGCGAGCTCGAGGACAAGAGCCTCTTCATCATCATGGAGTTCATCGAGGGCGAAGACCTCGCCCATCGGCTCCAGCGCGAGGGCGCGATCTCGCCAGGCCTCGCGGACAAGCTGCTCATCCAGATCTGCGGGTCCCTCAACGAGGCCCACGACCGCGGCATCGTGCACCGGGACCTCAAGCCCGAGAACGTCCTGCTCACGCATCGCGGCGGGCAGACCGACTTCGTGAAGGTCCTCGACTTCGGCATCGCGAAGCGGGACGAGGCCGACAATCAGGCTCAGGCGAAGCTGACCAAGCAGGGCATGGTCCTCGGCACGCCGCCCTACATGAGCCCGGAGCAGTTCAGCGGGCAGCTCCTCGACGCACGCTCGGACATCTACTCGCTCGGCGTCATGACCTACGAGATGCTGACCGGACAGCTCCCCTTCCAGGCCAATACGCCCTGGGAGTGGGCCACCAAGCACCTCACGGAGCAGCCCGCCCCGCTCCAGTCCCACCCCGTCGGCGCGCACCTCCCGGCGAACAAGGTGAACGCGGTGATGCGGGCGCTGGCGAAGAACCGCGACGACCGGCACCCGAACGTGCTCGCGTTCATGCACGAGTTCACCGGCATGGGAGACGCGCAGGCCGCGTGGACCATGGCGACGGGTGTGGGCGTATCCGGGACGACACCGGCCCCGGGCACGCCGACGCCGGGGACCCATCCCCTCGGGACGCCGCAGCCCATGGCGAAGACCGGGGGCCACACGCCGGGCCCCGGGCACGGCCCGACCGGGGGCGCCGGCCCCGGCTACGCCACGCCGCACCCGGGCATGGCCACGCCGACGCCGGGTCCCGGGC
>CALCTH010000089.1 GCA_937893795.1 uncultured Myxococcales bacterium | reverse complement strand
AGCCCGGAGCTCGCCGCGTGGACTACAAGGTCGTCGTCGCCCTCATCGGACTCGCCTTCGCCCTGGTGGAGCTGGCGTTCGGACGCTTTCTCCATCGCGAGGCGACCCGGCGCCGTGACGTGATCCTCGAGGTGGGGGGAACGGTGGGCCTCAGCGTGGTGATCGTGCCGGCGATTCTGTGGGCCTCGGCCGCGCTCACGGAGGTCGTGGCGCCGGGCTCACGGGACGCGCTCGCGCACCTGCCCGGCGCGGCGATGTTCGTCGTCCTGCTCTTCGCGGACGACCTGCTCCAGTACGGCTGGCACCGTCTCGCCCACACGGTGCCGCTGCTCTTCCGCTTTCACCGCGCCCACCACTCGGCCAGCTACCTCTCGGTGCGCTGCGTGTATCGGAATCACCTCCTCTACTACGTGACGCTGCCGGGTCTCTGGGTGTCGGGCGTGCTGCTCCATCTCGGCTTCGCGCCGGCCTATTACGTCTACTTCGTCGCGAAGATGACCGTGATCATCGCCGCGCACTCGAGCGTGCCCTGGGATGAGCCGCTCTACCGGCGTCCCGCTCTCCGGCCGCTGATGAAGCTCGTGGCGCACGTCATCTCCACGCCACGCACGCACTCCGCGCACCACGGGCGCCACGGCGACGACGGGGTGACCCACTACAAGGGCAACTACGGCAACTTCCTCTTCCTGTGGGACGTGCTCTTCGGCACCGCGAAGCTCGGCGACCGGCGTCCTGCCGCCTTCGGTCTCGAGAACGTCGCGCCGCAGCATTGGGTGCACGAGCTGCTTCTGCCCTTCCCGCCGACCCACCGCACCGACGCGCCCGCGCGGCACGCGGATGACGCGCCAACGCGCTGAGCGGGGCGGAGAGCAGCGCCACGCCGTGGAGAGCCAGGCTGTACCGACTGCGGTCCACGACCGCAGCGTGCCGTGTCCACGCTGCAGCGCGGGGTTTCGGCCAACCCGCGAAGACGGCTCTTCGTGCGCCGCAGGCGTGCCGGCCGGCACGACGGCCTCTGGCCGCAAGGGGGCCGTGACGCGGCACTTCATGCGGACGCAGCTCCCGCCGTTGCTGCGCGCGGGGCGAGCGGCCCCGATGGAGGAGGCAAACATGCGCATCACGGCAATCATGCTCGGTCTCGGGCTCACCCTCGGCGTGGCGGGCACCGCCGAAGCCAAGTGCTTCGGCTTCCGCGGAAAGGACATCCGCGTCTGCGTCGAGGGGCACGACAACGCGGCCCGCGGCCGGGCGACGGACGTCTGCGAGGACGTCACCGGCGGCAGCTGCAGCGTCAGCGGCGACAGCGGCTCGACCTGCCAGCGCTCGAGCTCCGTGCGCTGCTACGACGCCTCCGGCGACGAGCAGCGCCGCATCACGCTCGACGACTGAGCGCCGTACCACGCGCGCAGCCCCAGGCTTCCCCGCGTGGGTCCGCCGGCCTAGCTTCACGCGGTGGCCCGCCGGCCTACGCGAACGCCGCGAAGGCGCTCAGCTTCAGCCACTCCGGGAAGGCGCGGATCCAGCGGCGCTCCCCCGCGAGGCGAAGCCCACGCGTCGCTACGGCCTCACCAAACGTCTTCTGACCGAGCCACACCTCGGTGAAGGTCCGCACGCTCGCCTCGACGGTCAGACCGACGTCGAAGCCCGGATGCGTGAGGCAGAGGTCCACCTCGGCCTCGGGCCGCAGGTGAAGCCAGAAGCGCGTCTTGCCCGCCCCGCCGTCCGGGAAGAAGAAGTGCACCAGCACGGGCTCCGTGGGCAGCTCGTCGAGCACGAGGTTCCGCTGGAGGTCCCACATGAGGAGCCCGGCATCGAGCTCCTCCTCGCGGAGGTCGCGGCGAAGGTGCTGCGTCGCCCAGACGCCGGCCGCCTCCACCACGGGCCGGAGCGCCGCGCCGGCCTTCGTCAGGTGGTAGCTGTAGCCGCGGGAGGTCGGGAGCGGACGGCGCTCGACGACCCCCGCCGACGCGAGCGTTCCGAGGCGCTGGCTGAGCATCGTCTTGCTCATGAGCGGCACGCCGCGCTCGAGCTCGCCGAAGCGCGTCGAACCGGAGAGAAGCTCGCGCACGACCAGCAGCGTCCAGCGCTCGCCGAGGAGCTCCATGGCCTGCGCGACCGGACAGAACTGCCCGTAGGTCTTCATGATTTCATCCTAGTCCATTTTCCGTACTGGAGCGGAGGGGTCCGCCTGCGCAGGTTCGAGGCGTCCACACAGGAGAGACCGATGACGACCGCGACCCACGCCTGGACCCGCCTCGCCGAAGGCCTCGTGCCCGAGCTGGCCGAGCACGCACCCGCCCACGACCGGAAGGGCACCTTCGTGCGCGAGAGCTTCGCGCTTCTCCGAAAGCACCGGATGATGTCGATGCTCGTGCCCGTCGAGCTAGGCGGGGGTGGCGCATCCTTCGCCGATGCGGCCAACGCGCTCCGCGTCCTGGCCCACGGCTGCGCGTCGACGGCCCTCGCGCTTTCGATGCACACGCACGTGGTAGCCGCGGCGGTGTGGAAGCACCGCCAGGGCAAGCCGACGGCCCCGCTGCTCCGGCGCATCGCCGAGGAGCAGCTCGTGCTCGTCTCGACGGGCGGCACGGACTGGATCGACTCCGTCGGCACGCTTCGCCGCGTCGACGGCGGCTATCGCCTCGACGCACGCAAGGTCTTCGCGAGCGGCAGCCCCGAGGCCGCGATGCTGGTCACCAGCGCGCGCTTCGAGGACCCGGAGCGCGGCGCGCGGGTGCTGCACTTCGCCTTGCCCTTCGGCGCCGAGGGGGTCCGCGCGCTCGACGACTGGGACACGCTGGGCATGCGCGGGACCGGCTCGTGCACGGTCTTGCTCGAGGACGTCTTCGTGCCGGACGCGGCCGTGCAGGTCGACCGCCCGCAGGGCGAGTGGCACGCCGCCTGGTCCGTCGTACTCCGCGTGGCGCCTCCCCTCTACATGGCGCCCTACCTGGGCGTGGCCGAGCGAGCCTGCGCCATCGCGCGCGACGTCGCCGCCCGCCGAGGGAGCGAAGCCCTCGTGGCGTCACGCGCCGGCGCCATGGAGAACGAGCTGCTCGCCGCGCGGCTCGCGTGGCGCGCGTCCGTCGACGCCGCCCAGGACCTCGCCTTCACGCCGAGCCTCGAGGCCGCGAGCGCACAGCTCGCGTGCAAGACGCTCACCCATCGGAGCTGCCGCGCCGCGGTCGACGCGGCGATGGTCACGGCCGGCGGGACGGGCTTCTTCCGGCGCCTCCCGCTCGAGGCGTGCTTCCGCGACGTGCAGGGCGGGCACTTCCACCCGCTGCCGGAGGACCGGCAGGTGCTCTTCAGCGGTCGCCTCGCCCTCGACCACGATCCGATCCGCAACGTACCTCTCGCGACGGCCACGCCGGCACCCGCGCCGCGCGTCGCCTGACGGAGAAACGCCGCGGCCGATGGCGGATTTCCGGTCACGATCCCCGCGCCCCTTCGTTGTGCCTTCCGAACGCGGCGAGCCCGCCGCGGGAGGAGTGGGCGATGATGGACTTGATGATCGCGGGCGGCATCGTGCCGATGAGCTTCGTGCTGCTCTTCGGCGGGCTCACCTTCGCCGCGGCCGTGCGCTTCGCGCAGCGGCCGCGGACCGAGAGCATCGGCATGGTGCGCGGGCTCTCCATCGCCACGGTGTTCACGACGCTGAGCGCGATGGCCGGGGCCCTCGGCGCCGTCTTCACGAAGGTGCCGAGCACGCCCGCATGGGCCGAGAGCCCGGACCTGCCGCTCATCGTCATGACCGGCCTCGGCGAGGCCCTGAGCGCGCCGGTCCTGGGGTTCAGCCTGCTCTCGCTCGCGTGGCTGGTGGCGGCCGTCGGGGTGCGGCGCCTCGGTGCCCTAGAGCCAGGCACGGCGTGAGCGACGCTCCGCCGGATGAGGGTGCGCTGGTCGCGGCGCTGCGTCGAGGGGAGCGCGCCGCCCTCGACGTGGTCTACGACCGGTACCGGCCGCGCGTCTTCGCGTTCCTCGCGCGCATGACCCGGGACCGGCTCGTCGCCGAGGACCTCCTGCAGGACACCTTCGTGCGCCTGGCGCAGCGCGCGGCGTACCTCGCGGCGGACACGCGACTCCGGCCCTGGCTCTTCACCGTCGCCCGGAACCTCGCGCTCGATCACCGCCGCCGGCAGCTGCTCGACTTCGACCGGCTCGACGAGCTGGCCACGTGGCCGACGCCGCGGCGCGAGGAGCGCTCGCCCTTCGTGCACCTCGAGGCGAGCGAGACCGAGCGCCGCCTCGAGGCCGCACTTGCCACGCTCCCCGCCCCCGAGCGCGAGGCCGTGCTGCTCGTCGCCGTGGAGGGGCTCGCGCCCGCCGAGGCCGCCGAGGTGCTCGACCTCCAAGGCCCGACGCTTCGCAAGCGCCTCAGCCGCGGCCGAAAGCGCCTCGCCGCTGCCCTCGACCCCGACCGCGCGCGACCCGCGCTCCGCCCCGTGAAGGTGCATCGATGACCGACCCCGACGACCGCACGCTGGATGCGTCGCTCGCCCGCCTCCCCGCACCCGACGTCGGCGCGTGGCGCCGGGAGCACGTCCGCCAGGAGGCCCATGCGGCGCTCGAGGAAGCCCGCACGCGGCCGAGCCTCTACCACCGGGTACTGGAGCCCGCGCTGGTGGCGGCCGTGTGCCTGGCCCACCTCGCGTGGGCGACGTGGCGCGTGGCCAGCATGCTCGGCGGGTGACGCCGGCGCGCGCATGGTCAGGCCGCGTGCGCCCTGGTCATGCCCAGCAGGTCTCCGAACGTCAGCGCAGGGTCGCTCGGGTCGACGCGCACGCCGTACGCGTCCCGCATGACCCACTGGAGCGTCTCGAGCTGAAGCGCGTCGGCGATGAAGCCCGTCTGGTCGGCACGATAGAGGTCCCCGACGCGGTCCGTCGGGCGGAGACACCGGGCGCGGTCGCCGCGAAGAAGAAAGGCCTCCTCCCCGACCCGCCGAAGGAAGCGATCGAGCTCCTCGGGCGGTACGTCAGGGAAGGACCGGCGCCAGAGCGCGAGGGCGGCGCCGCGGCGAAAGGAGCGCGCGCGGAGTGCCCGCGAACGCTGCCACGCTCCGAGCAGCGTCGTGGCCGCCGCGAGCGCGACGGTACTGCCTACGAGCCATCCCACGGCGGGAGGGTAGCGCCGGCTCACCGGACGCGCCGCGCCTGCGCGCCCCATCCACCACGTCGCGCCCTTCACGCCGCAGCCACCCGACGGCCCCGGCGCAGCTACGCCTCGGCCTCGAGCGCGGCGGGGCCACAGACCATCCCCGGGACCTCCTCGGCCGCCGCGAGGACCTGGTCGCGCAGCCAGCGCTGGGCGGGGTCCGCGTCCAGCGTGCGCGACCAGAGCAGGTGCACCGTGAAGCGATGCGGCGCCTCGAGCGGCGGCGCGAAGATGGCGAGGGGCCAGTGCGCCGCGAAGGCCACCGCCATCGAGCGCGGGAGCGAGATGACGTAGTCCGTGCGCTCCACCAGTGCGGGCGCCGCGAGGAAGTAGGGGACGCGGAGCGACACGCGCCGGTCGACGCCGGCCGCCGAGAGCGCCTCGTCCAGGGACCCGCGGCCCTGCTCCGTGAGCCGAATGGTCGCGTGCGGCCAGGCCGCGAACTCCTCGAGCGTCTTGGGGCCCGCCGCGGCGAGCGGGTGGTCCTTTCGCACCATCGAGGCCAGCTCGTCGCGGAAGAGCGGGCGCTGCGCGATGTCGCCCACGGACTCCCGCGGAAGCAGGATCGCGGCGTCCACCTCTTCGTTCCTGAGCTGCGCGGCGATGCGCTCGACGTCCATGGGCACGACCTCGAGGTCGACGCCCGGCGCCGCCTGCTGCACCCGCGCGACGAGGCGCGGCAGCAGCGTCACCGTCGCGTGGTCGAACATCGCGAGGCGAAAGCGGCGGGACGCGGTCGCGGGGTCGAAGTCCGGCATCTCGGCGACGACGCGCTCGAGCGTCCGGAGCGCGTCTCGCAACGGACCTTCGAGCGCCGCGGCACGCGGCGTCGGCACCATGCTCGCTCCCGAGCGCACGAGGAGTGGGTCGTCGAAGACGCCGCGGAGCCGCGCCAGCGTCTGGCTCATGGCTGACTGGGTCACACCCAGCCGCGCCGCCGCGCGCGTCACGTGTCGCTCCCGGAGCAGGAGCTCCAGGGCGACGAGCAGGTTTACGTCGAGCTGATGCAGCTGGCGCACGGCGCATCATAAGCACAGCGAATGCTTCCATGAGAACAATGCGTTCGTCTTCTTCCGCGCGATCCCTAGCTTCGTCGTCGTCGGCGCCCACGGAGCGGCGCCCGCAGAAGGAGACTCTCGATGACCCACGAACGCATTGCCCTCGTCACCGGCGCCAACCGCGGCATCGGCCTGGAGACCAGCCGTCAGCTCGCCGCCGAAGGCGTCACCGTGCTCATGGCCGGGCGGAAGAAGGAGGCCATCGACGCCACCGCGGCGGCCCTGCGCGCGGAGGGTCTGGACGTGCACCCGGTGGTGCTCGACGTCACGCGCGCCGCGGACATCGAGGCCGTACGCGCGCACCTCGAGGCGACTTATGGGCGCCTCGACATCCTGGTGAACAACGCCGGCATCATCACCGACCCGGGCGGCTTCGCGCCGACGACCTTCACCGTGACGCCGGAGCAGCTCCGGCAGAGCTTCGAGGTGAACGTCATCGCGCCCATCGCCATCGTGCAGGCACTGATGCCCCTGCTGGAGGCCTCGCCGGCCGCGCGCATCGTGAACCTCTCGAGCATCCTCGCTTCCATGGCCGAGCACTCGAACCCGAGCTCGCCCTGGGCCGGCGTGACGCCCCTCGCCTACGACGCCTCGAAGACCGCGCTCAACCAGTTCACGGTGCACCTCGCGGCGGCGCTCCGAGACACGCCCATCAAGGTGAACTCGGCGCATCCGGGCTGGGTGAAGACCGACATGGGCTCGGAGGCCGCACCGATGGAGATCGTGGACGGCGCCAAGACCTCGGTCGCGCTCGCGCTCCTCGGGAGCGACGGGCCGAGCGGCAGCTTCATCCACCTCGGCGAGCACATCGCGTGGTAGCGCCCACGGCGCACGCGGCGGCGAAGGAGTGGCTTCGCCCCGGCCATACGGCCGTCGTCACGGGCGGCGCGAGCGGCATCGGCTATGCCGCGGCGGCACGTTTCGTCGCCGCCGGCCTGAGCGTGCTGCTCGCGGACATCGACCGCGAGAAGCTCCTCGCCGCGCGCGAACGCTTGTCCGGCGCGGGAGCGCGGGTCGAGGCGCAGGTCTGCGACGTCAGCGTGCGGGCCGAGGTCGCGGCGCTTCGGGAGCGGGCCTACGCGGAGTTCGGCGCCGTGCATTGCGTGATGAACAACGCCGGCGCCGGCTTCCGCATGGCCGAGCCCTGGGCCGACCACGCCAAGGCCGAGCGCACGCTGGCCATCAACCTCTGGGGCGTCGTGCACGGCTGCCAGGCCTTCATCCCCGCCATGCTCGACGGCGGAGAGCCGGGCGCGATCATCAACACCGGCTCGAAGCAGGGCATCACCCGACCGCCGGGCAACTGGGCCTACAACCTCTCCAAGGCAGGGGTCCTCGCCTACAGCGAGAGCGTGGCCCACGCGCTGCGCCAGCGCGGAGGCCACGCGCTGAGCGCGCACCTGCTGATCCCCGGCTTCGTCTACACCGGGATGATCAGCCGGCCCGAGAAGCCGCCGGGCGCCTGGACGGCCGACGAGACCGTGGCCTTCATGCTCGACAGGCTCGAGCGTGGCGACTTCTACATCCTCTGCCCGGACGCCGAAACGCCGCGCGCGCTCGACGAGAAGCGCATGCAGTGGACGGCGGACGACCTCATCCGCAACCGGCCGCCGCTCTCGCGCTGGCATCCCGACTACGCGGACGCCTTCCGCGCTTACGTGGCCGGCGCGTAGTGGCTCACGCGGGCGCGGCGAGCAGGTCGTTCTGCTCGTCGCGCCGAAGGCGCCAGCGCACGAAGCGGTAGGCGGCGCTCGGCCGCCTCGTGGTACGTGGGGCACCACGACGCGGTGAGCGTCGTCGACGCGGGCACCGGCGAAGCACGCCTCGTGACGTCCCTTCTCAGCTGGTACACGTCGGTGGGCCAGCTGCAGATTCAGGCGAATGACCGCGTCGGCTACGCGGTCATTCGCGATGCGGTAACCCGTGACTCCAGGGCGGTCCCGAGGAGGCCATCGCGGCCTTCGACACCGACACGGGGGACTGGGTGCTCATCGCGCGGTGAGGCCACGGTGCGGGCGCCGGGCCCGTGACGCGGCCGTGCCGACGGCGCGCTGGTGACGGCGGCCCCAGGCACTAGCCCTTGGCCATGGCCGACGAACCCGTCGAGGTCCTCTACTTCTCCGACCTGCTCTGCGTGTGGGCGTACACGCTCAGGGGTGGTCCGACCAGCTGCCGGCGTCCTCGACCACCTCCTCCGCGCGCTCGTCGAGCTCGATGACGTTGCCATCCGGGTCCCGGACGAAGACCGCGCGAAGCGCGCCGAAGGCGAACGCTCCGGTCAGCGGGATCTCGTGCCGCGCAAGCTCGGCCTTTGCGGCCTCGAGGGACGCGACGCGGAGGGCGACGTGCGTGATGCCCGCGGGCTTCGCGTCGCCGTCCATCAGCACGTTCCCGGCCGGCGCGTCGTCGGCGGGCCCGAGGAGGTTGAGCACCACGCCCGAGGCGTGGCGAAGGATGGCCGGATGACCCTGGTCGAAGCCCGTGGCGCTCACGACGGCGAAGCCGAGCCGCTCGTAGAACGCGAGCGCATGCTCCTTCTGCCTCACGCGAATGCCCACGTGGTCGACGCGCTGAATGTCGATGCCCATGCCTTGCTCCTTTGCTGCTCGTCAGCGTGAGTCGTGCACCAGGGCAAGGGAATTGACATCGACGCAAGCTTTCGTTGCAGTAGCGCAATGCCAGAATCGGCGCAGCGAGGGCCCGGACGCTGGGACGACGTGCGCACGTTCCTGGCGCTGGCACACGCGGGCGCCTTCGGGCGAGCCGGGCGCGCGCTCGGCGTCGACGCCTCGACGGTGCACCGCCGCATCGCCCAGCTCGAGACCGAGCTCGGCGTGCGGCGCTTCGAGCGCAGCGCGCGCGGCGTGCAGCTCACGCCGGCCGGGGAGACGATGCTCGCGCACGCGACCCGCGTCGACGACGCCATGACCTCGCTGGTCCGTGGCGTGGCGGGCGCCGACGAGCGCCCCACGGGCCGGCTCCGGATCACCACCGTCGACGAGGTGCTCGCGCCGCTCGCCACGCACCTGCGGCGCTTCCAGGCGCTCCACCCCGGCATCGACCTGGAGCTCCGCTCCGAGCTGCGCGTCTACAGCCTGGCGCGCCACGAGGTCGACGTGGCCTTGCGTCCGGGCGGCCCGCCCACGGAACCCGACGTGGTCGGGCGTGCGCTCGTGCCGCTCACGCTGGGCGCCTATGCCGCGGCCTCGTATCTCGACGGACGACCGCGCCCCCGGACGCTCGACGCGCTCGCCGGACATGCGCTCGTCCGCTTTCCGGGAGAGCGCGGACCGCTGCTCCCGGACCACCCCGCCCTCGGCGCGATGCGGACCGCCTGCACCGCGACGAGCATGAGCGCGCTCTCGCTCGCGGCCGGCGGTGGGCTGGGCGTCGCGTTCTTGCCGACCTTCGTCGGCGACGCGAACGCAGAGCTCGTGCGCCTGATGACCTTCCCGCGCTCGGCGAGCTACCACCTTTGGCTGCTGGTCCACGCGGACGTGCGCCGTTCCGCGCGCGTCCGCGCCTTCCTCGAGTTTCTGACCGAAGCGGTGCGCGCGGATCCCGCCTGGGCGCCACCCGACGAATGAAGAGGCTCAGGCGTCACCTAGGGCCTTGAGGGCACCGAGCACCGCCTGCACCTTGGCCGTCCCGTGCAGGTCAACGTGGGTCACGAGCCAAAAGGGCAGGTCCCACTCGGGCTGGGGCGGATGGACCTGCACCAGCTCTTCATGCGCCTCGGCAATCTGAACGGGCATGAACCCGATACCGACGCCCGCCAGGATGGCGCGGAGGTGGAGCGTCGGGTCACGGCTCACAAAGGCGAAGGTCGCCTCGGGGACGAGCGTCCGAAGCCACCGGCTCGGCAGGTGGCGATAGCTGTCGTCGCCGACGAGCGCGTGATGGCCGAGGTCGCCTTCGCGCGTCGGCACGCCGTGGGCCTGGACGTAGTCGCGGTGGGCGTAGAGCGCCGAGCGCAGGACGAGCCACGGCTGCACGACGTTGTCGGGCTCTTCGGTCACCGCGCCGGTGCGGATGCCCACGTGCGCCTCGCCGTACTCCAGCGCGAAGACTCGGTTGCTCGTCTCGAAGCGCAGGGTCGTGTCCGGGTGGTCGGCCGTGAAGCGGCGTAGCGCGTCGAGCACGAGCGGCGCGACGACGTCGACCGAGGTCACGATCACCTCACCCGACACCTCGCTTCGCCGGCCCCGGGTGCGCAGCGCGAGCTCGCGAAACTGGGCGTCGGCGGTGCCGGCGACGCGGAGCAAATCCGCGCCTGCGTCGGTCGGGGTGTAGCCGCGGGGGTGCCGCTGGAAGAGCCGCCCGCCCAGCGCCTCCTCGAGCGCTTCCACGTGCCGCACGACCGTGGCGCGGTGCAGGCCGAGGTGCGCCGCCGCGGCGCTCACCGTGCCGAGGCGCGCGACGGTGTAGGCGGTGCGGAGCTCGTCCCAGTGATCCATACGCGTTCCGAGTGTGGAGGAGGAGAGGGCCCATCGAATGTTGCATGAACGCGCATCAGATGCGCATCGAGGCGTCTACTGCTGCATGAGAGTGACGCTTATGAGTAGCGCATGCCGCGT
The DNA here is from genome assembly GCA_937893795.1 of uncultured Myxococcales bacterium. Lineage (GTDB taxonomy): Bacteria > Myxococcota_A > Polyangia > Polyangiales > Houyiibacteriaceae > CALCTH01. The sequence goes on along the minus strand of CALCTH010000089.1, from coordinate 7,164 downwards.
AAGCTCCTCCTTCGCGTCGCCGCCGTCCTCTGGGTCGTGTGGGGCCTCGTCCACGTCTTCGCAGGGGTCACGATCATGACCCTGCCCACGTCCGACGCCGTCGCGGCCGTCGCAGATGCCGTGCCGCCCGCGACGCTCGCCATGGACTACCCACCGGCCGCGGGCGCGGTGCTGAAGCAGCACGGCTGGAACCTCGCGTGGATCGGGCTGACCACCATCGTCTGCGCCTTCGCCATGTGGCAGCCGCGGCTCTGGCCGGTGTGGCTCGCCGCGCTCGTGGGGGGGCTCGCCGATGTCGGCTACTTCCTCTTCATGGACCTCGGCGGCTTCGTGAACTTCGTCCCGGGCACCGTGATGACGCTCGTGTCGGGCAGCGCGATCATCCTGAGCTTCGCGGCGGTGTGGCCGCTATGGCGAGGCACCGAGGACGCGCCGAGCGTGGAGGCCACGGCGTCATGAAGGTCATCATCTTCGGTGCCAACGGCGGGCTCGGGCAGTGGACCTGGAAGGCCGCCATCAGCGCAGGGCACGAGGTGGTCGCTTTCGTACGCTCTCCGGAGAAGCTCGACGCGACCGATCCGCGGCACGCGTCGCTGACGGTCGTTCGGGGTGATGTGACGGATCGCGGAGCCGTCACCGAAGCGGCCGCGGGTTGCGAGGCGGCCATCAACTGCACCTCGCCTGCGGGCGGAAACGCGACCCTCGAGCTCGCCAGGGCTGCGGTGGAAGGGGCGGCCGCGGCGGGCGTCCGCACGTTTTACATGGTGGGTGGCCTCGGCGCGTTGTGGGCGCCGGGGACGAAGCGCGAAGTGCTCATGCAGGATTGGGACGATCGGGACGCGATGGAGGCCTTCGGCCTGAACTGGTCGATGCCGCGCGAGCGCATCCGCGACATGACGAAGGGCCACCTCGCGTCGATGGCCTACCTCGCGGGCACGGGCCACGCGCACACATACCTCTGCCCGGGCCTCATGGTGGAGGGCCCCGCCACGGAAGGTCGCGTCGTCACGCTCGACGAGCTGGGGAGCGACGTGGCTCAGGTGATCGTGGACGACCTCGGCGTCGGCGCCCTTCTCGGGCACCGCGTGTCCGTCGCCTCCGGGTAGCTGGCTGGGTCCTGCCGAGGCCCTTGGACGGTCGCGACGCGCGCTTGCCGGAGCTTCGGGCGTCGCGAACGCTGTGTGGGTGGTCCAGGGCGACGATACGCAGACGCTGGGCAGACTGCTGGAGGCCATTGTCGCGGACGACCCGCGGGCCATCGAAACCGCTCTGGAGGCGCTCGCGCTCGAGGAGGTGGAGGCGGCGCTCCCGTCGATCTTCGAGCTGCTGCGTCACGCGGACTATCTCGTACGTAACGCCGCCGTCGCCGCGTTCATCGAGAGCGAGCTTCCCGCGCACCTGGGCGTGGAGGCGCAGCTCCTGGCGCAGCTCCGTGCCGAGGACGAGGAGGTCGTGCGCTGCACGATCTGCGAGGCGCTCGAGACGCACGGCAGCGCAGCCTCGGTGGGGCCGCTTCGCGCGGCGATGGACCGGGACCACTGGCTGGTCCGTCCGTGGGCGGCCGACGCGCTCGGATGGGTCGATTGTGATGAGGCGAGTCGTGCGGCGCTCCGTATCGCGGCGCGCGTGAGCGACGAACCGCGCCTCGCCCGCGCCGCCGCTTTTTCGCTCGTGATGCTGGGCGAGCGGACCTTCGTGGCGGAGGCGACGCGCGCCGCGCTTTCGGACGACTCGGCCGCCGTGGGCCTCATGGAGTCGCTCGGGGTCGTGCGTCGCCGGCGGCCTCGCGAGGCGCAGGAGCTCCTCGCGGACTTCACGGAGTTCCTCCGCCGCGTCGACACGGTCTTCCCCGCCCACCGCGGACAGGCCGAACGCCTGAGGGCCGCGGTGGCGCTCGACTCCTGAGGCACGAGCACCGCGTCTGGTTCTCGGGCGGGCACTTGTCGAGGCGCCGGCACGGGTCGAGCAGCGAGTCAGACCGATACGGGCGCGGGGTGGCCGTGGGCTCAGCTGTCCGGAAGAGCCCACGGCGCATCCGCGGGGATCGCGACGCCCAGCCTCCGCGCGGCAGACCGCATGGCTTCGGGCGTGCGTAGCTGCGCTCGCACGGCCGCCTCGTCGAGGCTCCCGCGCCGCGCCGCGAAGAGCAGCGGGGCGTCGGGCTCCTCGTGGAGACGGCGCTTGAGCCGCTTCTCGTCGGCCTCACCGACCTCGTCGACGAGCGCTCGAGCGCGCGAACGCAGGGGGCCGACGAGCGCTGGCGCGAGGGCCTCGAGGGCGGCGCTCCATGCCTCGAGCGCGTCGAGGAACGCCGTGACCTCGGGAGGACATGGCCGCGCGCGAAGGTCCGCGAGCTCGCGCGCGATCTTCGCGAAGCGGTACTCGTCCCAGGGCCGCGACCGGAGCACCGGAAGCTGCCAGCGACGACGCTCGGTCCGCCAGTGGTTCGACGCGGCCGGCACCCGGTGCAGCGTGAAGCTCGGCAGCTCGAGCGCCGTCAGCGTCCCGCCGTGGCAGGCCCCCGTGTCGAGGGCCCACGCATGGGGAAAGCGCTGCGCCTCATCCCCGACCACACGATGACCGAAGACGATGGGCACCGGGCCCGCGTAGAGCTCGGCCCAATCGCGGCCTCCGAGCTGCCGGTCGAGGTAGCGCGTCCCGCCCGTCGTCCCGCTGAGCACGTCGTCGCGCTGTTCGGCGAGAGGCACGCCCGGCTCGAAGCCCCCGTGCACCACGAGGCAGTCGTCCAGCGCGAGCGCGTAGGGAAGCGCGGCACACCAGGAACGGAAGGCTTCGTACTCGGGCCCGAGCTGCACGCGGACGATCTCCTGCGAGTAGCTCAGGACGCCCCGCACGTGCTTTCGCTCGTGGTTGCCCATGATGGCCGTGGCGCCGGGCGCGTCGCGAAAGAAGGTCCAGACGCGCGCCGAGTCGGGCCCGCGGTCGACCAGGTCGCCCACGCTGACGACGGCGTCGCCGGGCCCGTAGCCCGCCGCGTCGAGAAGGCGCTCGAGCTCGTCCCAGCAGCCGTGCACGTCGCCGATGATGAAGGTCTTGTTCTGCATGACGCCTGAAGAGCTAAGCGTCCGGGACCGACCACTAAAGGACACGATCCGGGACATGCCGGGTACGGCAGGCGCTCTCACGCATCGCGGATGCGTGCGACCTCGGTGAGGTGCGCGTCCTCGATGGAGCGGGCGAGCCGTTCCGCCCGCCGGCGGAGCGCCCGAGCCTCGCCGCCCCCCACGATGCGCGCGAGCAGGTTCAAGGCCATGACGCGAAAGCGCACGAAGCCCCCGTCGCCGGCGTGGTCGAGGGCCGCGCGCGCGAGCTTGGCAGCGCCCTCCGCATCGCCCTCCTTCCAGGTGCAGTAGGCAAGGCCCGCCGTCCGCCGGTAGTCGACGAAGGGGACGCCGCTCGCCGCCGGGATGGCCTCGAAGAGTGCGCGGGCCGCGGCGTAGCGACCCGGCTCGTCACTCGCGCGCGTGAGCTGAAAGGCGCGCTGGCCCTGGAGCCGGGCCAGGTAGGGGAGGTGAGCCGGCGCGTCCTCGAGCTGGCCGGCGACCTCGTCCATGAGCGACGCGGCCTGGTCCGGGTCCCCTTCGTCGCTTGCCACGCGCGCGGCGAGCAGCGCCGACTCCATGGCGGCGAGCGGCCCCGCGTCGAGCGCCCGGGCGGCCGCGAGGCGCTCGCGCATCAGGTCGAGCTCGCGGCGCCGGTGATGGACCGACGCGAGGCCGACATGGACCCACGCGACCTGACGCGACTCGCTGATGGGGGGCCGGTCCCAGAGACGCAGCTGGTCGCGACGCAGCGAGGTCGGCAGATCCGCGAAGCGCGAGTGGTACTGCGCGACGAAGGCGAGCTGCTCCTCGACCGTGGCCGGGACCCCGAAGCAACGCAGCAGCCAGCGCCCGTACTGACCGCCGGCTCCCTGCTCCCGCGTCGTCAGCCGCCGAAGCCCCTTGAGCGCCGCGTCGTGCGCCGGGGGCTCGATGCCCGCCAGGCGGAGCCGCCGCTCGAGCTCGTCGACGAGAGGCACCCAGCCGCCGAGCGCCTCGACGTGATGCGTGACGAGGGCATCCCAGCGGATGCCGGTGCGGGCAGGCGCGGTCACGGCCTGGAGTGTGCCCCGAGCGCCGCCTCGGGGTCGGCGCACTCTCTCCGGCACCGCGTGTCCGCCGCCGGGTAGCTACGTGTTGCCTAGCGAAGGGGGTCGGAGAAATCGAAGGTGAAGGCGTTCGTGGTGCCGCGGACCGTGATGGTCCCTTCCAGGGAGAGGGTGTCCGTCTCCAGGTCGTAGATGGCGTCGTAGGGGCCACCCGGCTCGTCGGCCCCGAAGGCTCCAGTACCGCGAAGCTCGAGCGTGACGGGTCCGGTCTGGCCCTCGCTGTAGACCTGGTCTGGGACGCGCGCGAAGGCCTGCGTCGGCGTCGCCGCCTCGCCCGCCAGCAGGTAGAACTTGGGCGACGAGAGACCCTGCTGCGTGACGTCGAAGCGCCCTTCACCCGCGTCGGTGATCACGTAGGTGGCTTCGAGCACCCCGATGCTCGGCCCCTCTTCGACCCCCCTCCAGGTCGCCACGAGGCGCTCGCCCAGGGAGACGTTTTCGGGTGGCGGCGGGCCGGCGTCCGGCGACTCCTCTGCCGCGCTCGCGCCGGCGTCCATCCCGGCCTCCGGCGCGCCATCGGAACCGCAGGCGGCGAGGGTCAGGCCGACCCAAAGAGCGACGGAAACGCGATTCATGGCGGCGACCTAGGGCGGGGGGCTCCGGCGGACAGGCCCCGCGGACGCGGACTCCGTGAGCGTCAGCCCGCCCATCCCCAGGTCGAGCTCGGCGCCCTCCACCGCAGCGAAGGGAACGCGCGCCTCGCCCACGTCGCGCGCGCGTCGACGCCAGGCGTTGCCATTCGGCAGTGAACCGATCTATCCAGGGCCGTGCCGGAGCCCATCACGCTCATCCTCGCGCTCGGCGGCGTGGTCGCCCTCGGCGTGATGGGCGACGCCGCCGTCAAGCGGGCAGCCCACTGGAGGGCCATGGCGAAGGCCCTGGGCGGCCGCTACGTAGGCGGGAGCTGGCCCGGCATCGTCGTCGCCAAGGGCCACGTGCTCGTGCACGTCCCGCGTCCCGGGGGACCGGCCGAAGCGCTGGTCAACGAGGCGCACGTGCAGTGGGCGCTCGGACCCGGCCCCGACTTCGTGCTCGGCCACGTGACCGAGCGGCCCTTCGCCGTCGACCGGGTGGGGCAGGAGCTGGCGCTGGAGGGCGGATGGACGGCGCGGGCCTACCCGGCGTCCGCGTTCTGGCTGCTCCGCGAGAGCCTCTCGCCCGACGCGCTCGGTCCGCTGATGCGCCTGGACGACGCCGGCCTCCACGGCGATGGCCGACGGGTCACCTTTTCATGGACCGGCGATGTGTCGGCCGAAGTGCTCGCGCCCATCGTCGAGAGGCTCGCGGCCCTCGCCTCCGCGGGCCTCGCCCCGCTGGAAGCCGCCGAGGGCATGGACGACGCCGAGGTGCGCTGGCCGAGCGGACCCTGGAACAGCCGCACCGTCCCCGTGGCGACGCTCCGAAAGGGGGGCACGGTGGGGCGCCTCCGCTTCGCGCGCCATCACTGGCATCTGACGGGTAGCTTCGACAGCCGCTGGCCGAGCTTCACGGGCACGGTCGCCCGGGGGACGCCGGCGGGCGACTGGCCCAAGGGCATCCTGCGGCAAGTCGCGACGTCGCTCGCGGACCTCGATGCCGTGGAGGTACGTGCCGACGGCGACCGCTTCGAGATCACCTTCGCGCAGCCACCCGACCGGGCCGCGCTTCGCGCCGGCCTCGCGCTCCTCGCCCGGGCGAGCGCCCCACCCCCGAGCGGCGTCTTCCGCTGAGCCCGCGGTGCGCGCCGCACGGCGAGGGCGTAGCGTGTCGGCCGTGGATGCCCTGATGACTCCGGAGGCGCGCTTTCGGGACCTCCCGGATTTCCCCTACGCCCCCCGAACGCTCTCGGTCGAGCCCTTCGGACTCACGATGGCCTATCTCGACGAGGGTCCCCGCGACGGGCCGGTCGCGCTCCTGCTGCACGGGGAGCCGAGCTGGTCCTTCCTCTACCGGCACATGGTCGGGCCGCTGGTCGACGCCGGGCTTCGCGTGGTGGCACCAGATCTCATCGGCTTCGGGCGCTCCGCGAAGCCGACGCGGCAGTCGGACTACACGTACGCGCGGCACGTGGCGTGGCTCGCGAGCCTTCTCGCACAGCTCGACCTGCGCGGCATCACGCTCTTCGGGCAGGACTGGGGGTCGCTGACGGGGCTTCGGCTGGCGGCGGAGCACGAGGAGCGCTTTTCCGCCCTCGTGATCGGCAACGGCTACCTGCCCGACGGGACGCCGCCTCGCATGCGGCCGAAGGAGCTCGCCGCGGCGGTGCCCTTCCTCGTGTGGCGCACCTTCGCGAAGCTGACGCCGGTGCTGCCCATCGGACGCATCCTCAACTACGGGAGCGGCGGGCGCCTGAGCGAAGCGGAGATCGCCGCCTACGACGCACCCTTCCCGAGCGCGACGTACGAGGCCGGGGCGAGGGCCTTCCCGGCGCTGGTGCCCATCTCACCGCGGGACCCCGCGGCCGAGGCCAACCGGGCCGCCTGGCGCGTGCTCGAGCGCTGGGAGAAACCCTTCGTGACCGCGTTCTCCGACGGCGATCCCATCACCCGGGGCCTCGAGCGGCGCCTGCAGCGGCGCATTCCCGGCGCGCAGGGTCAGCCGCACGTGACGGTGAAGGGCGGCCACTTCCTCCAGGAGCGCTCGGGCCCGGAGCTGGCCCGCGTGGTCATCGACGTGACGCGCCGGGCCGCGGGCTAACGCAACGCGTCCCGAAGCAGCGTCCGGGTCGCCGCCACGACGGGGCGCGGGATGGCGTGGCCGCCCGGGAAGGACACCCAGCGCACGTCGAGGCCGGCGGCCTCCAGCTCCCGGGCCCAGGATTCGCTCACGTCGTGGGCGAGCAGCCGGTCCGCGGTGCCGTGGCTCAGCATCGGGGGGTGCTGCGTGCGCCGCGCGAGCCCCGCGCGCCATCCCGGCCGTCGCACGACGGTACCGCTCATCGCGACGAGGCCTGCCAGCGGTCGGTCGGTCGTGAAGGCCACGGCCATGGCGAGCATGGCGCCCTGGCTGAAGCC
>CALCTH010000088.1 GCA_937893795.1 uncultured Myxococcales bacterium | reverse complement strand
CGATCGTGCCGACGTTGAGGTGCGGCTTGTCGCGAACGAACTTTTCCTTGGCCATGTCGAATGTTCTCCCGGTCGAGATGAGTCTCGGGGGTGCCTTCAATGCGCGAATACCTCGCCGAAGCGACGGCGAGGCGAACAGGCTCCAGGCACGCGCGCCGCATGACGCGCGAGGGAACCGGAGCCCAGGATGGGACTTGAACCCACGACCTCCTCCTTACCAAGGAGGTGCTCTACCACTGAGCTACCTGGGCGAAATGGAGCGGGAGACCGGGTTCGAACCGGCGACGTTCAGCTTGGAAGGCTGACGCTCTACCAACTGAGCTACTCCCGCGCACGTGCTGGTGGAGGGTAGTGGGTTCGAACCACTGTAGGCATAGCCGGCAGGTTTACAGCCTGCTCCCTTTGACCACTCGGGCAACCCTCCGAAATGAGTACATTCATCGACCCGCATGGCCGATGAGCGTTGAGACATCCCCGATTGTCAGTCCGCCAAGGCGGACACCATGAGCTGGCGATGGGACTCGAACCCGCAACCGCCTGTTTACAAAACAGGTGCTCTACCGATTGAGCTACGCCAGCCGAAGCGAGCAGGCTCGCCCCGTCTGCCCACACACGCTTCGTCCGCCCCGAAGGACGCTCTCGGCGTGCCGGCGCCGACTCTCGGGGGCGCCCTAGCGACCGCGAAAGTCCGCGCCAGAGCCCGGGGGCACGATACCCTCGGGGCTGCGGGCGGCTCACATAGCTTGGGGGTCAGAGGGTGTCAAGCTGCACTGACTCAACCTGGCTCCGAGGCCGCGGAGGCCGCGGGGGCTGAGACCTCGTCGCCTGGTTGCTCAGGCAAATCCGAGGTGATTTCAGGCCCCTGGCGCGTCGCGTCGAGACCTTCGGGTCCCTCCGGCTGGACGAGGAGCCGGTCGCGCGCCCGGTCCAGATCGACGCGTATGCGGGCGGTCCAATCGCTCTCGACCCCCGTGCGCTCGACCATGACCAGCGTGAGCTCCCAGTAGCGGATGGAGTGACGGATGAGTGGCTTGACGAGGCGGGCGAGATAGAGCCGGTACTCGGTCTCGTAGACGGGGAGGTGCTCCGCGGGCAGCGGACGCTGCGGCGGGGGGACCGGCGCGCTCATGATGGCGTCCCAGAAGGCGTCGTAGAGCTGCCCGATGCGGTAGCCGGCAGCAGCCGCCCAGTCGGGATGCGTGTGCCGGATGACGTCGAAGTAGGCGCGCTGCGCGCGGAGGATCACCTGGGCGCGGCGCTCCAGGTAGGGGCGCTGGACCGCCACGCCGCCCGGCGGCGGCACGATGCCCTCGGCCTCTAGGCGAAGCGTCTCCGCCCATACGTAGTTGGCGGCGGCCACGAAGTAGACGTCGCGCACGGCCTCCTCGTCGCGCCGGGTCCGCGCCCAGCTCATGGTCGTCTGGGCCTGGGCGGCGGCATCCTCGACGCGGCCCTGGGCGAGGAGCTGCTGGGCCTTCCGGGCCATCGCCTCCACGCGCTCGTCGGGGTCGAGCCCCTCGTCTCCGAGCAGCACGTCCGCGACCGCGAGCCCGTCCTCGCCGCGCTCCAGCTCCAGGTAGAGCTCGGCGAGCTGGAAACGCGCCGGTCGGACGTCGGGGCTGCCGGGACGCGCGACCACCAGGCGCTCGAAACGCTCCGCGGCGTCCGCCGGCCGGCCGAGCGCCTTCCCGCTGAGGCCCGCGTTGTAGAGGCTGGGCGCGACGAAGCGGCTCGCGGGGAACTCGTCGGCGACGCGGTCGTAGGCCGTCAGCGCGTCGACGAAGCGCTCGTGGCGTTGCGCCGCCACCCCCGCGCGAAAGAGCGACTCGGCGTCGACCGCCTCGGTGGCGAAGCCGCCGGCATCGGGCCGCGCCGTGATGTGCATCTCCTCGAGGCGCGTCGGCTCCGTGGTGGGCCGCGCCCGATGCGCGCACCCGGACGCCAGCATGACCACGACGACCGTGAGGGCCGAGGGGGGCAGCGTCGAGCAACGGGAGGGAAGGCGCATGGACGGGGAGACAACGGCGGAGGGTCGGGGTTCCCGGACCCCTTCGCGCCCGCGCGCGGGAGCGTCACGGCACGCGTCACGTGACGCGTAACACTCAGCGTAACACCGACCGAAACCTGGCTTCGAAACGGGGCGATACGACGGAAAACTCAATGATGACCGCTCCGTAGGGGATGGCACGCAGGCTGCAAAACGGGCGACCAGGCGTCGAACGCCGACCACCACCATGACGCAAACCAGCCACCCCGCCGACCTCCTCTCCGCCGACGCCCCCTCTACCCTCCCCGTGCCGGGCGCCTCGACGCTCCTGGCCCCGCGCGACTGGACCGACCAGGAGCTGCTCGCGCGCATGCTGGTGCGCGATGCCATGGCATGGCGGGAGTTCCATCGGCGCTTCGACCGGCTCGTCTTCCGGTGCATCCACAAGGTCACGGGGCGCTTCCGCTCGGTACTCTCCGACGAGGACGTGAACGAGATCTACGCGCAGTTCCTCGTGAACGTGACGGCGCGGGACATGAAGAAGCTCCGCGCCTACCGGCCCGACCGCGGCAGCAAGCTCAGCAGCTGGATCGGTCTCCTCGCCACCAACACCGCCTGGGACCACCTCCGTAAGGTCGCGCGCCGGCCCGCGACCTCCGACTTGAAGGACGCGGAGGAGCTCCGCTGGGACGGCGTCTCGCCGCACGACGCGCTCGTGGCCAAGGAACGCTGGGCCCTCGTGAACGTCGCCCTCCGCTCCTTCAGCCAGAAGGACCGCGACTTCGTACGCCTCTACTACGTGGACGGCATGACGCCGGAAGAGGTCGCAGAGGTCATGAACGTCTCCGTGAAGACCGTGTACTCGAAGAAGCACAAGATCCGCTGCCGCCTCGTCGAGGCCCTCGCGGCGAAGGCCGCGGCCTGACGTCGCTCACGACCAGCTGCAGAGGTAGCGGACGTCGCGGCCATCGCGGACGACCTCGACGTGCGGGTCCTTCCCGCCGCCGACGGCGATGACCCCTTCGAAGCCACCGGCGATGCCGTCGAGGTAGCTCGTCGGGGCCCGCATCTCCTCGGGTACGTCGAGGTGCGTCATCGACGCGCGGCCGGGCCCGGATTCGTCGACGCGGATCGCGCCGCAGCGTCGGTAGAGGTGCGGCCAGGCGTAGGGCGCGCGCGAGAGGGCCCGGTTCGGTGTGAGCCCGAGGCTGAGCAGCGCGCGCCGAAAGGGGCCGAGCAAGGGTCCCTCGGCGGAGCGCTCGACGGATCCTCGCGCGACCCGGCGGAGCCCCGAGATGCCCGCGACCTCGGCGAGGGTCCCCGACAGCTCGATGTCGAGGCCGAGGGGGAGCCAGGTCACGCCGATGGTCTCGTCGACCTGCGCCACGAGGGGGCGGAGGCGCTCGTGCAGCGTGCGCGCGGCCGCGGCGCCGAGCTCTTCGAACGCGCGAACCGACGCCTTGAGCTGACTCGCCCGGATCTGTCGGAGGGACGACGGCGAAGGACCGGCCATGCCGCCCTCACCATAGCCGAGTGATTCAGTCGGGGAACCTGCCCCTCGCGCCCCGCCCGGCGAGGTGCGCCGCGACGACCGTCGAGCGACGCCGCCGTCGCGCCGCGAGCCGCGTCACGGAACGCTGCGAAGCCGACGCCGGCCTCGCGGGCATCGCGGCGTCCGGCGCCTCGAAGCACCCTCGACGAGGCGCGTCGTCGCTCCGCGCGGGCGCCCCGATGCCTCTCCGATTTCTTCGGGTGCACGCGGACGCGGGGCAGTAGTGTCCGCGCGATGTCTGGCGCGCTTGCCGGGGTGGAGGGCCGCGACCTCGCCCTCGTCGCCCTCGCCTATCTGCTGGGCTCCGTGTCCTTCGGTCTGCTCGCGGCGCGACGCGCCGGCGTGGATCTGCGCGCCATCGGCAGCGGCAATACCGGCGCGACGAACGCCGGGCGCGCGCTCGGCAAGACGGTGGGCCGGCGCGTGCTGGCTCTGGATCTCCTGAAGGGC
>CALCTH010000087.1 GCA_937893795.1 uncultured Myxococcales bacterium | reverse complement strand
CTGATCACCCGCCGGTCGCGCGCCGTCCCCACGAGGCGTAAGACGGCGCCCTACACGCCGCCGCGAAGGTCGCACAGGGCATCGAAGGGCCGCGAGTCGACGGTATTTCCTTCCTCGTAGCGTTCGACGCGCCCCTCCGGGCCCGGCGCGCCGTAGACGTAGCCGAGCGTCTCCGCGCGCTGCGCCTGGATGGTCTTCACGACCATGGTCCCGCGAAGGTCCGGCAGCTCGTCCCGGGCGATGATGACGTCGAAGGGCTCCGACGAGGCCTTGTCGAGGGCCGCGCCGCCCGTGATCTCGGCGCCGAGCTCCCAATCATCGGACCGCAGCGCCTCGCCGAGGGCCGGTAGCTGCTCCGTGTCGGACTCGACGACGAGGATGCGTGGCCGGAGGCCCTGCGTCGCCGCGACCGAGACGTCGTGGTAGGCGGTCCGGGCCAGCGTGAGCAGGATGGCGAAGGCCTCGTCGTGCACGGCGAGGGATTCGCGCAGCAGGGAGTCGTCGCGGTCGGCCTTGGCGCGCTCGCAGGCCACGGCCACCTGCCGGACGAGGCGCGGAACGTGCTCCCGGCTCTTCGCGATGACGTCGATCGCGCCCTCGCGGAAGGCTTCGATGGCGGAGTCGACGCTGCGCCGAGCGCTCAGGACGACCACCGCCGTCGACTGGCTCGAGGCGCGCACGTGGCGGAGCAGCGCGAGGCCTCCGCTGGCGCGGTCGAGGTCCTGGTCGATGAGCACGACCGGGTAGTACTTCCGTGCGAGGCGGTCCTCGGCTTCCGCGGCGCTCCCGAGGGCGCTGACCATGTAGCCCTTGGTCTCGAAGAGCTTCTTGAGGCCGGCGCGATGGGCGGGGTTGCCCTCGGCGATGAGGAGCTCGTCTCCGATGGCCATCTCGCGGCGATCCTGTCAGCCCCGGGGCTCCGAGGCGAGTTTCCTTTGCTGCGCGCTGCGGGGGCGCTCAGCGCGAGAAGGGCAGCGAGAGCTCGAGGCTTCCGCCGGGCGGGTGAGGCAGCTGCCAGGTGCCCACCTGGCCGGCCAGGCAGCGGCCGAGAAGCTCGTCGCCGGTGGTGTTCCGCGCGACGCGCGTGCGGCCCACGTTGCCGTCGTCCTGGATCGTGAGCGCGATGACCACGGTGCCGGAGAGCGTGGGCTCGTTCCGCGTCGCCCGGTCGAAGCAGGTCTGCGCCCGCGCCTGGTAGTAGCGGCGGATCGCATAGCGCACCCGCCCGGCATAGAGCTCCATCTCGATATCCCGGTCTTCGGGCGCCTCGGCGCCCGAAGACCCCGTGCCCGTGCCCGTGCCCGTGCCCGTGCCCCTGCCCGTGCCCGTGCCCGCGGACCCAGAGCCAGAGCCCGTGCCCGTGCCCGCGCCCGCGGAGCCCGCAGTGCCCGTGCCCATGCCCGAAGACGCGGAGCCCGCGCTCGCCATCGACGACCCCGTCGTGCGCATCGACGTGCTCGTCCGCATGGTCGTCGTCGACCGCATCGTGGTCCGGCTCGCGACCCGCGGCGCCTCGTCCTCCGCCACGGTGGGCGGCGCGACGCCCGTCGGCAGCTCCGGCGCGCCCACCACCATCGGGTCGTCGGCCTCGGCGTGGCCCGCTTCGCCACTGGGCTCGTCCCCCGTACCCAGGGCGAAGCCCGCGATGGCGCCCAGCGCCACGAGCGCGAGGGCGACGCCGAGCACCATGCCCCAGGCCCGCTTCGAGCTCTGGATGCCGACGCCCGCGAGGGACACGCCCATCATCGAAGGGCCGCCGTAGGGCGTCGGCCCGAGCGCGCCGCCGGCGGGAAGCCCCTCCGACGTGCTCGCCGCGGCGGTGGGCGGCTTCACCGGGGCGGGGTCGCGTACCGTGCTCCCGTGCCCGCCGAGCTGCGTCTTCTCCGGCGCGGCGAGGGGCCCGCCGGTTTCGCCGGGGCGCGCGATGGCGGCGCCGCACTGGTTGCAGAAGCGGGCGTCGGCGGTGTTCTCGGCCCCGCAGGCCTGGCAGTACATGGCGCGAGCATAGCGCCCCCCCAGGGCGGGACGCTCGTCTGGGCGCGGCGCGGCCCGACGTCACGGCCGGGCGTCGTCGCCCGGGTCGCGCTGCTACCCGGGCGACCCACCCATCAGTAGCCGTTGCTCGCGCGCGCGGCGCTTTCGGTCGCGCGCACCAGCTCCCAGGGACCGCCCCCGTCCCCGTTGCGCTCGCCGGCCGCGGCGTCCCCGGAGAAGTGGTACATCGGCAGCCCTCGGAAGGTGAGCTGTGTGCCGATGCCCTCCCGGGTCCACGTTCCGAAGGCCTCCTGCGAGGCGAGGAGGCTCGGGGCTCGCGGGTCCTCGAGGAGCACCGGCGGCCAGGTGGCGAGACATCCGCCGAGGCAGGTGCTCGACGGCGGGTCGTCCCCCGCCGCCGGCACGTCGCTTCGGTTGAGGTACACGCTCCGGCCGTCGGCGGTGGCGACGTAGGGTCCGCCCTCGCCGGCGCTCATGACCACCAGCTGGAAGAAGCCCACGGAGTGGACGAACCACACGTCACCGCTCCCGTCGCCGGCGGTCTCCGCCGGCGCCTCGTCCCCGGCGAAGGCGTACACGGGCCAGCCACGATAGAGAAGCTGCGCGCCCTCGGGACGCTCGAAGAAGGTCCAGGCGTCGGGCCCGAAGTCGCTGGGCAGGACGAGCGGGTCCGCTGCGTTGGGGAGCGGCCACGCGGCGAGGCAGCCGCCCTCGCAGGCGCTCGTCGCCTCGAGACCGCCGAAGCGACCGCTCGGGAGGTCCCGGGCGAAGTAGTAAAGGGTGTTGCCGTCCCCATCGACCGCGTAGCGACCGAGCGCGTCGTCCACGCGCACCAGGAGCGAGTAGAAGGGGTCACGGGCGCGGTACCAGACGCCGCCCACGGCGTCGCCCGACCGTTCGCCTGGCGCGAGGTCGTTGGCGAAGCGGTAGAGCGGCCAGCCCCGGAAGGTCACCTGGCCTTCGCCGGTTGCGCCGAAGAGGGACGCATCGAGGCTCTCGTCGAGGACCAGCTCGGCCGGCGCGAAGGCCGGCCAGGTGGCCGCGCACTCGCCGGCGCAGTTGCTCTCCGCGACGTCCCCGGGGACGTCCCGGGCGAAGACGTAGAGGCTGAATCCGTCCGCGTCGGTCAGCTGGTCACCGTCGAGGAGAACGGTCGGTTCCGCATCGGGGCCGCCGTCGGGCTCGGGTCCTGCGTCGTCTCCGCCGGCGTCGGCCGGCGCCGCATCCAGGGGCGGAACGCCGCCGTCCTCGGCGGGGTCCGCCGCATCGTCTCCGCACCCGCCCAGGGCGAATGCGAGGGCCAAGAAACTCGTCGTGAATCGCATGGGTTCTCCGCGCGGGGGAAGGTTCAGCGTCCCCGCCCGAGAGCACTTGGGGAGCGGCCCCCCGGGGGCCCACTTAAGGTGGCTTAGAGTTTCCTCGCCCGGCGCCGGAGGAGCCTCAGCGCGGCGACCAGCGCACGAGGGTTCGGCGGCCCGCGCGCGTCCGCGCCGCGAGCTCCAGCGAATCCGATGTGAAGGGCATCGCCGAAGCGGTCACCACGAGCGGATCCGCGGCCACGAAGGGACGCGTCGGATCCAGCCATACGACGTGCGAGGGCGGTGCGCCGACGAGCGCGTGGGCCTCCACCAGGACCTCCGGTGGCACCCGCCAGCGAAGCCCCGTGCCGTCCACCATGGGCTCCGGCGGCGCGAGGAAGGGTGGCGGGGCGAGCTCGAGCGATTCCCCTCCGATGGTCAGGCTCGAGGCGAGCGCACCATCTGCGCCGCGCTGCGCCGCGAAGAGCCAGTGGCTCGCTTCCGCGAAACGCTCCTCCAGCGCTGGGAGGAGGACCTCGCCGGGAGACGTGACCTCGAGGGGAAGGACCCATACGCCCTCACCGGGCCCGAGGCCGAGGCCTGGAATCCCGATGACACCGGTCGCTTCGAAGGCGGCGTCGACCAGGGGCGCCGGAAGCCGGACGGGCCGCCGTACGAGGGCGTCGACCGAGCGAAGCGTGAGGGCGGGGCTCGCCGACGAGGGCGCTCCGTAGCCGATGCCGACGGCGCGCTCGTGTCCGCTCGCGTCGATCTCCACGAGGAGCCCGAAGACGTGACGGGCGGACGGCGGGAGCTCCAGCACGACCTCACACGGACCGGCGCTCGCGTCGCAGGCGTCGACGCTCGCCATCCGCGGCGCCAGCCGCGGGGGCGCGAGGGGGGCCGCGAAGCCCACGCGCAGCTCGCGCCGCAGCCCGGCGGGAGCGGGCAGCGTGTCCATGGTCACGCGGAGTGCGTCGGCCTCGGGCGTCGCTGCCGTCGGCAAGGGCACGACGAGCTCGCGACCGCTCACCCCGAGCCAGGTCGCCCGCGCGCCCGAGGGGCCCGTGATGCTCACGT
>CALCTH010000086.1 GCA_937893795.1 uncultured Myxococcales bacterium | reverse complement strand
GCATCGACGCGGCGTCCGGAGAGGTGCTGAGCTGGGCGGACCTCGCGGCGGCCGCGGGCCGCGTCGCGGGCGCGCTCCACGAAGATGGGGCGTGCCGCGGCGACGTGGTGGCCCTCTTCGTACCGAGCGGCATCGGCAGCTTCGCGGCGGTGCTCGGCGCGGCCCGGCTCGGCGTCACGGCGGCGCTCGTGAACCCCGAGCTTCGCGGACGGCCCCTCGAACACGCGGTGCGCACGGCCGGTGCGACGCGCGCGCTCGTGGCTCCGGAGCTCGCGACCGCTCTGGACGACGCCGGCGTCGGCGTCCCGCGGCTGGTGGACGATGGGAGCCTGGCCGGAACGGCCCCGGCTCCGGTGCGCGCACGGACGGGCGAGGACTTCGTCTACATCTACACGTCCGGTACGACGGGGCACCCGAAGCCGGTGCGCGTCTCCCACGTGAAGGCCCTCGCCGTGGGGGCGGCCTTCGGCGCCGGCGTGTTCGGCTTCGAGGGCGCGGCGAGCAGCGACGTCCTCTACAACGTCCTGCCGCTGCATCACGCGAGCGGGCTCCTCTTGGGCGCTGGCGCTTGCCTGACCACCGGGACGCCGATGGTGCTCCGCCCGCGCTTCCGCGCGAGCGCCTTCTGGGACGACGTGCGACGCCACGAGGTCACGGCGCTCCTCTACATTGGCGAGCTCTTTCGCTACGTGCTGGCACATCCCTTCTCGCCCCGGGATCGGGAGCACCGCGTGCGCGTCGCGGCCGGCAACGGGCTGCGGAAGGAGGTGTGGCAGGCCTTCCAGGCGCGCTTCGGCGTGCCCCGCATCGTCGAGTTCTATGGCGCGACCGAGGCTCCCGGCGCGCTGGTCAACCTGACCGGGCGCGTGGGCAAGGTGGGTCATCTCCCGCTTCGGCGCGCCGGGTGGCTGCGGCTCGCCCGCTACGACGCGGAGACCGGGGAGCTCATGCGGGGAGCGGACGGGTTCGCCCTCGAGTGCGGCGTCGACGAGGCCGGCGAGCTGCTCGTGCGCGTGCCGCGGCTCGGACCGCTGCGGGAGCTGGTCTTCCCGGGCTACACGGACCCCGAAGCGACGGCACGCAAGCTCGCGAGCGACGTCTTCGCCGCCGGTGACCAGTGGTTCCGCTCCGGCGACCTCCTCGAGCGCGACGCCGACGACTACTACGCCTTCGTCGCCCGAGTCGGCGACACCTTTCGCTGGAAGGGCGAGAACGTGGCGACGGCCGAGGTCGAGGGCGTGCTCGCGGCCACGCCGGGAGTCCGGGCCGTCGCCGTCGTGGGCGTCGCCGTCCCGGGGCTCGAGGGGCGCGCGGGGCTCGCCGCCCTGGTGCTCGCGCCAGGGACCTCCTTCGACGCCGAGGCCTTCGACGCGGTCGCGGGGGAGCTCCCGAGCTACGCCCGTCCCCGCTTCGTCCGCGTGCTGCCGGATTTGGACACGACCCAGACGTTCAAGGTGCAGAAAGGGAGACTGCGGCGCGACGGAGCCGACCCTTCCGCAACCGCGGACCCTCTCTATCTACGGACCGAGAGCGGCTGGGAGCGGCTCCACGGAGCGCTCTGGGCGCGGGTAACCTCGAAGGAAGTCCGCCTTTAGGTCGCCGCCGACCGCTCCGACGGCGAGCCGCCACGCGTTGCGCGGCTGTTTCGTGAACGTTGACGAAGCCGGAGCCGCCCAGTACCGTCCGCGGACGTTGCGTTTGTTCGGCGCCCGAACAAACCGGCGCCGGGTAACGACCAGGGGTTGAGATCGAAGGCCACGCCGAACGCGGTGCACGGCCGAACCATGTAAGGGCACGCGCGGCGTGCCGAGGGCCCGAGTGCGGGCTCGTGAGGAGACTTGGAATGCAAAAGCTGACGCGCTGGGGGCTCATCGCGCTCGTGCCGGTCCTGTCCTTCTGTGGGGATGACGACGGCACCACCGGTGAGACCGACATGGACCCGCCGGACATGGTCATGGTGGACATGGACACCGACATGGGGCCCGAGGACATGGGCCCCGACATGACCGAAGACATGGGCCCCGACATGCCCGAGGTGACGCTCGTGAGCATCGCCGTGGACCCCGCCACGGCCACGCTCGCTCCGGACGCCACGCAGGCCCTCACCGTGACGGGCACCTTCAGCGACGACAGCACGCTCGTACTCACGTCGGGCATCAGCTTCGCGAGCTCCGATGACACCATCGCCACCGTGGACGCCGCCGGTCTCGTGACCGCCGTCGCCGCCGGCGAAGCCACCATCACCGCGACGGTCGACGCCGACAACTCGATCACCGGCACCTCGACGGTGACCGTCGAGTCGACGGCGACGCCGGACTTCGTGGTTTTCGACGACGCCTTCGGCACCGGCATCTCCTTCTCGGAGTTCGGCGGCTCGACCAACGTCATCGAGCCCACCATGGACATGCCCTTCGCCGGCACCAACGCGCTCCGCATCGCGGTGCCCGCCGGCGGCTACACGGGCGGCTCGCTCGTCATCGACACGCCGGTCGACCTGAGCGGCTACGACGCCATCACCTTCTACGCGCGCTCCGGCGTCGACGGCCGCCGCCTCAACGTGGCCGGCCTCGGCAACGACCTCTCGGCGACCATCCCCTTCAACACCGAGGTGCAGGTGGACGGCGCGCCCGGCGTGCCGCTGACCACGACGTGGACGCAGTTCACGATCCCGATCCCGGATCCCGCCCGCGCGACCTCCATCGCGGGCCTCTTCCACTTCGCCGAAGGCTCCGAGGAAGGTCCCTACGACATCTTCCTCGACGAGATCCGCTACGTGGACCTGCCCGACGGCACCGTGTCGAACCCGCGTTCGGCCATCGCCACGGAGGCGCGCACCATCGCCGCCGGCGAGGTGGTCCGGGTCAACGGCTCGTCCACCACGCTCGACGTGGGCGGCATCGACGTCTTCCTCGCCCCGGCGGGCATCGGCTTCTTCGAGGTCACCTCGTCGGACACGGCCGTCGTCGCCATCACCGCCGACAACCAGATCGAGGGTGTGGGCGCCGGCACGGCCAGCGTCACCGCCTCGCTCCGGGGCGTCGACGCGGCCGGCAGCAACGACATCACGGTCTCGGCCCCGGCCGCCGAGTTCGTGGTCTTCGACGACGACTTCCGCACGGGCGTGACCTTCAACGCCTTCGGCGGCTCCATCAACGACGTCACGGTCTCGACCGTGATGCCCTTCGCCGGCACGTCGTCGCTCCGCATCGTCATCCCGGCGACCGCCTACACGGGCGGTACGCTCCTCATCGACACGCCGACCAACCTCACGGCCTACGACGCGGTGCAGTTCTGGGTCCGCGGCGACGTGGACCGGCGCCTCAACGTCGCCGGCATCGGCAACGACGCGACGGCGGAGAACTCCTTCAACACCGAGATCCAGGAGCCGGGCGGCCCCGGTGTCCCGGTCACGAGCACCTGGACGCAGTTCACGATCCCCGTGCCCGACCCGTCGGTCACCACGGCCTTCGTGGGTCTCTTCCACTTCGCCGAGGGCTCGGACGATCCCGCCGGCCCGGGCATCGTCTTCATCGACGACATCAAGTGGGTGACCCTCGGCACCGTCACGAACCCGCGCCCGAACATCGCGATGGAGACGCGCGACATCAACGTGGGCGACGTGGTCGACGTCAACGGTGAGTCCTGCCTCTTCGACATCGGTGGTGGCCGCACGGCGCTCGTCGCGCCGGCCGGCATCGGCTTCTTCACCGTCACGTCGGACATGCCCGGCGTGGCCAGCGTCTCGGGCTTCCCGGACAACAACATCACGGGCGTCGCTGCAGGCACGGCCGCGGTCACGGCGAGCCTGCAGGGCATGATGGCCGGCGGCACGAACACCATCAACGTGCTCGCACCCTGACGACCGACCCACCTCTCGAGTAAACGCCGCGTCCGGACTCCGGGCGCGGCGTTTGCCGTCGTGGGGACCGAGAGGCGCGTATGCTGCGCCCGATGAACGAGCCTCGATGGACCCACGTGCTCGACGCCGAGGCCATCGAGGCCTTCATGGACGAGGTCTTCCCCCGAGCCAACACCTTCGCGCGCATCGACGCGCTTGGTGAGGGCCGGCTCGTGCTGACCCTGCGCGCCGAGGAGGGCCTGGACCGCTTTCTTCGGCCCGGGGGCACGCTGAGCGGCCCGACGCTCATGAACATGGCCGACACGGCGATGTACTTCCTCGTGCTCAGCCTCGTGGGACGGGAGGCGCTGGCGGTCACGGCGGACCTCACCATGCACTTCCTCCGCCGCCCGCCGGCCGCGCCTCTCCGCGCGGAGGCGGCGATGCTGAAGCTCGGACGCCGTCTCGCCGTCGGCGAGGTGCACTTGCGCTCCGAAGGCGTCGAGGGCCCCGTGGCGCATGCCACGGTCACCTACGCGCTGCCCTGACCTCCGCGCTGCTCGGAGCCCCGCTCTCGGTCGCCGCGCACTCCCGCGAGCGCCTTCTCGACGAGGGCGAGGTCTTCGGATCGCAGCGGGAGCTTCAGCGCGGCGGCCTGCCCCGCGGGGCTCATCTTGCGCCAGGTCTTCTGGAGGATGCCGATGAGCTTCGCCTCGTCGTGCTTGGCGGCGAAGTCCGCCCAGTAGTGGCGGAGAAAGCAGAGGCAGATGACGTCCTCAAGGAGCTGCACTTCGGGATCCGACTTGATGCCCTTCTTCCGGAGCATCTTGCGGACCTGCGCCACCGTCGCGTCGTCGTAGCCCACCTCGCGGAGGATGGCCTCGGCCTCGTCGGCGTGGACGCCGTAGAGATGCGTGCGCCAGCGGTGGTACCCGGCCCGGTCCATGGGGAAGTCGCTTCGGGGCACCGTCCAGCGCCGGATGTGCTGCGCACGGGCCGCGAGCTGCACCGCAGGGCTCGCCTCCGGCGCGAAGGCCCGCAGCGCCGCGCTCATGCGCTGCCCGTAGAGGAGCTCCTTCGGCACCTCCCGCTCGCCATCGAGCTCGAAATTCGGAACTTCGGCGTTCGCCGCATCGATGCGGTCGAAGGCCGCGGCGAGGCGCACTTCGGGGCTCATCGCTTCGAGGCTACTCCCGGTGCCCGGGTCCGCCAGCGCGGCGGCTGGCCGCGGCCGCGCGACCGGCCAGGGTCGCCACGGCGCTGCTGAGCGAAAACTCGCTGGACCCGCCCGTAGAAGGGGATACGGCACGCTCATGGGGACTCTCTCCACCGCGACCTCCGCGCTCTCGACGGCGGCACGGCTCCTGACGCCGCCCCGGCCGGTCCCGGGTGCACCGCCGCGCCTCGACCAGGAGCTCCCGGTCGTCGGTCACATGGCCGAGTTCGTGCGGAACCCCTTCGGCCTGCTCCTCCGAGCGCAGAACGTCGGTCACGAGATGATCGCGTTCCGCCTGCTGCTGCAGGACGTAGTGCTCGTGAGCGGCCCCGAGGCGCACGAGGCCTTCTTCCGCGCGCCCGACGACCAGCTCTGCCGCCGCGAGGCGTACAAGCTGATGACCCCCATCTTCGGCGAGGGCGTGGTCTTCGACGCGCCGGGCCCTCGCCTCGACCAGCAGATGCGCATGGTCATGAAGATGCTCCGGGACCAGCGCATGCGCGGGTACCCGCCGATCATCCAGGACGAGACGCGCAAGCAGGTCGCGAGCTGGGGCGCGGCTGGCGAGGTCGATCTCCTCGAGCTGATGAAGGAGGTGACGCTCTACGCCTCGAGCCGCTGCCTCATCGGGGACGAGTTCCGCGACGGGATGACCCACGAGTTCCACGAGCACTACGGGCATCTCGAAAAGGGCATCAACCCCATCGCCTACCTCTACCCGAACGCGCCGCTCCCGAGCTTCCGGCGCCGCGACGAAGCCCGGCGGCGCCTCGTCGCACAGGTCGACGCGATCTTCGACCGGCGCAAGCGCGAGGGCGACCGCCCCGACGACGGCATGCAGGCGCTCATGGACGCCCGCTACAAGGACGGCGGCCGACTCGACGCGCACGAGATCACCGGGATCTTCATCGCGATCATGATGGCCGGGCACCACACGAGCGCCGGCACCGCCGCGTGGACCGTGCTCGAGCTCGTGCGTCGCCCGGAGCTCTTCGCCCGGGTGCGCGCCGAGGTCGACGCGCACATCGAGCCGGATGGCTCGCTGAGCTACCAGGCGCTCCGCCAGATGCGCTTCCTCCACGACGTGATCAAGGAGGTGCTCCGGCTCCACCCGCCGCTCATCTTCCTTTTCCGCAAGGTGCTGCGGGACTTCAGCCACGGGGGCATCACGGTGCCCGCAGGCTCCTTCCTCTGCGCCTCGCCCGGCGTGGCGCATCGCCTCGGCCGTGTCTTCCCGGAGCCCGAGCGCTTCGACCCGGACCGCTACGCCCGCGGCGAGGACCGCAACCCCTTCGCCTGGATCGCCTTCGGGGGCGGCAAGCACAAGTGCACCGGCAACGCCTTCGGGCTCCTTCAGCTCAAAGCCGTCGTCGCCACGCTCGTGCACGCCTTCGACTTCGAGCTCGCGCAGCCGGACGAGAGCTATCGCGACAACTACGAGAACGCCACGGTCATGCCCTGGCAGCCGTGCCGCGTTCGCTACCGCGAGCGGGACCGCTCGAGGGACGCGCGCGTGTCCGTACCGGTGCGTAAGCGCGAGACGCTCCTCGACCGCGGCAAGCCCGTGACCGTCTCCATCGACCCGGGCCTCTGCCAGGGTCACAGCGTCTGCGTCTCCGAGCTGCCGAAGGTCTTCCGCGTCGCGCCGAGCGGCGAGGCGCAGCTCCTCGACGACGCCGGCGCGCTCCACGCGGGCGCGCGGGTGTACGGACGCGACGACGAGGGTATGGACGAGGCCGCGCGCGACGGGCTTTACGACGCCCTCGAGCGGGCATACGAGCACTGCCCCAACGCCGCCATTTCGCTCGCGCAGGACACGTAGGACCCAGAGGACACCGGCATGACCATGACCCCCGACCCCGTTTGGCATCCCACCACCGTGGCCCCGGCGCGCCCGACGCCGCGCGAAGAGCTGGAGGAGATGGTCGCCCGTTGGAAGGACGCCAACGTCCGCGCCGAGGAGACCGGCGACTGGGCGACGCACCTCGGCGCCATGTACACGGACGACGCGCTCTACCGCTGGAACATCGGCCCCAACGAAGAGTTCGTGGCCCGCGGGAAGCAGGAGATCATCGACTACGCCGTCGGCTACCAGATGGACGGCTTCCAGGGCTGGCAGTACCCCTACGACCGCTTCCTCATCGACGAGAAGGTCGGCGAGGTGGTCGGCTTCTGGCGACAGATCGCACCCGTGAAGCGCGACGACGGCACCGACTACGTCGTCAGCGGCGTCGGCGGGAGCTGGTTCCGCTACGGCGGCGACTTCAAGTGGAGCTGGCAGCGCGACTTCTTCGACCTCGGCAACGTGATGGCGCTCTTCGCGGAGCTCGCCGCCGACGGCAAGCTCGACCCCGTCGTGAAGAAGAAGCTCCACACCATGGCCACGAGCAAGGAGCTGCTCCCGGGCCACGAGCCGATCCGCAAGGGCGGCGGCGCGCTCCGCAAGGTGCAGCAGGGCGTGGCCATCGCGAAGGTCTTCCTCTTCGGGAAGTGAGCACGGGACAGCGCGCCTTCGGCGCTTGGGCCCCGGGGGCGCCGGCCCTACGTCTTCGCCGTGAGCGGCGCCGTCGTCATCGCCATCGCCTTTCTCGGGACGCTCGTCGGCCTCGCGCTGGTGCAGCGCGGGCGCAAGAACGTCGCCGCCGTCGTGGCGACGATGGGAACGCTGGCCGCGGGCGGCGTGCTCGCCGACGAGCTGCATTCGCTTCGCGAGAGCCCGGCAGAGAGAGAGCGGCCGCGCGCGCCCACGCCGAGCCTCTGGACCGAGCGACCGACCTGGGTCGCGCCCGGCTGCGAAGCGGCGCCGGACCCCGCGCTCTGCAGCGGCCTGGCCGTACATCACGTGCGCCGCTGCGACGGCTGCCACTCCCTCGAGGCCGAGGGCGACGCGCTCTCCTTCGTCGGTCTTTGGGGAAGGGAGCGCTCCCTGAAAAGCGCGGATCCCGTCGAGGTCGACCGCGCCTACCTGCTCCGGAGCTTGCTCCGCCCGGGCTACGACGTGCCGGCGGACTACGAGGGGCCGCCCATGCCGCGCTTTCGGCTCCGGGGCTTCGAGCTCGATGCGCTCGAGACGCTCCTCGTCGCCCTGGCGGACGGCCCGCTCCCCGAAGGCACGGTGGGGCCCGCGCCGCCGGAATCTCCGGCGCACGCCTCGGCCCTGCCCTGAGGGAGGCGGCACGCGGAGAGGCCTTGTGCTCCGCGCGCGGGGCCCCCACGGTGCGCGCCATGGACGACGCCGGTCGCATGGACGAGGAGGCGCTGGGCGCCCTCGACCTCCCACCCCTCGAAGGCCCGGCCCTGATCACCGGCGCGAGCGGCTTCATCGGCTCGCGGCTGCGGGACGCGCTCCTCGCGGCGGGCGCCGACGTCGTGTCGCTTCGGCGCCCGGGCTCACCGCCGGCGAAGCGCGGCCGGAGCGTCGAGGCCTCCTATGGCGACGTGACCAGCCTGGAGCGTGCCGTCACCGAGGCGCGGCCGGCCTACGTCTTCCACGTCGCCGGGGTCACCAAGGGCGTGCGCTACGAGGACTTCCGGCGCGGCAACGTGATGCCCACGGAGAACCTGCTCCTCGCCGTGCGGAAGCAGGCTCCCAACGTTCGCCGCTTCGTCCACGTGAGCAGTGGCGCGGCCTATGGACCGACGGTCGCCGAGCGGCCGCTCACCGAGGACGATCCGAGGCGCCCGCTCGAGTACTACGGCCAATCCAAGCTCGAAGCGGAGCGGGCCGTGGAGGCGTGGGACACGCTGCCGTGGACCCTGGCGCTCCCCGTGGCGGTCTACGGGCCCGGCGACGTCGACGTCTTCGAGCTTTTTCGCCTCGGCCGGCTCGGGCTGAAGCTCTTCTACGGGAACCGGAACCAGGTGATGAGCACCATCTACGTGGACGACCTGATCCGCGGTCTGGTGCTGGCGGCGACGAAGGAAGCCGCCATCGGCCGTAGCTACTTCCTCGCGGAAGAGAGCACGACCACCTGGGGCGCCTTTCAGGACGCCATCGCTCGGCTCCGCCGCCTGCCGAGCCTCACGCTGGATCTGGGCGCCGGGGCCGCGGACCTCGCCGGCGCGCTCGGGGAGCTCGCCACGAAGCTCGACGGCAAGCCCCGCGTGCTCAACCGGCAGAAGGCCCAGCTGAACCGGGCCGAGGCCTGGCTCTTCGACGCCGCCCGGGCCCGGGCCGAGCTGGGCTTCCAGACCCGGGTGAGCCGCGCCGAGGGCATCCCGCGCACCGACGCGTGGTACCGGGCGGCCGGCTGGTACTGACCCGCGAGCGAGGGGCGCCCTCGCAGCGCGAGGTCCGCGGCCCTACATCCCGGGCGCCATGAACGCCCTCGACGACGAACGCATCGTGCGCGGCCTCTCGCTCATCGAAGGCCTCTCGTGGCTGGTGCTCGCCTTCGTCGGCATGCCGCTCAAGTACCTGGCGGGCCTTCCCCTCGCCGTGCGCATCTCGGGCATGGCCCACGGCGTGCTTTTCGTGCTCCTCGGCCTCGCCGTCGCCGAGCGCTTCTTCCGCGGTCGCTGGTCCTTCGGCCTCGCCGCCAAGGTCGTGGGCATCGCGCTCATCCCCTTCGGCGCGCTGGTGCTCGAAGGCCGCTGGCGGAAGCAGGGCACCCTGGCCGACCGAGAGCCGGCGCGCGCTATGCCGGCCGAGTAGCCGGCAAGGAGCAACTCGCGCGGAGGAGGGTGTCGCGACCGCCGCCACGGCGCCCTACCCGCAGGCCTACGAGCAGCTGCGTGGACCGGTGATGCAGCCCGCGCTTCGGCTCAGCGCCGGCGCGATCGCCGCGACGAGAGGGCGACGAGCACGGGCAGGAGGAGCAGCCCGTACTGCAGCGCCACCAGCGCCCGGGCCACCTTGAGGCTCTGCGCTCGCGCGGAGCCGTACCCAGGCCACGAGATAAGAGCGGTCGCGGTTCAGAGATAAGAGCGGTCGCCGGTTCAGAGATAAGAGCGGTCGCTGGTTGAGCTCAGGAGCGCGCCTTCGTGCGTGCGTCATTCGGCGGCTCGTGGAGGCCCGAAGGTCCGGGTCTCCGGGTCTTCATCAACTCCGTCGGCCTCCCCGCCGGGCGGAGTTCCGCTCGGGCGGAGGAAGTTCGAGCTCAGCGGAGTCAGGACGCTCGCCTTCAGGCGGAGGACGGAGCGGTTCCCGCCGGAGCCTCGTCCAGCGCTGCGCGCCGCCGTTCAGGCGGCCTGTCGGACGCCATCTGGCGGAGGGGCCGCCCTTGCTCCGTGGAAGCGGACCATGGCCCAGGTGCCGGGCGGCCACTCCACGTCGTGGTCGCCGGCGCGCCAACGGGCGAGGCTTTGGTCGTAGTGGGCGTTCCAAGCACGGATGAGCTCGAGGTGCGCGTTCACGGCCTCGATGTCGCCGGCGGCGGCAAACTTGGGCGTGAGCGCGCCCCAGTCCTCGCGGCTCTTCGAGCGCTTCGTGTGGGGCTGCCGAAGCACGCGCGCCCGGCCCATGAAGGACCAGCCCTTCTCGCGCATTTTCCGGAGCGTCTCGCGCTCGAGAGACTCGACCCGCTCCCGCACGAGACGCCGCGCTCCCTCGGCGCCGTAGGCGGCCTCCACGCGCGGCGGGAGCTCGAAGCGTACTTCGACCTCGCCGGGGAAGGTCTTGGTGTCCCGGAGGTAGTGGTCAGGCCGCTTCACCCGCTCCACCCGCGTGCCGAGGTCCTCGGGCGCTGTCTTCAGCCCTGGCCAGTCCGCCGCGTAGCGCACCGCCCCGGCCTCGACGGGGTTCGCGATGGTGTAGGCGATTTGCTTCAGGTCCGCCGCGGGCGTCAGCAAGACGGTGCGCGTCGTGGCGTTCTTGTCGAACACCTCCGCGGGCCAACCGCGGAAGGTCTTCACGCTGTTGGCCAGAAGCCGGTGGAACTCCTGAAAGAACATCGGAATCTCGCCCCGCGGGTCCGTCACCACGTAGTGGAGGTGCGTCGACATCACGCAGATGGCGTGCAGCTTCACGCCGTACTTCTGGCAGCAGTACCCCAGCAGGTAGAGCGCCATCTGCTCCACCCGTCCTCCTTCGTCCGGCGTCAGTACGTAGTGCCGTCGCGTCGCCCGACGCGTCACGAAGTACGTCGTACCCGGCAGCGTGCATTGGCGACGGATGCCCACACCCGAGCCCACTGCGAAGTACGTGCCGCTGAACGGACAGCGTTCTTTCCCCATAATTTCGCGGGCCCCGAGTCAGCGCAGAGTGGCGCATCGCCTGCCACCGGCCGCCGGTCCGCCACCGCCGAGAATCAGAACTCCAACCTGCGACAGATCTCGCCGCCGATCGCTCGGCGGACAGTACCCCGGACCGATCCTCTTTACCTGACCTTAGTCTCCCACCTCCTCGTAATAGCGGTAGAGAGGGGCATCACCTTGTCTACGAAATACACGGTCCAGCCGAAGTGACACGCCGTGGACATGAGCCGGTGGACCGCCCGAACAACGGTATAGACACGACGTAGGGTCTTGGGCCTCCAGCCTCCCGCCCGCCAGATCTGCAAGCCGAAAGACACG
>CALCTH010000085.1 GCA_937893795.1 uncultured Myxococcales bacterium | reverse complement strand
CGTCGCGCGCGGCCTCTCGCTGGGGGTGCGCGTCGGCTTCTTGCAGGTCGACGTCTAAGCCGCCGCCACTCCCTAAGTGCTCTACGACCGGCTCGCGAGCCGCTTCGGCGTGATGTTCTTCGCCGACCCTCCGGCAGCCTTTCGTCGCCTCCGCGACTGGCTCGCTCCCGGCGGACGCTGCGCCTTCGCCGTGTGGGGCAGCCCGGCCGACAACGCCTGGGCTGCCACGGTGCGTGAGGTCGTCGCGTCGGTGGCGGACCTCCCTCCTCCCGTGCCCGACGCCCCGGGCCCCTTCCGCTACGCCCACATCCAGCGCTTCGTGGACCTTCTTCGGCAGGTGGGCTTCGCCGGCGTGGAGGCGACGCCGTGGCATGGCGCGCTCCCCATCGGCGCCGAGACCGGAGCCGCCGAGGCGGCTCACTTCGCGCTGAGCGCGTTCTCGACCTTCGGCGAGACCCTGGCCGCGGCGGGCCCGAGGGCGCAGGCCGAAGCACATCGGGCCCTGACGTCACGCTTCGAGGCGAACGTCGGGCCCGATGGGTTCGTGCGGCTGGACGCGAGCGTCCATCTCGTGGTCGGCGCTCAGAGGCGCTTCGAGTAGTACTCGACGATGAGCTGCATCTCGACGGGGAAGGGCACCGCGTCGGGGCTGGGCAGCTCGGCCACCCGGCAGGAGAGCGTGTCGTCGTCGAAGCGCATCCAGTCGGGGCGCTGCAGCGCTACCTTCTCGAGGCTCTCCTTGACGATCGCCAGCTCCTTCGACTTGTCCTTGAGCGTGATCTCGTCGCCGACCTTGAGTCGGTAGGAGGGGATGTCGACGCGCTTGCCGTTCACGCGGATGTGGCGGTGGCGGACGAGCTGGCGCGCGGCGGGGATGGTAGCCGCGTACCCCGCACGGAAGACGGCGTTGTCGAGGCGGCGCTCGAGGAACTCGAGCAGCTTGTCCGGCGTCGGCGCCTTGTTGTTCTTGGCCTCGACGAAGAGGCGGCGGAACTGACGCTCCGTGAGCCCGTAGTTGAAGCGGAGCTTCTGCTTCTCGACGAGCTGCTTCTTGAAGTCGGACTCGCGCCGGCGGCGGGCGTTCTTCGGGCCGTGCTCGCCCGGCGGGTAGGCCCGGTCCCACATGGTCTTGCGGGAGAGGCCGGGGAGGTCGACGCCGAGGGCGCGCATCTTCTTGACGCGCGGGCCAGTGTAACGGGACATGTGTTTCGCTCCTGGGGCCAGCGCGGAGCCCGGGCCCCGCGAGCTTCGCGGGGGCTTGTGCCCGGGGCGGCTGACCAGAAATATTTTCGGTCCCGCTTCGGGGCGCGGGCCGCAGCCTGGGGCCTCGCGAAGGGGACCGGCGGTATGACCGGTCGCTCCCGCGCCGTCAAGGGCCGCCACCGGTCTCACGTGGACATCACCACGCTTCCTTCGCGTGCGCCCGCGCCTTGCCGGGTCTCCGAGCCACCACCAAGGTCGGCCCGCCGTGACCCCGGCCCTCCATGCTCGCACGCCCTTCGCCCTCGCGCTCGCGGTGGGCGTGCTCCTCGCGCCCACGCCCACGCAGGCGCAGACGGCGCCGGGCCAGCGGCGAACGCTGCGGGCCGCGCTGCGTTCGGGCCCTCTCGCGATCGACGGTGTGCTCGACGAAGCGGCCTGGGCCGCGGCCGAGGAGACCGCGGACTTCACCGAGCGACGGCCGACGCCCGGCGCGACGCCGCCGGTGCAGACGCGTTTCCGCGTGCTCTTCGACGACGATGCCCTCTACTTCGGCGTCACGAGCGAGCTCGGCCCGGGCGAGCGCCCGCGCATGGCGGAGATGACGCGGGACACCTTCCGTCTCTTCGACGACGACACCATCAGCATCAAGGTCGACGTTCGCCGGGACCGGCGGAACACCGTGGGCTTTGCCGTGAACGCCGCCGGCGCGTGGCTCGACTACGTCGCCATCGACAACGGCCGCCAGTTTCGCGTCGAGTACGACGCCGTGTGGGAGGTGGCCACGTCGGTGCGCGAGGGCAACTGGGTCGCCGAGTTCCGCATCCCGGTGGCGGCGCTGGGCCTCGGGCCGGGTGAGGGGGAGCGCATCCTCGGGCTCAACGTCACCCGGGACCACAATGCGGCTCGCGGCACCTACGACTGGAACGCGATCCCCGTGGAGTTCGGCGCCGTCAGCGCCATCCACTACGGCGACCTCCGCGGCGTCGAAGGCATCGCTGGGGGCAAGCCGCTCATCCTGGTGCCCTTCGTGCTCGTGGGTTGGCGCGAAGACGACGAGCGGCGCTTCCCCTTCACCGCGAGCGACGGCACCCCCGGTCCGCTCAACCTCGGCGCCGGCCTGGATGCGCGCATGCGCATCGGCGTGGACAGCTGGGCCGAGCTCACCGCGCTCACGGACTTCGCCGAGGTCGACCTCGACGACCCGGCCATCAACCTCGATCGCTTCCCGCTCTTCTTTCCGGAGCGACGGCCCTTCTTTCTCACGGGCCTCGACGTCTTCGACTTCGGCGCCGAGGGCGTGGCGCAGCCCTTCTTCACGCGGAACATCGGCCTCGACGCGGACCGGGAAGAGGTGCCCATCTGGGGCGGGCTACGTAGCTACGGCCGCGTGCCCCTTCGCGACTCGGAGGGGAGCATCGGGTACGGGCTGCTCCAGGTCTTCAGCGGACGCGCGGGTGCGACGACGGAGAGCTTCAGCGTCGCGCGGCTCCGGGCGAACGTGGGCGAGGCGAGCTACGTCGGCGCCATCGCCACGGTGCGCGCCGGCACGGGCGAGGAGATCGACGGGGACCCGAACCTCACGGTCGGCACGGACTTCGTGGCGCGGCTCCTGGACCGCCGCCTCGAGGTCGGGGGCTTCGTGAGCGGGAGCTTCAACGACTCCTACATCGAGAACCAGGAGACCGAGCCGCCGGACCCCAGCGAGGACGACGTGGCCCGCGGCGCCGCCGGCCGCATCCAGCTCCGATGGCGCGGCGAGCGCTGGAGGCCTCAGGTGAACCTCCTCTACGTGGACGAGGGCTACGACCCGGCCATCGGCTTCGTGCAGCGCCGGGACATCCTGCGCCTGAACGGGTCGGTGCAGTACCAGTACCGCACGCCCCGCTTCGGCCTCGAGAGCCTCGATTTCTTCGTGCGCGGGACGCAGGTCTGGGACGGCGGCGCGGCCTTCGACGCCGACGAGCGCGACGCGGCAGACGCGGACGCTCCCCGGCTGCTCGACAGCTTCGCGAGCGTCGAGGCCCAGGCCGGCTGGGTCGAGGGCTGGTTCGTCTACGCGCGCTTCGACTACGACCGTGACGTGGTGCGGAACGGCTTCGACCTGAGCCGGAACATCGATGGCGACCCGCTCTGCGGCACGGCGCTCGAGGACGGCGCCTGCCCCGGCGGCACGATCCCGGCGGGCACCTTCCCGGGCTACCGCTTCCTGACCGGCTTCAGCCGCTCGGATGCGCGCAACCCGGGCTTCGACCTCGAGTACGTCGGCGAGACGGCCTTCTTCGGCAACCCGCAGCACATCCTCCAGCTTCGCCTCAACGCCTCCCTCGCCCGCTGGGTGCGGCTCCAGGGCTCGGGCTCGGCGAGCTTCGCGAAGCTCTACGGCGAGCGCTTCCGGACGGGCTCCGGCAGCCTCCAGCTCACGCTGGCGCCGACGCGCTTTCTCCAGGCGGACGCCGTCACCCAGCTGAACACCTTCACGCGCGCGATGACCGTCCTGGCCCGCATCCGCTGGCGCTACCTGCCGGGCAGCGACCTCTTCCTCGTCTTCCAGCAGAACTTCCCGTACGCGACGACGGAGAGCCGCTGCCTCGAGAACCCGGCGTCCTGCGCGCCGGAGCGACGCGCCATTCTGAAGCTGACGTTCCGCTACGACGCGCTGCTCTGAGCCGCCGTCAGGGCTCGGCGTGGACGTCGTCGAAGCGGATGACGGTGTTCCCGTCCGTGCTCTCCCGCCGGAGCGAGAGGGTCAGCGGGCCCACCTCGCGGTAGTCGGTCCAGGTCCAGCGCCCTTCCCGGCCGGCGCTCAAGCGGTAGCGCCACTCCTCGACGCGCCCGTCCTCCGCGACTCGGTATTCGTAGCGATCACCAGGGGTCACGCCGACGTCCCCGTAGACCACGCGCAGCCACCCGTCGGCGTAGCTCAGGGAGGTCCCCGGGGCGCGCAGCCGCACCGGCGCGTAGAGCCAGAAGGAGTCGTTGATGAAGGCGCCCCAGCTCCGGGCGGCGAGCGCCGGGTCCGTGCCCGGGCTGATCTCCTCCCAGAGCTCGGCGTGCGCCTCCGGGTCCCGCGCGGCGCGGTCGAGGTCCCGGCCGCGCGTGCCGCGGAGCACGACCTCCTCCTCGCCAACCTTCACGCGGAGCGTCCCTTCGCCGGGGCGCCATACGTGCGTCCGGCGCACGCGCTCCTCGCCCTGCGATTCGACCACGAAGGTGAAGCGAAGCTCCGTAAGGGAATCGGGGTCGCCGAGCGCGCGCTCCGCGCGGACCGCTAGCGCCACCGGATCCGGCAGCGGCTGGGCCAGCGCCGGGGTCACGAGCATCAGGCTCAGAAGGACGAGACTCCTCAACGAATCGACTCCACGCTCTTCTCCCAGTTCTGCCCGTCGAAAGGCGTGACATCCCACCCTTCGAAGCCATCCGCCACGACGACGTCGAGGCAACGGCCATTCACGCTGATGCCCTCGGGATGCGAGCGCGGCACGTAGAAGGGGGAGATTCCGCAAACGCGGCAGAAGTGATGCTTCGCCACATGCGTTCCAAAGGTGTAGGTCACCAGCTCTTCGTCGCCCCGGAGGAGCGTGAAATCCTCGGCACGGGCGATCAGGTGCAGAAACCCCTTCCGCCGGCAGATGGAACAGTTGCAATCGAGCAGCGCCCGCGCCGGCGCGCGCACCCGGAAACGTACGGCGCCGCAGTGGCAGCCCCCTTCGAGGTGCTCGTCCGCCGTTCCCATGCGCGCCGAGGATAACGCGTGAGCGCATCCGCGCCGGGCGGCGAGAGCCGCGGTGCCATCGCGTGGATGGCCCACAATCCCGTCGCGGGGAACATCGCCGCCGCGATCCTCCTCGCGGGCGGGCTCCTCTCGACGCTACTCCTCATCCGCCGCGAGGTCTTCCCCGCGGTGCAGGTAGAGCTCGTCACCGTCGACGTGGCGTACCCCGGCGCCGACCCGGAGGTCGTGGAGCGGGGCGTCGTCCTTCCCATCGAGGAGGCCGTGGAGGGCATCGAGGAGATCCTCGAGGTGCGTTCCTTTGCCTTCGAGGGCGCGGCGTCGGTGCAGTGCGAGCTGCAGCAGGACGCGGACGTCCCGAAGGTCCGCGACGAAATCGAGCAGGCCGTCAGCCGCATCACGTCGTTCCCCGCCGACGTCGAGCGCCCCGCCGTCAACGCCGCAGAGCTCCGCTCCGAGGTCATCACGCTGGCCTTCTTCGGCGACGTCTCCGAAGACGTGCTCCGGCAGGCTGCGGAGGACGCCGAGCGGGAGCTGCTCCAGGACCCGCGCATCCCCGCGGCCGAGATCACGGGGACCCGCGCTCGCGAGGTTAAGGTCGACGTCCCGCAGGAGTCCCTCGAGCGGAGCGGGCTGACGCTCGGCGAGATCGCCCAGCAGATCCGCGATGCCTCGCGGGAGGTCGGCGCCGGGGGCGTGCGGACGCCCGGCGGCGAGGTGCTGCTGCGCATCGACGAGCGCCGCGTGGGCGACGAGGTCGGCGACGTGATCGTCGCCGCGAACGAGGGCGGCGGCGTGCTGCGCGTGCGCGACCTCGGCACCGTGGAGGACGGCTTCGCCGACATCACACGCCAGATCACCTTCGGCCTCGAGGACAACGCGCGCGCGCTTCGCCTCGACCTCTACTCCGTCGGCAGCACCGACCCGCTCGAGATCGCCGAGCGGGTCAAGGCGTGGCACGCCGCGAACGTCGACGCGATGCCCGCCGGCGTCAGCGTCGCCATCTGGGACGACGAGTCGCGGCAGTTCCGCGAGCGCATGGACCTGCTCACGAAGAACGGCCTCTACGGGCTGCTGATCGTGCTGATCGTGCTCGCGCTCTTCCTCGAGCCGAAGGTGGCCTTCTGGGTGACCTTCGGTATCCCGCTCTCCTTCGCGGGGACGCTCCTGATCCTGCCCGGGAGCGACACCTCGCTGAACATGATCAGCCTCTTCGCCTTCCTGGTGACGCTCGGCATCGTCGTGGACGACGCCATCGTCGTGGGCGAGGCCGCCCACGAGTCCATGCAAGCCGGCGGCGACCGGACCGAGGCGGCGATTCGCGGCACGCGGAAGGTCGCGCTGCCGGTCACCTTCAGCGTCTTGACGACCTGCGTGGCCTTCGCGCCACTCCTCTTTCTGCCCACGGCCTTCGGCTCTCTCTTCGCCAATATCCCGCGCGTGGCCATCGCGGTGCTGCTCTTCAGCCTCGTGGAGTCGCTCTTCGTGTTGCCGGGGCACCTCGGGCACCGAACGCCCCTCCTGCTCCGCGTGGTGCTCGGCATCTTTCGCCTCACCGATCCGCTCCGCCACTGGCTCCAGCGGGGCCTCGTGGCCTTCCTCGAAGGGCCCTACCCGCGTGTCCTCCGCGCGTTCTTCGCGGGTCGGTATCTCGTGCTCGCGGTCTCCGCGGCGCTCTTCCTGGCCAGCCTGGGCGTCGCCTTCGGCGGCACGCTGAAGGTCAACTTCCTCCCGCGCATCGAGGGCGACTTCGCCTTCGTGCGGCTGCGCATGCCCGAGGGCACGCCCGTCGAGGAGACCCGCGCCCACCAGGAGACCATCCTGGCCGCCGGCCGCGAAGTCTTCGCGGGCACCAACGACGTGCGCAACGTCCAGAGTCGCGTGGGCTACGGCTGCGGCGAACGGGGCGACAACGTCGCCAGCGTCTTCGCAGAGCTCGCGCCGGGCTCCGAGCGAGAACGGGCGGCCAGCGAGATCGCGCGGCTCTGGCGCGAGGCCACGCCGCCGCTCCCCGGCGTGGAGCGTCTCTTCTTCGGCTCCTCCGGCGGCTTCCGGCGGGGCGCGGACCTCGACATCGAGCTCGCCCACGACGACCAGGACACCCTCGAGGCCGCCGCGCGCTGGCTCGCGGAGCGTCTCGGCGAGTTCGACGCCGTCGAGTCCGTAGACCGCGGCGTCCGCGACCGAAAGCAGCAGATCACCTATCGCCTGGACGCGCGCGGGCGCGCCCTCGGGCTGACGCCCGCCGACTTCGGGACCCAGCTCCGTCACCAGTTCTTCGGCGCCGAGGCGACGCGACAGCAGCGCGGGCCCGACGAGGTGCGGGGCTACGTGCGAAGGCCCCGGGACGCGCGCTACTCCGCGCAGGGTCTCGAGACGACGCGCATCCGAACACCGAGCGGCGCCTGGGTGCCCGTGGACGAGGTCGCCACGGCGTCACGCTCGCGCCAGCCGGCGCGCATCGAGCGCGCGCGGGGGCGCCGCATCGCCGAGGTGGGCGCGGAGATCGATGAAGCGGCCGGCAACACGGAGGACATCCTCGTGGAGCTCGAAGCGAGCGTCGTGCCCGAGCTCGAAGAGCGCTTTCCGGAGGTGGCGCTCCGGCCGGGCGTCGGGCGGCGCGGCGAGGCGCAGCTTCTCGATGCGATGGAGCGCTACTACCTGCTGGCCATGCTCGTGATGTACGGGATGCTGGCCGTCGCCTTCAAGCGCTGGCTTCAGCCGCTCTTCGTGCTCATCGCGATCCCCCTCGGCTTCATCGGCGTCGTCGTGGGGCATCTGCTCTTCGAGCTCGACGTGAGCCTCATGAGCGGGATGGGCTTCGTCGCGCTGAGCGGCGTCGTGGTGAACGACTCCCTCGTGCTCATCGTGGCCATCAACGAGGCGCGCGCCCGCGGCGTCAGCGCCATGGACGCGGCCCTCGAGGGGTGTACGACGCGCTTCCGGCCCATCCTGCTGACCACGCTGACCACCTTCTCGGGGCTGATGCCCATGGTCTTCGAGACCAGCACGCAGGCGCGCTTCCTCGTGCCCATGGCCGTGGCGCTGAGCTTCGGCGTGCTCGCGGCGACCATCATCACGCTCGTGGTGGTCCCGGCCATGTACCTCGCCGGCGATGACCTCCGCGGCCTCGGAGCGCGGCTCGGCCAATGGGCCGGCGTGCCCGACGAGGCGCGAGGCGTCGCGGAGTAGCCGCGCGTAGCTATCCTCTGCCCATGACCTCCCCGACGCGCGCCTCCTTCGCGAGCGCCTCCCTCGGGCACGCGCCCATGAGCCGCGCCCAGGTGTCCGACGTTCAGGCCGCCGTAGCCCGTGTGATGTCCAACTTCGGCCCGGACTACTGGGCCCTCGTCGACGAAGAGCGTCGCTTCCCGGAAGAGGCCTTTCGCGCGGCGGGCGAGGCGGGCTGGTTCGGGACCTTCGTGCCCGAAGGCTACGGCGGCGCCGGCGCCGGGCCCTACGCCGCCGCGGCCATCGTGGAGGGCATCAACGCGGCGGGGGGCGACGCGGGCGCCATCAACGCGCAGATGTCCATCGGCCGCACGCTCGTGCTCCACGGGAGCGAGGCACAAAAGGAGCGCTGGCTGCCGGGCATGGCGCGGGGCGACGTGCGCTTCTTGACCGTCGCGGCGACGGAGCCTGACAGCGGCGCCGACATGGGCGCGCTCCTGAGCACGGCGCGCCGGGACGGCGACGACTGGATCCTCGACGCGAAGAAGGTGCTCATCTCCTTCTCCAAGCACACGCGGCTCATGATCCTGCTCGCGCGCGCCGACGAGGGGACGACCATCTTCCTGCTCGACCTCGACGAGGTCGGCGACCGCGTAGAGCGCCACCCCATCGACCTGGTGGCCCATCGCATGACCACGAGCCTCTTCATCGACGGTCTCCGGGTGCCCGACTCGGCGCGCATCGGCCCCGTCGGCCAGGGCGTGAAGTGCCTCTCGGACGGCTTCGTCGTGCGGCGCGTGCTCGCGGCGTCGGAGGCCCTCGGCAACGCTCGCTTCCTCCTCGACCGGAGCCTCGCCCACGTGCGCCAGCGCGTGACCCGGGGGCGCCCCATCGGCGTGCATCAGGGCGTGCAGTACCCGCTCGTTCAGGCCTACATGAAGGTCGAGGCCGCCGATCTGGTGCGCTGGGACGCCCTCGACGCCGAGGGGCGCGGTGAGGACGCCGTGGCGCGCTCGGCCATGGCGAAGGTGCTCGCCTCGGAGGCCGCGTGGGAGACCACCCGCGCCGCGCTGACCGCCTTCGGCGGCTGGGGCCTGGCGCGCGAGTACCACGTCGAGCGGAAGCTCCGCGAAGGCACGGTCTACGTCTTCAACAACCTGCTCATGAGCATGGTCGCAGACCGGGCCCTCGATCTGCCGAAGCTCTGAAGGGCTCGCTACTCGACCGAAACGGGCGGCAGCGCGTCGTCGCCGTCGACGACCTCGAAGGCGAGGCGCTCGTCCTCGGGCGGTCCGCCCAGCACCTCGAAATCGGCGAGGCGTACGAGCACCCACTCTTCTTCGCCGAAGAGCGCGAGCGCCGGCGCGCCGCGGACGGTGCCGAGCCCGGCGCCGCGGAGCCCCGGCGCCTGCAGCGCCCGGAGCTCCGAGCCGTCGATGTGTGCCACCAGCTCTCCCGCGCGCAGGAGCCCGCGGTCGACGCGGCCGAGGCGCGCCAGGAACCGCTCCCCCTCGGGCAGGGCCCGGGCCCCGAAGGGCCCCGTGAGCGCCTGGCCGCCCTCCTGCAGGCGATGAACGCGCACGAGCGGCTGGCGGCGTACGTCGCCGCCCACGCCGACGCTGTTGAAGTAGCCCGTGCCGCCGTCGACGAAGAGGCGCTCCTCTTCGATCCACGCGCGGTGCACGCCCTCGCCGCCGGGGATCTCCACGCGCGAGCGCACCTCGCCGGAGGCCGCGTCCAGGATCATCACCTCGACGGGGTCCGCGCCGTGCAGGTCGAAGACGACGTCCTCGGCGGCGTGGAGCGGCCGGCCGCGGAAGGGCGGCGGGGGGGGGGGGGCCCACCGCGGAGGGGGCGGGGCGCGCCAGCGCCGCGGGCCCAGCAGGGAGGGGCAGGCGTGAAGCTGGGCATGGCCCCGCGCCTCGCGCGCCCGGAGGAAGACCACGCCCTCGCGGACGAGGAGGCCGTCCTCGCGGTGCGCGTCGCCGTCCTGGAGGCCGAAGAGCGGCTCGGACCAGCGGAGGCCCTCGGGCCCGCGCACCACGAGATGCGGGTAGCCGCGCTCCTCGTAGCCCCGGCGCACGAGCACCGCGCCCCCGTCCGGCGCCGGCACCGCCGCGAAGATGGGCCCGTGCGGCTCGCGGCCACGAAACCACTGGAAGAAGGTCAGGCCCACGACGGCCAGGAGCGCCAGCGCGCAGCCGGGGACGAAGCGCTTGCCCGAGACGCCGCGCGAGGCGGGAGCCTGGGAAGCCGACCGAAGG
This sequence comes from uncultured Myxococcales bacterium, assembly GCA_937893795.1. Lineage (GTDB taxonomy): Bacteria > Myxococcota_A > Polyangia > Polyangiales > Houyiibacteriaceae > CALCTH01. The sequence goes on along the minus strand of CALCTH010000085.1, from coordinate 1,242 downwards.
TCGTCACTCATGGGCTCTTTCTTGGCCCCATCGCGGGGCGCTGTCACGGCTACCGGCGCTGCGTGCCGACATAACCGAGGGCCCGGAGCTGGGCGTCGAGCTCCGGGTCGATGTCCGTGGTCTCGGCGACGTGGCGCCGGCGGCGGCGCTGGACGCTCCGGCCGTCCTGGCCGGCGAGGGCGAGGCCCAGCATGCCCCGAAGCCAGCGCACCACGAGCGGGCGCTCGGCCGAGAGATCGTGCTCTTCGCCGGGGTCCGCCTGGCGGTCGTAGAGCATGAAGCGTCGGTGCGTCCGCTGGATGAGCTTGTAGCGCCCGAGGCTGACGCTCCGCCACCCCTCCATGAAGCCCGCCACCATGGGCCGCGGCGCCGCGGGCACCACGCCCCGGAGCTGGGGCAGGAGCGAGATGCCGGAGAGGTCGTCGGGCACGGGCCCGACGGCCTCCTCCCCGAGGGCGTCGAGCACGGTGGGCACGACGTCGATGAGCCCGGCGCCCCGGCCGTCGCGCAGCCCGCCGGCCGTCAGCCCCGGCACGTCGAGGATGAAGGGCACGCGGGTCAGCTCGTCGTAGAGGCTGTGGCCGTGGCCGACGGAGCCATGGTCGAAGAACTCCTCGCCGTGGTCCGAGGTGAAGACCACGACCGTCTCGTCGCCGAAGCCGCGGCGGTCGAGGCCTTCGAGGATCGCCGCGAAATGGGCGTCGTGATAGGTGATCTCGGCGTCGTAGAGCGCCTCGAGGCGGCGCTTGTCACGCCCGCTCAGGCGCAGGCTCCCGACCTTGATCTTCTCGAGGAGCTCCCGGTCCCGGGCGAAGCTCACGGGACCCTCGTAGGGCGCGTCGTCGTACTCGTGGAGGAGCTCCGAGGGCGGCAGGTAGGGCACGTGCGGGTCGATGGTGTGCACGTAGAGAAAGAAGGGCCTGCCCTCGCCCGCCTCGCGCTCGGCGACGCGCTGGTCGAGCCAGCCGAGCACGTCCGCGGCCACGAAGCGGGCCTGGTTGCGCCGCCCCTCGCGGATGTAGTTGCGCCAATCGTCCCAGCCCTGGCGGAAGCCGAAGGCGCCAGAGACGTAGCCGTTGGTCACGAAGCCCGCGGTGCGAAAGCCGTGGCCCTTCAGCCGCTCGGCGAGGGTCTCGACGCTCGCCGGCAGCACGGCCTCGCCGCTCGTCGCCGTGTGCTCCCAGGGCATGAGGCCCGTCAGCAGTGACGCCACGCTGGGCTTGGTCCAGTTCTCCGGCGTGG
>CALCTH010000084.1 GCA_937893795.1 uncultured Myxococcales bacterium | reverse complement strand
CGCGCGGCCGCCAAGACCTTCGAGGCCTTCTGCCGCCGCTTCCCGACGCACCGTGACATCGAGGAGGTGCGCCGGCTGGCCGAGGCCTACGGCGGCGCCTGCGACTGACCGCTTCAGGCTGGCCTCGCGCACCGGGGCGACGAGGGGCGAGCGCACGCCGCGCCGGAGGTCCCCGGCTCCTCCAACCGCAACGCCCCTCAAAAGGGCATGAAGCTCAGGCCCGCGGCGCGCTCGAAGAACCAGAGGAGCGCGATGCCGGCGACGAGCGTGCTCCCGCCCCTGACCACCGCGCGCAGCCATGCGGGCCGACGCGACAGCCAGAGCACGATGGGGAAGACGGGCAAGACGATGGCCAGCTGACCGAGCTCCACGCCGAGGTTGAACGCCACGAGGGCAGGCACGAGGTCGGCGCTCGGCAACCCGAGCTCGCGCAGCACGCTGCTGAAGCCGAAGCCGTGCACGAGCCCGAAGAGGAACGTGAGCACGAGGCGCCGCTGCGGCTGCCGCAGGGACCCGATGGCGGCGTGTCCTCGGGTCAGCCAGAGGTTCTCGAGCGCGACGTAGAGGATGGAGAGCGCGATCGCGCTCTCGACGAAGGCCGACCCGAGCCACCGCTCGAGGGGCACGATCTCCAGGGCGCCGAGGATCAGCGTGATGCTGTGGGCGACCGTGAACGACGTGACGAGCAGGGCCAGCTCCCGCCAGCGGCGCACCACGAGCAGGAGGGAGAGAACGAAGAGCACGTGATCGATCCCGCCCCAGATGTGGAGCACGCCCTGCCAGAGGTAGTCCCGGAACACCTCGCCTAACGGCGGTGGCTCGTCGGGGACGGCGCGCGCGGCGCCCCCGACGTCCCGCTCGGGGAAGGGAGCCTCCAGCGTCGCGGGCTCCTCGAAGGGATCGGAGCCCGGCCAGATCTGGAAGATCTGGCGGTGGGAAAGGAAGTTCAGTCGGTCGCTCCGGTCCTCCAGGACCACGTCGGCGACGAAGATGTGGCCGCCGACATCCTCCATGAAGGTGCCGTTCCGGACGCGGAACCCCTCCACGTAGCCCCTGCATCGATAGCTCCGCTCGAGCTTGATGCGCTGCGCGTCGACGCGGGGCGAGGGGGCCTCTGGCTTCGCCTCGCAGGGGCGCCAGCTGGCGGAATCCGCATCGCTGCTCGCAAACTCGAGCGACTCGTCGAGATACGCGACGAGACGCTCCCGCCCCGCGCTCACCTCGGAGGCGTCCACCACCATGTCGCCGTCTTCATCGAGGGCGAGGAGCGCGCTCGCCGTGACGGCGTCGAGGTCGAAGGAGACGCTGAGCTCCTCCCCGTGAAGCTCGGCCCGCAAATGGCTGATGCTGAAGGGGTGCGCGCCCGCCGCTCCCGGACGGAGGAGCGAGAGAACGACGAGTCCGAGGCCGGCCTGCGACCACGGCGGGAGGTTCCAAGGGCTCATGTTTCGCTCGCGGCGGATGGCGCGGACGCCGCCTGCTCTCCGAGCTATCTCGGGCGCGGACTTCTTGCAACTCGATTGCAAATACAATTTAGTCGCGACTGATGGCTACCCTTCGAGGCCGCCCGCGGTCGTGGGCCCGTCCCATGGTACGACCGGTCTCGAGGGGGAAGCATGGCCGCGTTCGTCGTCTCCAACCGCCCGCTGAAGAAGGCCGGCACGAAGTTCATCGAGTCCGGTCGAACGGCCGCTCTCGCCTCCTTTCGCGTCGCGACGCTGGACTGCGACGCCAAGACCTACGCCATGACGCCCGACTGGGACGGGCTCGACTTCGAGCGTGCCGCGAAGCCTCGGGTGCGCGCCGCCAGCCTTCGGGGAAGTGAGCGCATCGTGCACGAAGTGGCCAAGCCCGCCTGGGCGAGCGAGGCGCCGAGCGACCTCGTCCTGCTCGTGCACGGCTTCGACTACGACCTTTCGGAGTCCATCGACCAGCTCCACCGGGTCACGCGTCCCGAGCTCTACGGCCCGGGCGGTGACCCCAAGGGGCGGAGGCCGCAGCACCTCGTCTACTTCAGCTGGCCCTCGGGCACGTCCATTCGTCCCAAGGACTACCGCATCGCGAAGCGGCGCGTGGAACGGAGCGGCGAGGCCTTCGCCAGGCTTGTCCGGCACCTGCTCCAGGGCCTGGCTGACGTGGAGGACCGGCGCGGCCCGCCGAAGCGGCGGCCACGGATCCGGGTGGTGGCCCACTCCATGGGCAACCAGGTCCTCGCCGCAGCCCTCGACCATCTCCACGACCTGAGCGCGCGCACCCTGGACGACGTGCTCCTCCTCAACGCGGACGTCTCGTACAAGGCGCTCGAAAAGGGCGGCTCACTGCGGCCCCTCGGCAAGCTCGCGCGGAGGGTGCACGTCTACTACCACCGGAGCGACGACGTGCTTCGCCTGTCGAGCCGCATGAACCGGAACATCGCCGGGGAGAAGCCGCGCCGGGACCGCTGGCGGCGCCGCACCTGGAAGGACGACCATGAGCGGCTCGGTCGCCATGGACCGAAGAGCATGCTCCTTGCGCCACGCAACGTGCGCGCCCTCGACACCACGAACGCGAAGGGGGAGCGCGGAAGCCGGGAGCTACGCCAGGAGCTGCGCATGGACCACTGGGGTTACCTCCATCGCCCGGCGATCATCGAGGATGTCGCGAAGGTCCTCTCGGGGCGCACGCCGCGTCGCCGGAAGACACGTAAGGACCGGACCTTCTTGGTCGAGGGTTGAGCGCCGCGCGCACGCCCGCGCTCGGCCGCGACTCAACGCGCCCGCGACACGGTCGCGAGCCACGGCTGCTCCGCGCGGGGTAGGCCCGGCGGACGGTAGTAGTGCTCCACGAGCTCGAAGCCCGCGGCGTCGAGGAAGCGGCTCCAGGTCTCGAAGGTGAGATAGGAGCCGTAGCGGAGCCCCTGCTGGCGCTCGATGTCCGGGCCGCGAGGATTGCTGCAGAAGAGAACGCCCGCGGGCGCGAGCGCGCGGCGGAGCTCGCCCATCACCCGGCCGAGAGCCTGCGTCGGCACGTGAAAGAGCGCGGCGTTGGCGAAGATGCCGTCGAAACGCGCCGCGGGCAGGTCGAGGGCAAGAAAATCCTGGTGCCATACCTCGCACCCGGTCGCCTCGCGGGCCATGGCGACGAAGGCGGCCGCTCCGTCGAGTCCCACCGGGACGTGGCCGCGCGCGAGGAAGGTCGAGAGGTCGCGGCCCGGTCCGCAGCCCAGGTCGAGGATGCGTTGCGGCGGCGCGCCCGGGAGATGGCGAAGCAAGGCCTCCACGTTCTGCGAGACGTCGTGGTCTTTGGTCCCGTCGCGGAAGTCCTCTGCGTGCCGCTGGTAGTGCGAGACGGTCGACCGTGCGCAGGCCGCCATCTCGCGTGGCGCGAGGTGGACGAGCGGGCGGGGCGCTTTCGGCATGTCGCGGGGCAAGCGGAGATCCGAGAGCGGACGGCGAATCAGATCAGGAGCCCGGGCAGCGGCGCCGCGCAGCTCGTGTCCATCGCGGCCCGGTCGTAGCGCGTGAGCGTGTACTCGTTCGGCGCCATGGCCGAGAACGCCACGCGGTCCTCCGACGCCCAGGCGGCGCGGGGCACGTCGAAGGCGTCGAGGTAGGTCGTCGTCCACTGGAAGTAGCAGGCCCCCGGCCGCCGACCGACGTGACCGAGCACCTCCTCCTCGTCGCGCAGCACCCGCCGCGCGCGATCCCGAAAGTCCAGGTGGCGCCCGGTGGCGAAGCGCCCGCCGGCGCTTCCCGCGGTGACGATGGGGATGGAGTCGCCGATGTGCGTCTCGGGCCCCGCCTCCTGCGTCCACCACACGAGCGTGTGGTCGAGCATGGTCCCCTCCCCTTCGGGGATGGCGTCGAGCTTGCCGACCAGGTCGAGGAAGGCGTCCGCGAAGAAGCGTTGGTTCCCGTCCCGGACCATCTCACCGAAGCGCGTCGCCAGCGCGGGGTCCTCCCGGGTCGCCGCCGCATGGGCCACTTCGTGGAAGCCTCCATGCGCGTCCATGCCCTCGTGCCATCCATCCTCGGAGCGAATCACCGCGAGGCGGCTCGCGTCGCAGAGGAAGGACGCGACGATGACGTCGTTCACGGCCTGGTGATTCGAGGGACCGTAGGGCGAGTAGGGCGTATCGCGGGGCAAGTCCGTTCGGGGCTCCACCTCGGCGCAGCGGGCCCCGGCCTCCGCGCGCTGCGCCTCTCGGAGCTCGCGAAGCCGGTCCAGGGTGAGCGAGAGGCGCTCGCGATCCGCCGCCGCGATCCGCTGCCCGGCCCGAAAGCTGCCGCTCGCGAGGCGCTCGTAGCTCGCGAGAACCGCCTCGAGGGGAGGGATGCGACCATGGGCTCCCGCCTCGCGCGGCCGCGTGATCACGGCGTCGAAGATCGCCTGGGGCGACTGCTCCTCGAGGTACGCCACGCCACCGGCGATTCCGCGCTCCGGCTCCCGGAGCTTCATGCTCAGCCCGCGGTTGGCGAAGTAGAGCGTGCGCCGGCGCGGCGTCCCGGCGTAGAGCGACGTTCGCGCGAGCACCTGGTCCGCCGTCTCCTGGTCCGAGGGCCCGTCGTTGGAGTCGCTCGAGGCGGTGCCGTAGTTGCCGAGCACGTGCCGCGCGTGCCCATAGTAGAACGGGACGTCGAGTCCGCGGATCACGTTCATCTTGCGAACGAGCTCCGCCGAGAGGCGCTCGGCAGGGGCCCGCAGCACGGGAGAGATGACGCGATCGTTGTCCTCGAGCCGCGGCGTGAGCGTGCCGAAATGCACCTCGTGAAGCGGATGCGGGAGGAGCTGGCGCGCCATGCTCTCGTCCGGATGCATCCAGCGATTCCAAACGCTCCCGTGCTCGGTGGTCATCACGATCATGCGGCGCGGCGCCGGCAGCGCCGACGTGCCGGCCCCCGGCGCCTGCCCCTGCGCGATGCGGCGAAGGCCGGCGAGGACGGGGAGCGAGAGCGCCACGGGAGCCGTGGCGAGGAGCCGGCGTCGTCCGAGGCGCATCGATCGGTACCCTAGCAGGTGGCGGCAGGTCTCAGGCGAACGGTTTGCCGGCGGCGGCGCTCAGAAGCGCGGCTCCCGTGGCGACCTCCGCGTCCGGATGGGCCGCGCCCGCCACGCGGAACGTGACGCCGGGCACGGCGACCTCGCTCCGGAGACGTTCCGCGAGCCGAGCGATCTCCGCGGCATCGCCGTCGCGCACGAGGGCCACGAAGCGCGCCTCGGCCGCGCGGAAGATCAGATCGCCCACGACGGACGTCAGGCCGGCGACCACGGCGCGAAGCGCCGGCCGGCGCTCGTCGCCCTCGGGGAGCCCGAGCACGTCGACGACGAGGCATCCGAGCGCGCGCCCGTAGCGAAGCGCTCCGGCGTGCTCGTAGTCCAGGGAGAGAAGCAGGTGGGCCCGGGTGCTGGCGCCGCTCTCGGGGTCGAGGGCCGCCTCGAGCTGCTCCATGGAGAGCGCACGGCGGCGCGCCTGCGATCGCTCGCGCGCCTTCTTCAGCGTAGAGCGGACCTTGGCCTGCACCCGAACGACCTCGAGGGGCGGCTCGAGCACGCCCTCGGCGCCGATGGCCTTGGCCTCCGCGGCGTCCGCGGCGTCCGCGGCGATGACGAGCACGGGGATGGTTCGGAGCTGCGCTTCCTTCTTCAGGATGCGGAGCACGCTGAGCCCGTCGAGACGCGGCAGCTCGGACGCGAGCACGACGAGCGCCGGCGGCTGCCGCGCCACGCTCGCGAGCACCTGCTCGCCGTCCATGACCGGCGAGACCTCGAAGCCGGCCGTTCGGCACGCCTCCTCGAGCACGGTCAGGCGCAGCGGGTCGCTGTCACCGAGAACGAGCAGCTTCGGCATCAGCGGCGAGACCGGCTCACCGGCGGCGCCCCACGTCGTCGAGGTCGTACGCCTGCACCTTGCGGATCAGGTTTCGTCGGCTGATGCCGAGGGCCTCGGCCGCGCGGGTCTTATTGCCGTGGGCCTGCTCCAGGCCCGCGCGGATCATGCGTCGCTCGAGGCTCTCGATGGCCTCGGGGAGCGTGGTGCCCTCCGGGAGCGCGGCGTCCGCGGCGGCCAGCGGCGGGGGGACGCGCGAGGGTCGCCGCTCGGGCCCGCTCCCGGCGACGGCCGGAGAGAGGTGCTCCGGGCCGATGAGCGTCTCGTGGCCGCTCAGGACCCATACGCGCTCGATCTCGTTCTCGAGCTCGCGCACGTTGCCGGGCCAGCGATGGCTCATGAGCCGCTCCATGGCCGGCTTCGAGAGAGCCTTCGTCACGCCCTCGCGGGAGGCGAGCCGGTCCATGAAGAAGGCCACGAGCAAAGGGATGTCGTCGGTGCGCTCGCGGAGCGGCGGGACCTTCAGGTGAACGACGTGGAGCCGGTAGTAGAGGTCTTCGCGGAAGCTCCCCTCGCGCACCATCGTCTGGAGGTCGCGGTTCGTGGCGGCGATGATGCGGACGTCCACGCGCCGGGTCTGCGTGTCGCCGACGGGAAGGAACACGCCCTCCTGAAGCACGCGCAGCAGCTTCACCTGGAGCGCCGGCGACATGTCGCCGACCTCGTCGAGGAAGAAGGTGCCCTCGTCGGCCACCTTGAAGAGGCCCGGCTTGTCGCTGACCGCTCCCGTGAAGGAGCCGCGGCGGTGGCCGAAGAGCTCGCTTTCGAGGAGGTTGTCGTTGAAGGCGCTGCAGTTGGTGGCCACGATGCGCGTCTGCGCGCGCTGGCTCATCGCGTGGATGCTCTTCGCGACCAGCTCCTTGCCGGTTCCGTTCTCCCCCGTGATGAGCACCGTCGCGGACGAGCCGCGAATGCGCTCGAGCATGCGGTAGAGGTCCCGCATGGGGGCGCTGGCTCCGATGATGCCCGTCTCGCCGAGCCGGCCCTCGCGTAGCTCGGACTGCGCGCGGGGGCCTTGCTGCACGGCGGCCGCGACCGCGCCGGCCGCGCCATCGACGGCAGCCCGGGTCAGCGCCGCGACGCCGATGCCGCCGTCCGCGTCTCCGGGCGCCGCGACCCGAACGCCGAGGCGGATGCCGCCGGCGAGCTCCGCCTCCCCTTCGTGGGAAGCGCCTTCGGCCGCCGCCTTCGCGGGTCCCGCCGGAGCGCCTTCGATGGCCATGGAATCCGGGACGCTACCCGCCCGCGTCGGGGCCGGCAATAGCGGGCGCCGCGGCGGCCAGGTCCCGGAGCGCAACGCGCGCCAGCGGCGGCAGACCATGAAGACGTGCCCAGGCGAGCTGGAGCTGCGCGAGCACCTCGTCCACGCGGTCGGCGTCCAGCACGAGGTCGCCCGCCGGGAGCGCGTCCTCGTAGTTGAGCGGGCAGGCGCCCACACCCTTCTCACCGGCACGGCCCCGGAGCGCGGCCAGGGGGACGTCCGGTAGGTCGCCCTGGCCCTCGAGCGCGTAGCTGCGCGCGAGGCCCTGGCTCCGGCAGACCATGGGACGCCCGGCGTAGACGGCGCAGCGACCGGCGTCGCCGAGGAAGACGCAACGGAGCCCCGCTCGCACGTCGGGATGTCCGGCGTGCTCGCTCAGGCGCTCGCGCGCGGCCGCGGGCAGCTCGGCGAGCACCCCCGCGAGGGCCTCGGCTTCCAGCGGACCGACCGTGAGGTCCACGCGGCAGCAGGCGTCGCAGCCGGCCCGACACTGGAGCCCACCCGCGGCGTCGGCCGCCCGGAAGAACTCGTCCACGCGACCACGAAGCGCCGCGAGGGCGCCGAGCAGCGAGGCGCTTCGGCCGTCGGCGTCTTCCGATGCGTTCGACCCCATGGCACCAGGTTGGCGCACACGGCGGTCGCGGGCCATGCCCTCGCATGGGCCGGCCAGCGAGCAAGAGGCGCCCGATGGGCCCGCATCGGGATCCCCGGCGTCTCGCCGCGCATGCGCTTCGGCGCGTGAGCGACGAAGGGGCCTGGGCCGCGCCGACGCTCGACGCGCTCCTGGCACAGAGCCGGCTCGCGCCCCGGGACGCGGCGCTCGCGACGGCGATCACCTACGGCGCCCTCCGGGTGCTGCCGACGCTGGACGCATCCATCGAAGCGCTGCAGACCCGGCGCGGGAAGATCGACCCGCTCGTGCGGAGCATCTTGCGCGTCGCCGCCTTTCAGCTCGCGCACCTCGGGCGCGTACCGGCCCACGCAGCCGTCGATGCGGCCGTCCGCCACGCCAAGGCGGAGCGGGGCCCGCGCGTCGCGGGCTTCGTGAACGCGCTTTGCCGGCGCCTCGCGGCGGCGCGCCCCGCGGACCCCACGCCGCCGGAGCGGCTCGTGATGCCGCGCTGGATCGAAGAGCGCCTCGAGGCGGGCCTCGGGGCGGAGCGGGCGCGGGCCTTCGTCGCCGAGCGCCGCCTTCCGCCGCCGCTGACGCTGCGGCTCCGGGGTGATGCCGCGCCGGAGGGGGCGGTCCCAGGCGCGCTGGCCCTCGCCGCCGTTCACGCACCCGCCGGCGATGCGCGGGCACTGCGGGGCTTTCCCCAGGCCTTCGTGGTCCAGGAGGAGGGCTCGCAGCTCGTCGGAGCGGCCCTCGACGCCCAGCCCGGGGAGACCGTGGTGGATGCCTGCGCGGGCCGCGGGGGCAAGACCGCTCAGCTCGCCGAAGCCGTGGGCTCGCGCGGCGCCGTGCTCGCCGTCGAGCTCCACGACGCACGCGCGGCCCAGATCTCCGGGGCGCTGGCGGAGCTGGGGCTCGACCAGGTCCCGCTGACCGTGGACACCGTGGACCTCACGGTCGGCACGGGCGACGACGCGGGACGGAGGGGAGGCTTCGACGCCGTGCTCGTGGACGCCCCCTGCAGCGGCCTCGGCACCGTGCATCGGCGCCCGGAGATTCTCCTTCGCCTGGGCCCGGACGACGTCGCCGCGCTCGCGCGGATGCAGGCGGCGATTCTCCGCACGGCGGCGACGCTGGTTCGCCCCGGCGGGCGCTTGGTCTACGCGGTGTGCTCGCCCCTCGTCGAAGAGGGGGCCGGCGTGCGCGACGCCTGCGCGCCCGCGCTGAGCGCCCTGGGCCTCCACGACTGGCCCTTTCCCGCGCGGCTCCCCGGCGCGCGGCGGGACCTCCGGGCGGACCCGGACGGGACCCTGCGGCTGGGGCCCTGGCTCGCCGACGGCGAGGGGTGTGACGGCTATCAGCTCTTCCGCTGGCGCCGGCAGCTAGAGCCGGCCGGTGGCGGTTGACAAAGCCGGGGCCCCAGCTAGTTTCCGCCGTCCACGAGGGCGCCTCGGCGCTCTCTCGGGGCGTAGCGCAGTTTGGTAGCGCGCACGGTTCGGGACCGTGAGGTCGAAGGTTCAAATCCTTTCGCCCCGACCCCTCCGCCGTCCCGGTCCTCGCGACCGGTGACGGCGGCTGTACTTTTACGGTGGAGGTCCCTCACCCCCTTGCGGCTCTTTCGCTGCCAAGCCCGCGAGGGTGCTAGGGTTTCCCGCTGAAACGTCGCTGCGCCGGGGGCATGGCGAGCCGGAGGATGCTCCGGAAGGAGAAGCGGGGAGAGGACATGGCCAAGGGACTGCCGCCGGTGCGCGTGCTCGTCGTCGACGACGACCCGGCGATCCGCGAGTTCATGGAGACCTTCCTCGCGAAGGACGGGTTCGAGGTGACGAGCCTCGGGGATCCCGAAGGCGCGGCCGACGAGGTGAAGGCCGGCGGCTATCACCTCGTGGTCCTCGATCTGATGATGCCTCAGATGGACGGCGTGGAAGTCCTCGAGCGCATCCGCAAGGTCGACACCGACGTGGCCGTCGTGATCTTCACGGGCTACCCGAGCCTCGACACGGCGGTCCGCTCCATGAAGCTCGACGCCGTCGACTACCTCAAGAAGCCCTTCAATCCGGAGGAGTTCCGGGAGGTCCTCGACCGCGTGATGCGGAAGAAGGGTCTGCTCCGGACCCCGGAAGAGAACCTGCACCGGGTGATCGGCGAGACCATCCGAGGTCTCCGGAAGGAGCGCGGCCTGACGCTGAAGCAGATGGCCCGGCGTACGGGGCTCAGCGTCTCGCTGCTGAGCCAGATCGAACGCGCGGAGTCGAGCGCGTCCATCAGCTCGCTCTACAAGATCGCGACGGCGCTCGAAGCGCGCATCCAGGACCTCTTCGGCGAGTACTGACCCGTCCGCGATGGAGCGCTCCCTCGACCTCTCCTTCGTGCGCCGCTTCTTCCCCGGCCTCACGCCCGAGGGAGCGCCGCCGCTGGTCCTCTTCGAGAACGCCGGGGGCTCGATCCCCTGCGCGCCCGTGGTGGAGGCCATCGGTCGCTACCTGAGCGAGTCCATGGTGCAGCTCGGGGCGAGCTATCCACGCTCCCGCGCGGCCGGCGAGGCCGTAGCTGCCGGCAAGGCCGCCGCCGCCCGGCTCCTCGGGACGTCGCCGGAGCACGTGGTGCTCGGCGCGTCGACGACGATGCTGATGCACGTGCTCTCGGCGGCGCTGGCCCCGCTCGTCGGGCCGGGCGACGAGGTGGTCGTCACCGACCTCGACCACGAGGCGAACGTCGGCGCGTGGCGACGGCTCGCGGAACGCCAGGGGGCCACGGTGCGCGAGTGGCGCCTCGACCCGACCAGCGCATCGCTCACGGCGGAGGGCCTCGCGGAGGTGCTCGGGCCGCGTACGCGCCTCGTGTGCTTCACCCATTGCGCCAACGTCGTCGGGACGATCCACGACGTGCCGGCGCTCGCCGCACAGGCCAAGGCCGCCGGCGCGCGCGTCGTGGTCGACGGCGTCGCCTTCGCGCCGCACCGGCGGGTCGACGCGAAGGCGCTCGGGGCAGACCTCTACGCCTTCAGCCTCTACAAGACCTACGGACCGCACCTGGCCTGCGCGTACTTCTCTCCGGAGCTCGCGGAGGTGGCCGCGAGTCAGAACCACTTCTTCCTCGGGCCCGAGGCGGGGCACTATCGGTTCGAGCCGGGGAACGTGAACCACGAGCTCACGGCGGGTCTCGCAGGGCTGCTCGGCTACTTCGAGGACCTCGCCGCCCACCACGGAGACGCGGGGGATCCACTCGACGCGGGCTTCGGGCGCTTCGCCCAGCACGAAGCGGCCCTCGTCGCCCCACTCCTGGCGTGGCTCGCGGCGGAGCCGCGCGTGCGCATCGTCGGCGAGGCGTCGAGCAACCCCGCGAAGCGGGTGCCGACGGTGGCCTTCACCGTCGAGGGCATGGCGTCTCGGGCACTCGTGGAGGCCGCCGACGCCGCAGGCTTCGCCATCCGCCACGGCCACTTCTACGCCCGACGGGCCATGGCGCCGCTCGGCCTCGCCGACGCGGAGGACGGCGTCGTGCGAGCGAGCCTCGTGCACTACAACACGCACGAGGAGGTCGCGCGCTTCCTGGGCTTCCTCGAGGGCGCCCTCAGCGCCTGAGCGTCCAGGCCATCGCGCCGAGGGCGAGGCCGACCTCGCGACGCGCGCCGTGCGTCGCGCCCGGAACGAGGGTCTCGAGGGCCACACCGAGGCGAAGCGTGGCCTCCGCCCGCACGCGCACGGAGGGAGCCGGGCTCGCGAGCCCGACGCGCGCGGCCGCGTCGAGGGTCGCCCGCGCCTCACGGCCCCGGCCAGCCGCCACGTGCGCAGACGCGACGTCGA
>CALCTH010000083.1 GCA_937893795.1 uncultured Myxococcales bacterium | reverse complement strand
GGCGCATGCGATGGAGGACCCCTTCGCACCGGACGACACGCCGCTCGACTGGGGCGAGCTCCGCGCCCGCTGGCGCGAAGACCTCGAGCGCCGGCTCCAGGGCATGGCCGGGGACGCCCGCGTGCTCGTCGCGGCCGGCGACCCGGGACGCCTCCTGCCTCGCCTGGCCGTCGAGCACCGCGCCGACCTGCTGGTCGTCGGCACCCACCGCGGCGGCGCCCTGAGCCGTCTGCTCCTCGGCAGCACCGCCGAGCGCGTGCTCCGCGAGGCCCCGATCCCGGTGCTGGTGGTTCCGCCGACGGCGGCGTCCGGCGCCGCGGTCGAAGCGGCTTGATCGCGGCCTTCCGGGGCCTAGCTCGCCCTCGCCTGTCCTTGATCGGGGAGCCATCTCCGGTGACAGTGCGTGGGTGGCTGAGTACGCCCTCTTCGAGGAGCTTCGTGCCGATGCCGGCTTCGACGGTGACGCTGCGCTCCGCGTACAGCGCGCCCGCCCGCTCCTCGAGCCGCACTTCGACGCCATCGTCGAGGCCTTCTACGCGAAGATCGAGGCGAGCGGCTCGATGCGCGCGCTCTTCGCGGACGAAGCGCAGCTGAAGCGTCAGCGCGGCTCGCTGCGCGCCTGGCTCGGCACTTTGCTCAGCGGGCCCTACGACGAGGCGTACTTCGACCTCCGCTGCCGCATCGGCCGGGCGCACGTGCGCATCCAGATGCCGCAGCACCACATGTTCTCCATGATGAGCTTGCTACGAACGGGGCTGCAGACGGCGCTCGCGCAGGAGGCCGCCGCCGCCGCGTGGTCCGCCGACGACAGCGAGGCCACGCAGCGTGCCCTCGACCAGCTCGTCGACGTCGAGCTCGGCGTGATGCTCGAGACCTACCGCGAGGACTACGTCCAGCGGCTCCGCGCCAACGAGCGCCTCGCGGCCATCGGCCAGCTCGCCGCGACCATCGGCCACGAGCTCCGGAACCCGCTCGCCGTCATCGATACCTCCCTGCACCTGCTCGAGCGGCGCCTCGGCGACGACCCGAAGGCCCACCGCCACGCGAACAAGATCGGCACGCAGGTGGGCGTCTGCGGCGAGATCATCACCGACCTGCTCATGCTCGCGCGGGACCGCCCGCCGGAGCGGCATCCGGCGCCCGTCGGGCCCATCGTCGCGAGCGCCCTCGAGGGGCTGGCGCGCTACGGGGTGAAGATCGGGGTCGAGCTTCCGGACGACCTTCCCGCCGCCTTCGTCGACGCCGGGCAGATCCGCCAGGTCGTGGCCAACCTCGTCAGCAACGCCATCCACGCGGTCCAGGCCGGCCCGCGGCCCGAGGGCCACGTCGAGCTCGTGGGGATGAAGCAGGACGACACGCTGGTCCTCGAGGTCCGCGACGACGGGCCGGGCATCACGCCCGAGGTGCGGGCTCGGCTCTTCGAGCCGCTCTTCACCACCCGCGCCAAGGGCGTGGGCCTGGGGCTCGCGCTCGTGCGGCGCGTCATCGAGAAGCATGGGGGAACCGTGGAGGCGGTCCCGCGGAGCCAAGGCGGAGCGTGTTTCCGCATCGAGCTCCCGGGCGCCTTCCGGAAGCACGCGTCGGACCCACCGGCGCGCGGTGAAGTCAGGGAGGCGTCGTGATGCGTATTCTCGTGGTGGACGACAACCGGGCCCTCGCCGACAACCTCGCCGAGATCCTCGACGACGCCGGCCACGATGCCGTCGTGGTCGAGCATCCCGACGCGGCGCTCGAAGCCGCCAGCCAATCGAGCTTCGACCTGATGCTCCTCGACGTGCGCCTCCCGGGCATGGACGGCGTCGAGCTCTTCGAGCGCCTTCGGAAGCTCGCGCCGCGCGCGCACTTCCTGCTCATGACGGCCTTCACGGACGCCGGCCGGCTCCACGACGCCTGGCGCGCGGGCGTGCAGTCCATCCTGCCCAAGCCCGTGCCCCTCGCCGAGCTCCTCGACTTCGTCGACGCCGCCGAGCGCGCCGAGCCCGTCGCGCTCCTGGTCGAGGACGAAGCGTCGCTCGCCGGGAACCTCACCGAGGTGCTCGAGGACCGTTGGACCGTCCGCCAGGCTCGGACGGTGGCCGCGGCGCGCGAGAGCGCCGCCAAGAGCCCCTTGCGCGTGGCCCTCGTCGACCTGCGCCTGCCCGACGGCCTGGGCGTCGACCTCATCACACACCTCCGCGCCCGCGACGTCGCGGTCATGGTCATGACCGGCATGGAGCGCTCCGAGGCCGAGGCCCTCGTCGGTCCCTCGGTCCCGCTCGTCACGACGCCCTTCGACGCGCAGGCGATGGTCGACCGGCTCGCGAAGGTCGGCTGAGCGCGGGCTTCCCCTCGCCCCCCGCCCGCCGGGGATTCGAGGAGAAGGGCGAAGGCGCGGGGCCCGTGCGACGCATCGAAGCGCCGCCGTCGCGCGTTGAAACGCTCGCCCGTCGTCGTGGTCGGCGATAGCGTGGAGCATGCTTCGCTCCTGGGTCGCCGGCGCGCTCGTCCTGCTCGCGGCGATGCCCGTGGCCCGGGCGCAGCTGGTGCCGCTCGAGGATCCGGTCTTCGAGCCCTTTCGGAGCACCGGCCCCTCGGAGACCGCTCTCGTCGGCGACGACCCGCTCCTCCTGCTGCCGACGCGGCGCGCGAGCCTGAGCGTCGGCCTGCTCGCGTCGGGCGGGCGGACCTTCGCCAACGCTTACGAAGGGTTGGTCCGCCGCTGTTCACCCGACTGGTGCCTCTCGGACGCCAGCATCGTAAACGTGCGGACCGGGGAACGTCGTGGGCAGCGGCGCAGCTTCGGCCAGGCGGAGTGGACGGGCTCCGACTTCCTCCTCGTCGCGCGCCGGCCCCTCGACGACCCACCCGCCGTCCGCGTGACCTTCGTCGAGCCAGCGACCGGAGACGCGAGCGCCCCCATCGACCTCGCGTCGGACTTCGCGGACGTCGCGTGCCGTCCGCGCACCGGGGAGTGCGTCCTCCTGCGCTACGACGCCGACGCGCCGGGCGTCACGCTGAGCGCGTTCACGGGTCGTACGGCCGGCGACGAGACGGCCCTCGTGCTGGCCGAGCGCGGCAGCCGCTACGTGGGCATGACCGACGGCGCCATCTACGTGGCGTTCGGGGACGCGACCGGCGGGCGCACCACCATCGCGCGCGTCGATGCCACGGGCCGGCTCGTCGAAGCGCGCACCGTCGACGAAGCGCCGCGGAGCTTCAACTGCGCGGCCGACTTCTGCGCGCTCCAGACACAGGAGGCGCTCTGGCGCATCCCGGAGCGAGGCGACGTCTCGGCGGCGGACCGCATCGCCGGCCGCTTCCGGGGAGACGTCGCGTGCGGCCGTACGCTGTGCCGGTCCACCACGGGTCTCCTCGTGGCCCCAGGCGCCTCACCGCCCGAGGAGCCCGACCCCGACATCGATCTGCTCACGCCGACGTGGGGACCCGCGATCGGGCCGGACGGGCGCGGGCGCCTGCTCGTGAGCTACCTCTGGGAGCCGCCCGCCGCGGGTCGCGAAGAGATCGGCTTTCGCGTGCTGAACGCGGACGGCACGCCCAGCGGCGTCGGCACGTCCCTTCCCGTCGAGTCCTTCACACAGCCGCCGCTCTACATCGGGCCTCGCCTCGCGGGTGAGGGCTGGCTGGTCGTGAGCGTGGAGGGCGCAAGCTACGTGGTGCGTGAAGAGGCGGGCGAGCTGGGGGTCGCGCGACGTTCCCTCCGCGCCCCCTCGGTCGTCGGAACGCCGCCGCCCCGGTCGGAGCGGCGGGTGCGCGTCGCGCGCTCGACCGAGCTCACCTACCTCGCGAGCGGGACGCCGGAGTCCCTCGCCCTCGCCATCGGCGGCGTCGACGAGACGGCGGAGGTTGGTCCGGTGCGCGTGCTCTCGGGAGGCGAGACCCCGGTCCTGCTGGACCTGGCCGCGCTCGATGGCGGGGTGTGGATCGTCGTCGCTCTCGACGACGGGGTCGAGGCGATCTTGATGGGCGACGACGGGGCCTTCGGCCGTCGGCTCGCCCTGGGCGACTTCGACCCCCGCCACCACGCGACCCTGCGGGCGTCGCGGAACGGCGACGCGATCCTCGTCGCGAGCGCCGCCTCCTTTCAGCGACTCCGTCTCGACGGCGTTCTCCTGGATCCCGTGACCGTCGATCTCCCGCCCCCTCCGGACGGGGCCGCCGCGGCGCTTCGGGAGCTGGCCGGCGTCTCCCCCGAAGGCGACGGGTGGGTGCTCACCATGATGCCCGCCGACCGCTCCGCGGAGCGTGGCGCCCCCAACCGCAGCGTTTACGTGCTTCGGGTCTCGACCGAGGGTCTGGCGTCGCCCGGCGGCTGGCGCCTCCTCGGGAGCTTCGCCCTCGCCGAGGAGTCGCTCGCCTCCGACCTGCGCCTCCCCTTCGGCCTCGACGTCACCCGGCGCGTCTTCGCGGAGGGCGGCGGGCGCACCGTCACCTTCGCGACGCGGCTCACGGACCTGTCGCCGGGCCGGCTCGGTCCGCGCATCTTCGTCGGCCGCGCCGAGGACGACGGCCCCGGGACGCCGTGCACCGAGGCGAGCGCCTGCGCCTCCGGCTCGTGCGTTTCCGGCGTGTGCTGCGACGCCTCTTGCGATGGCGCCTGCGCCACGTGCCTCGCGGTCGAGGGCGCCCCCGCCGACGGCACCTGCGGCGCGCGCACGGCGGGCTTCGTGTGCCGGCCCAGCGCCGGCGCCGCCTGCGACGTCGACGAAGTCTGCGACGGCACGGCGCTCCGCTGCCCGCCGGACCTTCCCGACTGCGGCGACGAGGACATGGGGGCGGACGCCAGGTCGCCGCCCCTCGATCTGGGCGGGGACGACGACGCGGGCCCGCGCCCGGTCCTTGGCGGCGCCTTC
>CALCTH010000082.1 GCA_937893795.1 uncultured Myxococcales bacterium | reverse complement strand
GCGGGCGGCGAGCCTCCCGCGACGTGTCTTCCCGGGCGGCCATCAACCCGCGACGGGGCTTCCTGGGCGGCGGGGCGCGACGGGTCTTCCAGGGCGGCTGGTCGCGACGGGGCTTCCAGGGCGGCGGGTCTTCCAGGGCGGCGGGGTCTGAAGGTCAGCCGCGACCAGTATTCAGGCGCAGGTCGCCTTCAACCCGCGACAGGTCTTAACCGCGACAGGTCTTAACCCGACAGGTCTTAACCCGCGACAGGTCTTCAGGGCGCGCGGGGGCGCTCGCCGCGCTAAGCCCCGCCGGTGCGTCGTAGCGACCCGGACACCTACCCCGTGCCCCTCGGCGGGCCAGCGCCCCTGCCAGCACCCGCCGAGGCCATCGTCGCCGCGCTCGTGCCGCACGTGACGCCCGCCCGATGGGCGCGCATGCAAGCCGTGGCCGCCTCGCGTAGCTACGCCGTGCAGCCGGTGCTCGAGGCCTTTCACGACCCGCACAACGCCTCCGCCGTGCTCCGGAGCTGTGACGCCTTCGGAATCCAGCGCGTGCACGTGGTACCCGGCGAGGAGGAGTTCCTCGCCGCGCGGAAGGTGTCCCGGGGGACCGATCGCTGGCTCGAGCTCGTTGCGCACGAGGGCATCGCGCCCTGCCTCGACGGCCTCAAGGCCCAGGGCTTCGAGATCTACGTCGCCAGCATGGAGGGCGACGTGCATCCAGCCGAGCTGGCCACGGTGCCCAAGGTCGCCGTGGTCTTCGGCAACGAACGCAGGGGACCGAGCCCGACGGCCCGAGCGCTCTCCGACGGCACCTACGCGGTACCCATGCGCGGCTTCGTCGAGAGCCTGAACGTGTCCGTGGCAGCCGCCATCACGCTCCAGGCGGTCATGCACGGCCGCCCCGGCGACCTCACCGAGACGGAGCGGCGCGCCCTCGAGGCGCGCTACCTGATGACGACGCTCGCGAGCGCCGAGGCCATTCTCCGCGAGCGGGGCGTACTCTCCTGACCCGCCTTCAGGGCAGGTTGGCGCAGGCCATCGGCCGCGACGCATGGCTGCTGCGGCGAAGCGGGCCGAAGCCACTCCCCGAGCGTGGCGCGTAGAAGGTGAAGTCGTAGAGGCGGCAGCTCCCGTCGCCGAGGCGGACGGCGATGGCGGCGTCCCGGCGCCGGCCCGTCACCGTGCCCGTCACGTCCCGCTCCTCGGCCCAGCCGCTCGTGACGCGGAGCGCCTGCACGGGCTCGTTCCATCCCTGCGCCTCGAAGGTGCGCCGCATCGTCGCCTCGAGGGCCGCGTCCTCGGCCTGCGCCGCGGGCATGTGCACCCGAGCGGCCTGGGCGGCGACGGCTTCGGCGCGGACGGCGGCGGCACCCCCGCGGCTCGCGAGGGCCCCGAGCCACGTCTCGATGGCCGTGGACGCGGCGCGCACCTCGGCCTCGTCGGGCAGCAAGAGCGCAGCGACCTGCCAGCGGGCCGAGAGCACCAGCGCCATGCCCATGATGGCGTCGGTGGGCACGTCTCCTTCCAGGCGCTGGTCGAAGAAGGTGAGCTCGCGGGCCACCTGGGCGGCCTCGCCACGCATCAGCGTCCGGTACGAGTCGAGCCTCGGCGGCGGCGTCGGGCTCGCGCGAATACGCTCGGCGATGGCGCGGGCGTCCACGAGATTCGCCGCGGTCTCGCGCTCGATGCGCGCGGTGTCCTCCGGACCAATCCAGTTCGGGCTGATCTGCCGCTGGGCGACCTGCGAGAAGTCCCGGTCGAGGGCGTAGGTGACCTCCCGCGCCCCCTCGGCGGCGGCCTTCTGCGCCTCGGCCCAGGCGAGCATCTCCCGCTGGTAGGCCTCGAGGGCCGCGCCATCGACGGCCGGGTCCCGACGCGCGAGGTTCGCGCACTGCCGCTCGGCGCCCCGCGCGATGGCGACCATGCGGTCGGCGTTGGGCGCCCCGGGCACCTCCGCGAGGCGCTCGAGGCAACGCTCGACGCCCCGCCGCGCTCGGCTGTCCTCGGCCACGGAGACCGAAGGTGGGCTGGGCTGGGCCCCTGCAAGAGTGGTGAACGAGAGCGTGAGCAGCGAGCCTGCGACGGCGATCGTGGAGCGCATGAGAGGACGGTACGGCGGGAGGGCCGACGTCTTTCTCATGGGGATCCCACGGAGGCGAGGTGCAGGCGTGACGACGCCTGGTGGAGGGGGAGCGGACCCACGTGTACGGGGACGACTCACGGGGTGGGACGGCTGGTGCGGGCGGTGGCGGAGGGGAGCCCAGGCACCCTCCGGGAAGCGACGTGCCTGGTCAGCCGTTTGCGGCGTCGAGATGGGCTTCGTACCGTCCACACGCCTGATGGCCCGCCCGACTCGCAGCGCTTCGCGCGCCGACGCCACGCGCCGCGATCGGCCTCGCCGGAAAAAGAAGAGGAAGACGTCGTGGTTCCGGCGCCTCCTCAAGCTGGCAACCGTGCTGGCCGTGCTCGGCGTGGCCGCTCTCGCCGGGATCTTTGCCTGGTACGGGCGGGACCTGCCGGACGTGGCCTCGCTCCGGGGCTACGCGCCGCCGCAGACCACGCGCGTCCTCGACCGACACGGAGCGCTGCTCGGCGAGGTCTTCGACGAGCGACGCACCGTCGTCCCCATGGAGGCCATCCCGCGAAACCTCGTGGTCGCCGTGCTCGCGGCCGAGGACGCGGACTTCTACCGCCACGAAGGCCTCGACTATCCCGGCATCCTGCGGGCCCTCTACCGGGACGTGCTCGAGGGCCGCGCCGCCCAAGGCGCCAGCACCATCACCCAGCAGGTGGTGAAGCTGCTCCTCCTGAGCCCCGAGCGGACCCTGGCGCGCAAGATCCGCGAGCTCATCCTCGCGCGGCGCGTCGAGCAGGAGCTCTCGAAGGACGAGATCCTCCACCTCTACCTCAACCACATCAACTTCGTTCACGGGCGCTACGTCGCCCAGGAAGCCGCCCGCTACTACTTCGGCAAGGACGCCCGGGAGCTCAGCCTCGCCGAGGCGACGCTCATCGCCGGCGTACCGCAGTCGCCCACGCGGCTCTCCCCGCGCACCCATCCCGAGGCCGCGCGGCGGCGGCAGGCCTTCGTCATCCGGCAGCTGCTCGCCAAGCGCGAGGCCTACTGGCCCGACCTGAGCGAAGAGACCATCACGGCCGCGGGCGAAGCCGAGGTGCCGCTGGTAGATCCGCCGGCCCCGGAAACGCGCGCGCCGGAGCTGTTGGCGAGCGTGCGGCGAGAGCTCCGCGAGGTCGTCGGCGAGGAGGCCTACCGTCGGGGTGGCTACACGGTCCACACGACCCTCGACGCCGGGCTCCAGACCTCCGTGCGCGCCGCGCTGCGCGACGGGCTCGAGCGCGTCGACCGGCGCCAGCGCCGCCGCGGGCCCCTGCGCGTCCCGCGTCGGCCCCCGAATCTCGAAGAGCCGAGCCCCGTCCGCGTGGGCCGGAGCTACCGGGCCCGCGTCGTCGGCACCGACGACGAAGAGCGGCTCGTGCGCTTCACGCTCGGCGGGGAGCTCGAGGTGCTCGTCGACCTCGACGACGAGGATCGCTACGACCCCGAGGACATGGTCGCGAGCGCCTTCGGCCCCGTGGGGGGCGTGGCCAAGGTCGTCGTCGACACGCTGCCCGACGAGGCCGGGGACCCGGCCCGCGGTCACCTCGACCTCGGTCCCCAGGGCGCCGTGGTGCTCATCGCGCCGCGGACCCGCGACGTGGTCGCTATGGTCGGGAGCTATGGCGGGACGCCGGGCTTCGACCGCGCGCGGCAGGCGCTTCGCCAGCCGGGCAGCACCTTCAAGCCCTTCGTCTACGCCCTCGGCCTGCGTCGCCGCGAGCTGACCGCCGCCAGCGTGATGATCGACGCGCCGGCGGTCTACGACGAGTGGCGGCCGCAGAACTACGAGCCCTGGGCCCACGAGGGCCCCGTGCGGCTCCGGCGGGCGCTGGCGCGCTCCGTCAACGTGGTGGCCATTCGGGCCATCGAGCAGCTCGGGCCGGCCGCCGTCGTCGACTTCGCGGGCCAGCTCGGGATCCCCGGCCCCCTCGACGCCTCGCTCGCCCTCGCGCTGGGCGCGTCGGAGGTGACGCCGCTGCACATGGCCAACGCCTATGCCACCTTCGCCGCCGGGGGACGCTGGGCGCCGCCGCGCTTCGTCACGCGCGTCGTCGCACCCGATGGCAGCGAGGTCGACTGGCCGGCGCTGGAGCCGCCGCGGGACGTGCTGACGCCGGACGAGGCCTTCCTCGTCACGGATCTGCTCACGAGCGTCGTCACGGACGGCACGGCGCGACGGGCCCAGCGCCTGGGCCGCCCCGTGGCCGGCAAGACCGGCACCAGCAACTCGGCGCGCGACGCCTGGTTCGTGGGCTTCACGCCGGAGGTCGCGGCGGCCGTGTGGGTGGGCTTCGACGACCGGCGGAGCCTCGGACGCCGCGAGTCCGGCGGTCAGACCGCGCTGCCCATCTGGGTCGAGGCCGTGAGGGCCGCGACGCGCGGCCGTCCCGTGGTGCCCTTCGCGGAGCCATCCGGGCTCGAGCGCGCGCGCATCGACCCGGCCACGGGGCTGCTTGCGTACGAAGGCCAGGCAGACGCCCTCGAGGAGATCTTCCTCGCGGGCACCGCGCCCACGGAGATGGCGCGGCCGCCGGACGTCGTCGACGCCGCGACCTTCATGATCGAGCAGCTCGGCGGTGGACCCGCGGGGCCCGACGACGACACGGGGGAAGCAGCCACCCCGGCGCTGGACGCCGGCGGCGAGCCCGCCCCGTGAGGCGCCGGGGCGCCCGGCTCGTTCCGTGCCTCGCCATCGCGCTCTCCGTCGCCGCCCAGGGACGCGCGCAGCCGCCGCCGCTTCCCCTCCCCTTCCTCGCGCCGAGCCCCGACGCCCCGACCACGGAGCAGCTGCGCGCTGCCGTGGCCGAGGCGCTGGCGGCACGCTGCAGCGCCGGGTGCT
>CALCTH010000081.1 GCA_937893795.1 uncultured Myxococcales bacterium | reverse complement strand
GGAGGCCGCGGGCGACGCGGCCCAAGCGGCGGCCCAGGGCGCAGATGACGCGGCGCACGCCGCCGCCGGAGCTGCCGGCGCGGCGCTGGATGCAGTGCTGCCGGGCTCGGCCGACGCGGAGGAGTCCCAGTGATTCAGTACATCCCCTTCAAGGTGATCGGCATCTTCGTCGCGGCGATCGTGCCCGTGGGCGTCATCGCCTACTACGCCGACACGCTGAATCACGAGGTCGGCTTCCGCGGCGTGGGCATGTGGCAGGACGAAAGCGTCGAGCGCCTCGCGAACCTCGCCGACCAGAACCAGCTTCCGCTCCAGATCCCCCAGGGCTCCATGGAGGGCAACCTGGCGGTCAATCAGTACCAGAACGTGCAGGTGCTCGGGCACCTCTCCGTGGCGAACTTCGGCACGCTCATGGCCGTGCTCAACCAGTGGGTCGCGCCCAAGGACGGGCCCATGGAGAACCGTAACTGCGGCTACTGCCACAACGTCCAGAACTTCGCGTCCGACGAGAAGTACCCGAAGGTCGTCACGCGGCGCATGTTCCAGATGACCTGGCACGTGAACTCCCAATGGCAGCGCCACGTGGGCAACACCGGTGTGACCTGCTGGACCTGCCACCGCGGCCAGCCCGTGCCGCAGTACCGCTGGAACCTCGAAGAGGAGGGGCCGCAGCGAGGCCAGGGCATGCTCGGCTACATGCAGGAGCAGAACCAGGCCAACTGGTACGCGGGATTGACGTCGCTCCCGAACACGGCGCTCCAGTCGTACCTTCTGGACGACATGAACATCCGTGTGCAGGGCACGGACATCTATCCGGGGCACCGTTCGAGCATCAAACAGACCGAGTGGACCTACTCGCTGATGATGCACTTCTCGAACTCCCTCGGCGTGAACTGCACCTACTGCCACAACTCCCGCCGCTGGGGCTCGTGGGAGCAGAGCCCCTTGACCCGCACCACCGCGTGGCACGGAATCCGGATGGTCCGCGACCTGAACAACACGTACATCGCGTCCATCGACGGCGTCGTACCGCGCGAAGGCGCGTACACCAGCCATCAGCGCTATGGCGCGCTGGACGATCTGGCCAAGATCAACTGCGCGACGTGCCACCAGGGCGCGTACAAGCCGCTCCTCGGTCAGCAGATGCTCGCGCAATACCCCGTGCTGCGTGCGGCCGTGCCGCAGCCTGAGCCGGATCCGGACGACGTGCGCATCGAAGACGGGCGCATCGAGTTCGACGGGAAGATCCAGTTCCGTACGGGCTCCGCCGAGGTGCTCCCGGTGAGCGGCGAGCTGCTCGACCACATCGCGACGCTCGCGAAGAACCACGCCTACGAAATCGCGGGGCTCCGCGTCGCGGGGCACACGGACCTCCAGGGCGACCCGCGGCAGAACTTCGAGCTCTCGGAGCAGCGCGCGGCCTCTGTCGTGGCCCAGCTCCGCGAGCGCGGTGTGGAGGTGCCCATCGGCTCGCTCGGCTACGGCACGCTCGCGCCGCTCTGCACCGAGGCGACCGCAGCCTGCAACCGGCAAAACCGCCGCGTCGAGATGGTCATCGTCCCCGAAGGCGAGGCGCTTCTGCCCGCGGACGCGCCGGAGGCTCCGCCCGCCGCCGAGGTCCTCGAGGGCGAGAGCGTCGAGGGCGCCACGGCGGCGGAGTAGCCCGGCCGGGTCATGTACCCCATCCGGGACCCTTGACGCGGGTCCCGATTGCGCCGAGAAGGCGCTTCATGAACCTCGAAAAGAAGGTCGGGCGGCGGCGCACGCTGCAGCTCATTGGCATGGGTAGCCTCACGGCGGTCGGCCTGGTCGGCTGCGGAGGCGGCGAAGAGTCCGGCGGCGGTGGCGGCGGCGGCGGCGCTGCCGCGGACGGCACGGGCTGCAACACCCCGGTGCCGGCGGAGGCGCAGAGCCTTCGCACGACGCTGAACTACGTCGAGCAGTCCGCCGTGGCGGGCTCGAACTGCTCGAACTGCGCGCAGTACAAGGAGGCGCAGTACGGCGAGTGCGGTGGCTGCAACCTCTTCGCGGGCCCCGTGCAGCCCAACGGTCACTGCGTGAGCTGGGCCGCCAAGGCCGGCTGAACGGACGCGCCGCTCCGCGGCACCAACGTACGAAGCCTCGCCCTGCGGCGGGGCTTTCGTCGTTTCCTGCCACCCACCGTGGGGGCGGGCTCCGACGGTCACGTCGCAACGTGGCCGCCACCACTTCGGCGGAAGGCCCGGCGGGACGTCGTGGCTGCGGTGGCCACGCGCGCCTGATCTTGGCCGCGGCGCGCAGGAGGCGAGCACCCTCGCCAGATGCCGCTCAGCGGGGCCAGACGACCTCCGCGGCGGCCGCGGCGAGTGCCGATTGCACCACGCGGACCCGGCCGCTTCCTCCCAGCTGCGGGTGGCGCAGCACCCAGAGGGGCCACTCGTCGCCACGCGGCTCCACGTCCGGCCGAACGTCGACCACCCCGAAGCTCCGGGCGAGCGCGAGAGGGAGACGCGCCCGGCCGAGGCCCAGGGCGACCAGCCGCGCCAGGAGGAGCGTGGAGTCGGACCGCAGCGCCGCCACCGGATCCGCGTCGAGGCGCGCGAGGCGCGGCGCATGGGGAGGGCCGCAGTCGGCCATGCGAACGGGGCCGAGATTCCGACCGACCAGCGTGTCGGGTGGGCGCTGCGTGGCCCGCACGACGAGCTCGGCCTCGCCCGCGTGCACGCTGACCAGGCGGTCGGATACCGCGACGTCGACGTCGATGCGCGGATGCTCGCGCCGCAGCGCCACGAGCGCCGGCGCGACCGCGATGAAGCCGAGCACCGGGGACGTGCTCAGGGTGACCCGTCCCTCGAGGCGTTCGTCGCGACCGGCGATGCGACGCTCGGCCTCCGCGAGCCGCGTGCGCGTGGCCCGCGCGGCCGCGGCGAGCTCCTCTCCCGCCGCGGTCAGCTCCACGCCGTCGCGTCGCCGCTCGGCCAGCGCCGCGCCGAGCGACGTCTCGAGCGCCTGAAGCCGCCGCGACACCGTCGAAGGGTCGATGCGAAGCTGCGCTCCGGCGGCACGGAGCGCGCCGGTCTCGGCGACCGCGAGAAAGGTGTGGAGGGCATCCCAGTCCACGCCCCGATCCTAGCGCCGCTCGGCCGCGAAGTGATCGGCCGCGAAGTGACCGCCCGCCCGGGCGAGGGGGCGTGACGCGGCATCGACGCAAGGCTCCGCTGCGGCGCTGCCCGTTCCCGTGGCCCGGACCGCGCCGCAGCTTCCTTCCCGGACGCAGGGCGTCCGAAGGAGGTGCGATGGAGAAGCGAACGAAGGACGGTGTGGCCTACGAGCTCAGAGGGAGCGGAAAGCCCCTGGTCGTTGCGCTGCACGACTGGATGGGCAGCCGGCGCAACTGGGACGACGCTGAGCCCTACCTGGGGAGCGACCGACGCTGGGCCTTCATGGACCTTCGCGGCTACGGCGGCTCCGCGGACCTCCGGGAGGGCCGCACCTTCGCGCAGGCCGCGGACGACGTGCTGGCCATCGCGGACGCGGAAGGCGCGCCCACGGTCAGCGTGGTCGGGCACTCGATGACGGGGCTCGTCGTACAGCGGCTGGTGCTCGACGCTCCGGCCCGCCTCGACCGCGTCGTCGGCATCTCGCCCTTCGCGGCCGGAGCCAGGATGGACCCGGCGACCGTGGCCTTCTTCGGCCAGGCGGCCGGCGATGGCGAGGTGGCGGCGCAGCTCTTCGACCAGGTCACGGGCGGGCGACTCGGCCCGGGCTGGAGGGAACACAAGGTGGCGCGCGCCGCGGCCGAGACGGACGCGGACAACCTCCTTCACTATCTCGGTCAGATCGGTGCGGTGGCGGGCTTCGCCGAAGAGCTCGCGGCCGCCGCGCCCGCCGTGCCGCTGCTGGTGCTGGCGGGGTCCCACGACCTCCCGCTCTTTCGGGCTGCGGGCTACGCGGAGACGCTCCTCCGGTGGTTCGCGCACGCGCGGCTCGAGACGCTCCCGACGGGGCACTTCGCCATGGAGGAGCTGCCGGCGGCGACCGCCGGCCAGCTGCGCGCTTTCCTCGAGGCGGGGGCCGCGCCCTGACATGCCAGCGAGGGATGACACGCCGGCGGGGGACGACATGGCAGCGGGGGACGACATACCGGCAAGAAAGGACACCGTGCTCGTGGTCGGGGCGACCGGCCACGTCGGGTCTCAAGTGGTCCGGGCGCTCGCCGCGCAGGGACGCCCCGTGCGGGCAATGGTGCGGCGCCCGGGCGATCGGGTACACGGCGCGCCGGAGCACGTCACCCGCGTGATCGGCGACCTTCACGACCCCGGCTCGCTGGAGCGCGCCCTCGACGGCGTCCAGGTCGTCGTGTCCACGGCCAACGGCATCATCCCGCGGAAGGGCACGAAGGGCGCGACGCAGGTCAACGCGGCCGGGGCCCAGCACCTCGTGGACGCCGCCGAGCGGGCCGGGATCCGCCGCTTCGTTCAGTCGTCGGTCCCCGCGCACGCGCTCGACGCGGTGGTCCCGGAGCTCCGGGGCAAGCGCGCCATCGAGGCGCGCCTGGCGGAGGCACCGATCGAGACGGTGGTCGTCCGGAACCCGGCCTTTACGGACGTGTGGCTGGCCATGGCCGGCGTGGCGTCGGCCATCAGCCCGGACCCGCACGCCACGGTCCGGCGGCCCTACGGCTTCATGCGTCGCTACCTCGCCGTGGTCGCGGGTCTCACCGAACGCCGCGGCGTGCTCCTCGCGCCGGGCGGTCCCGAGCACGGCGCGCCGTTGATCACGACCCGGGACGTCGCGCTCTTGCTGGCCGCCTGCGTCGACCACCCCGCGGCGGCGAACCAGACCCTCGAGGTGGGCGGGCCCGAGTGGCTCAGCTGGCGTCAGATCGCGGCGCTCGTCGGCGAGCGGCTCGGGCGGCGGGTTCGTCCCGTCACGCTTCCCGCCTGGGCCGCGTCGCTCGGGCGCACGATTCTGAGGCCCCTCGCGCCCTCGGCCTCCAACGTGCTCGGACTGACGCAGCTCGTCGCGACCTTCCAGCCGCGCTGGCACGCCTCACCGTGGGTCGCGCGCCTCGGGCTGCCGCCGCAGCAAACGGTCGGCGCCTATCTCGATTCGCTTGGCCGGCAGGGCGAGAGCTAGGCCCGCGAACCCGCGTGCGCCCGGGGCGCGTGGGGCATGCCCACGACCCATGTGGTCAAAGGCGTTCGTCCCTCATCGCGGAACGCAACGCGTCTAGCTCGTCCAGCTTCGACCGCGAGCGCGACGCGCTTCGAGCCAAGTCGTCGCCACGCGCCAAGAGAAGCACGTAGAGCCATTGGCTGAATCGCGTGGACAGCTCGGCTTCGGTGTCGTGGTCGGGGTGCGCGGACGTCAGCGTCGGGTCCTCCGTCGACGCTCGGCGCTCGACCGACCAGCGATCCGGGAGGCTCGTCGACACGGCCTGGTGAGCCGTGATCTCGGCGCTTGCCGGGGGCCACCGTGTCGGGTCGAGTGGAAGCTCCTCGGCCTGGGAAGCCGTCGTGATGGCGATGCCTCGGTGGCCCAGCCGGCTGAAGAGGCGAAGGAGCTGAGGCAGCCTCCCCGCACCGTACGCTTCGGCGCCGGGGAGCTCGGCCCGGACCCGCATGCGGCCGTCCACGTCGGCCATGATCAGCCGTGCCTTCGCCCGCTGGCGGTGATCGACCACCCAGCCCTCCCCACGCGCTGAGTTCGAGCCTGGGATGGCCGACGGGACGTCCAAGCGGCCGCCGGTGACCATCCTCCCGTCGCTCGCACGCACGGCTCTTTCTCCCGTGGAGAGAGACACGACGAAGTGGCTTCCGGCGGCCAGGACATGATGTGCGATGTCCACGCCCTGGTCCCACGACCACACGCGCGTGCCGTCGAAGCTCCAGCCTTGGAGGACGAGCTGATGGTCATCGACGTCGCGCGGATGCCTCGCGCTCCCAATGGCGACCGCGGTCAGAATCCGCGTCGGAGTCGCTGCGGCGCGTAGGACGGGCGCGCCTACGAAGAGCCGACGGACGAGACGCCGGTCCGCGACCGACCAGGACTCGACATGATGCCCGCGCGGTACCGCGATCAGCTCGGGGGTCACGGCGTTCTCTTTGCCCCCCTGCCGCAAAGGTCGTCAACGAGCGGAGGAAGGCCACGTTGTACGAAGCGCAGGCCGGGCCCTGGAGGTGTCGCTCGAGGTGTTGCTCGAGCCCCAGGGCTCGGCGCGTTCGGCGGCTCGATGTACGTCGGCCACGTCTCGATGGCTCCGCCGCTGGCACGGAGCGCAGCCGAGGTGTGTCGCGCCCGGCAAAGGAGGTCTTTGGAGGTGCGTCGATCGCAAAGGGCGGACCTGAGGTAGGCTCCGCCGTCACGAGGAGGACGCGCTGGAACGCGAACGCATCGGTCTATTGGAGAAGGTTGGCTACGGGCTCGGCGACACCGCCTCGAACCTGTACTTCCAGTTCTTCAATCTCTTCCTCTTCTACTACTACACCGACGTCGTCGGGCTGAACCCGGCCGCCATCGGGACGATGTACCTGGTGGCGAACTTCTGGGACGCGGTGAACGACCCGATGATGGGCGCCATCGCCGACCGGGTGCAGACGGCGCAGGGCAAGTACCGCCCCTTCCTGCTCTGGTTCGCCGTGCCCTACGGCGTGCTCGGGTGGCTGATGTTCGCCAACCCGGACGTCGGCGAGACGGGGAAGCTCGCCTTCGCGTACGCGACGTTCATCGGCTTCAAGATGGTCTACACGGCCATCAACGTCCCCTACTCGGCGCTGATGGGGGTGATCACGGACGACGACGCCGACCGCGTCGCGCTCTCCACCTTCCGCTTCATCGGGGCCTTCGGCGGTGGTTTCGTGGTGTCCCTGCTGGTGAGGCCCCTGGTGACGGCCTTCGGGGGCGGCGACGAGGTGCGCGGCTTCCAGCTCACCATGGCGCTCTTCGGCGTGCTCTCCGTGGTGCTCTTCCTCGTCACCTACGCCACCACCCGCGAGCGCTTGCCCTCGCCCGACCAACGCGAGGCGGACCTCAAGGGCGACTTCGCCATGCTCGCCCGGAGCCGCCCCTGGCTCGTGATGGTCGCGGCGGCGGTGTTCACTCTTGCCGCCGTGGCGATCCGCGGCGCGGTCACCGTCCACTACTTCAAGTACTACGTGGGCAACAGCGACGAGCCGATCTGGACCCTCGGCGACCCATCGACCGCGTGGCATCTCGCCTTCGACACCACGACCCTCTTTCTCGCCTCGGGCACGCTGGCCTTCCTCGTCGGCGTGGCGTTCACCAGCAAGGTCGACGCCTGGCTCGGGAAGCGGAACGGGCTGATCCTCCTGACCCTGCTCAACGCGGTGACGGTGCTCGGCTTCTACTTCATCCCGCCCGACGCCGTCGGTGCGATGTTCGCGGTCAACCTGGTCGGCAACGTCATCGCCGGCCCCACGCCGGCGCTGGTCTGGGCGCTCTATGCCGACGTCTCCGACCACATCGAGTGGGAGAACGAGCGACGCGCGACCGGCCTGATCTTCTCCGCCGCGATGTTCGCGCAGAAGATGGGCCTCACCATCGGCGGCGCCGCCTCCGGCTGGCTCCTCGACGCCTTCGGCTTCGTCCCGAACGCCGAGCAACCGGCCTCCGCACTGTTCGGGATCCGCCTGATGTTCTGCATCGTGCCGGGCCTCCTCGCGCTGCTCAACGGCCTGGTCCTGCTCGCCTACCCGCTCTCCCGGGAGGACACCGCGAAGATGCAGGCGGAGCTCGCCGTCCGGCGCGCCGACGCCGAGAAGGAACGCCTGGCCGCCGAAGCCGCAGGCACCCCTGCACCGGCCTGAGGGCCCCGCCGGACTTCCGCCTTCGCTGCGTGGGAGACCAGGGGCCCGCTCGCCGAGATCCGTCGCGGGGCCCGCTCGCCGGAGATCCGTCGCGGGTTGAGGCCGGCGAGGCGGTGGACCGCGGCCGCTGAGGCGCCGAGCGTTGGCTCAACGATGCACTCAGAGGCACCTAGCTCGGAGAGTGGCGGGCGCAGGATCCGCTCCCAGCAGATGATTCCGGCTCCAGCGCGGCGCCACGCGAGGACTGGCTGCCGGCAGACGTACCCTGGCGCGCCAGAGCCTCGTCCAGCGCGCGGGCCCGCGTTCAAGCGGCCTGTCGAAGGTCGTCTGGCGGAGGTGCCGCCCGGGCGCCG
>CALCTH010000080.1 GCA_937893795.1 uncultured Myxococcales bacterium | reverse complement strand
GGCGCACCGGCCGCGCGGGAGCGCCGTATACTCGCGCTCGCGCGGCGCTCGGGCGGCGTGCTCACGGTGACCGACGCGGCCGAGGGGCTCGGGGTCCCGCTCGCGGAGGCCGACGCCGCGCTGACGGCCATGGCGGATGGCTCGCGCGTCATCGCCGAGCTGACCGAGGATGGCCGCGTGGAGTTCGTCTTCCGGGAGCTCCGCGTCGAGGCGCTCGGCGAGACGACGGCGCCGCTTCGCGTGCGCGTGCGCGACGCCGAGGCGGAGGTGCACGCGGCGGCCCGGGCGCGGGTAGCGGCGGAGGCTGCCGCGCTGGAGGAGATCGCCCCCGCCGAGTCCACCCACGAGCGGACGCATGAAGGCTGACCCGGCCACGCGGCGGGTGGGCTGACCAACGCGCGGGCTGGCTACATGGGGCGCTGGCTGAGGCGCATCTGCTTCCGGGGCACGATCAGCGGCGGACCCTCCCAGAGCCGCGCGCGGGCCGTGTGGACGTCGAGCGCCACACCCTGCGAGCGAAGGCCTTCCACGCACGCGTCGAGCGCCGCCTCCCGGGAAGCGACGAGGCGATAGGGATAGACGGGCGGGTGGACCCAGAAGACGGCGCTCATCACCGCGCGGATGACGCCTCGCTGCACGACGAGCGCTGACGCGGCGCAATGCGCGCGATCCAGGTCGGCCACGCGCGCCTCGAAGGCGGCGATGATCTTCTGGTGGGTCTTCGAAATCCGCTCGGGCCGCTCGAGGTCCGTGATCCAGGCGTAGGGCCGCTCGAATTTACCGACGGCACGCTCGACCCCCGCGAGGAAGCGTTCGAGCGTCGCCGGCAGCACCCGCTCCGGATACGACTGGAGGTAGAGGTGCGGCGCGAGCTTCCGGACCTCCGGCGCACGAGACGACACCCTCACGACAACGACGGTCGCTCCGCCCGCTGAAGGACCCTCGTCCGGTGCTACGTTGCGCGCGTCCGTGCCTTCCGACGCATCGCCTCGTCCGCGGCGCCGCCGCTGGCTCCTGCTGCCGCTCTGCGGCCGCGTCGTGGCGCTCGGAGGCGCCTGGACCCTGGCGCGTGCCGACGCGCCGGCGGTGGCCCTGATGCCCGAGCCGGGTGACGGCGACGAACGCGCGCTGCGTCGGCTCCTCCAGCAGGTGGGGGATCCCCGGCGCCTCGAGGAGGGGCAGCTCCTCGAGCTCGAGGTCGACGGGGCCATGCTGGACGCGCTCGCGACGGAAGCCTCCCGCCGCTACGACGACCTCGGCGGGCGGGTCGCGCTGGCCGAGGGCGAGGCGGAGATCGTCGTGGCCGCCCGCTCGCCGCTCGCGTGGGTGACGCCCTTTCTCAACGTGCGCGCCCGCGTCAGCGGCCTGCCCTCGGAGCCCGAGTTTCGGGACGTCGTCGTCGGCCGGCTGCCGATCCCGGGCGTGCTCGGGCGCCTCGTGGCAAGGCTCGCGGAGGCCGAGCTCACGTCCCGGATCCCCGCCCTCGCCGCCGTGATCCCGGCCGTGGAGCGCCTCGACTACGGCGAAGAGACTCTCGGCATCGCCGTCCGCTGGAGCTCCGAGCTCAGCCACGGCATGCGCGACGCGAGCCGCGACTCCGCCGCCGACGAGCTCGGTGGGCAGGAGCGCCTCGCGGCCTACCGCGAGGCGCTCCTCGCGGCGCTGACGGGAACCCCCGAGGAGGTGCCCCTCGCGCGCATTCTCCCGGCCTTTGGCGCGCGACTTCGGCAGCGCGTGGCCCGGGAAGACAGCGATCCCCGCGCGGAGACGCGCGCGGCCTTCGCGGTGCTGACCTTCCACGCGGTCCACCACCCCATCGAGGACCTGACGGGTCCGCTCGAGACGCCGGATCCCCCCGAACGGCACCTCACGGTGCAGGGGCGCGGCGATCTGACGAAGCACTACCTGGTGTCTGCCCTCACCACGATGGTCTCGTCGCGTCTTCTCGGCGACGCCCTGGGCCTCGCCAAGGAGCTCAGCGACGCCGACGGCGGCAGCGGCTTCAGCTTCGCCGACCTCGCGGCCGACCGCGCGGGCACCCGGCTGGCCGAGGCGGCGTTCGAGAGCGAGGACCGGCTCCGGGCGCTCGCGGCGCGGCTGGCGGAGCCGCTCGAGGATGGTGACCTCGTGCCCGTCGTCGGGGATCTCCCGGAGGGCATGGACCTGGGGACCTTCACGGCGCTCTACCAGGACGCGAGCGGCCCTCGCTACGAGGCGCTCGTCGCGCTCATCGATCGCCGCGTGGACGAGTGCGACCTCTTCGCCAGCGTCGACCGCGTCGAGTGAGCGCGCACGTCGCGCCGGACCCCCGCGGCGCGAGCTCGTAGCGGCACTTCGTCGACGCCGCGGGTGCACGAGACGTGAAGCGAGCGCGGCCGCATCGGCGTCCCGGCGAGGCGTCCTCCGGCGCGCCACCCGAGTCCCGGTGGCTCCTCCCCGCGGCGGTCGTGCGCACCTCGGCACCCCCTTGCGACGGCCATCCTATCGATCGATAGTAATCCTCGTGAGCGAAGGCACCATCGCCCGACGCGTCCCCGGCGAGACCCGTCGGCTCCTGGTGTCGTCGGCGCGTGCGCTGCTCACGGCCCAGGGCTTGGAGGCGCTCTCCACCCGTGCCGTCGCCGAGCGGGCCGGCATCCGCCAGCCCACCCTCTACTCCCACTTTCCGAACCGAGACTCGCTCCTCGTCGCCGTCGCCGATGCGCTCGGCCGTGAGCTGCTGGCCTTCACGGCCGAGACCCAGGCCGTGCTGCGGAAGGCCGGGGCGGCGGACCCGGGGGCGCTCAAGGCGCACTTCGAGGCCGTGCTGACGCGGGCCCAGCGCGAGCGGGAGGGGCTCTTGCTCTTCCTCCGATTCCGCCGCACCGACTCCGCGCTCGGTCGCCGGCTCACGGAGCTCGAAGAAGAGACGCGGGCGCTGGTGGTCGGGCACGTCCGCGCCTTCCTGGATTCGCTCCCCGGAGGAGGCGACGCGGCCGACGAGGGCGCGGCGCACGACGAGCTCGTCGCCTACGCCGACGCGGTCCTCGAGCTCGTCTGGGGCGCCGTGCAGCTCCTCGGCCGCGCGGGACACCCCGTCGACGCCCTCTCCCGGCGACTCACCGCGCAGCTGTTGGCGACCTCCGCCGCCTTCTTCCACCCCGAGCTGCTCCCGGAGCCACTACGGCCATGAACTTCTCCCGACGCGCCGCCTTCGCCCTGGCCCTCCTCTTGGGATGCCGCGCCTCCAGCCCCGGTGCCGACGCCGGGGCGCTTCGCGACGCGGCGCCGTCGGAGGACGCCATGCCCGAGGCGTCCACGCCGGACCGGGGTCCCGGCGACGGTGCCGCGCCTGACGTCGGGTCCGATGGCGGCACCGGGGACGGCCTCACGGAAGCTGAACGCGCGGCCCGGGAGGACGAGCTGCCCCGGCCGGACGGCTGGCGCCTCGCGCCCTCGTCGATGGGTCATTTCGCCCCGCATCGGCAGGCCTCGACCTTCCGGGCGGGCCCGCTCTCGAACGACGCCCTCGTCCAGGTCATCGACTTCGAGCGCGACCTCGGCAAGGACCTCGGCACCTCGCCCTGGCACCTCGTCGGCACGCGGCGCTACGCGGACGCTCCCGAGGCAACGACGGTCTGGGGCGTGAGCCTCACCGATCTCTATCGCATCCGGCTGGAGGGCCCGCGCTTCGAGGCGATCGAGCGCATCGCCATCAACTTCGTGGCGAGCTCGATCACCTGGAATCTCCTCGGCGCGGACGATGGCCGGGTCTACGTACCGGACCCGAACGGTTACCTCGTGCCCCCCGAAGGCCCTTGCCGCACGACGGACGCCACGCTGCTTCGCTTCGTCGACGACGACGCGCTCGGCGAGGGCGCGCGCTGCGACGGCGCCCTCGCCCTCGACGCGGCCACCCTTCGCGGAGCCTGCGGCACCGAGGACATGCTCCGGCGCGGCAGCACGGGGACCTCGCTCATGCCCACCTTCAGCGGCGAGCTGGCGACGGTCGCGGTCTTCGGCGAACCCGGCGCCGAGCCGCGCGCCTACCTCGTGCTCGTCGAGGAGGATCTCTCGTCGGTCGTGGGGTGTGGCCTCCTCGACGATACGCTCCCCACCAACGAGCTCGCGGCCGAGCCCGAGGGTGAGGCGACGGCGTTCTACGCGGCGACGGGAGACGCCGTCGTCAAGCTGGTCTGGGACCCGGGCGCCCGGCGTGTCACGCGCCGCTGGGAGCGTGAGCTGCCCATTCGCGGGCGTACCGGGACCACACCCACGCTCGTCGACGCGACGCCGGGCGACCGCTTCGTCGTGCTCGTGGACGCCCCCTGCGCCGTGGCGAGCGTCGTCAACGGCCTGATCGCCTGCGACGACGACGTGCGCGCTGGCGCCCTCGTGGCCGTTAGGCGCGACGATGACGAGGCCCTGGCGGGTCGCGCGCCGGTGATCACGGCGGAGCTTCCCGGCTGGCTCCTCACCGTGGAGAACTCCCCGGCGGCCCGAGGGCCCTGGGTCGTCGTGGCGAACTACAGCGGCTACCTCCCGAATGGCCTTCGCGTGCCTCCCGGCGGCTTCGTCCCCGACGACGGTCCCGCCGCGTGGCTCACGTCGCCGGACGCGCTCGCGGAGCACGCCACGGGGCTGGTGGCGCTCCGCTACCGATCCGAGCGTGAGCGCTTCGAGGTCGCTTGGTCGGACGCCGACACGCAGGTGAGTGGCGTGCCGACCATCAGCGGTGGCGCCAACCGCGTCTACGGCAGCGGCGCCGAGGCCACGACGGGGCGCACCTACCTCTATGGCTTCCGCCTCGCCGCCGACGCCGAGGGCCCCGCGGGCGAGCGCGTTCTGCGCGTCGACGTGGGCGCCGCCCCCTTTCGCACCCCCGCGAGCGCGTCCGGGGACGTCATCTTCGCGCGCGGCGACTACGGTCTCGCGCCGGGTGAGGCGTACGACGGGGGCAACAACGTGGTCATCACGGGCGACCGGTCGGCTCTCATCGCCGGCGGCCGGAGCCTGATCCGCGTGCGCGACCCGGAGTGAGGGGCCGCCTCAGGCGAGCATCTCGCGCGGCGGCCCGACCTCGCCGGAAGGCGAGCTGACGGCGTCGCTGAGGGCGATGATCTGCACGAGGAGCACGCGGTAGAGCGCGTCCAGCTCCTCGAGGTTCATCTCGCCTTCGCCCTGCTCGAGGGCCTCCGAGACGTGATGCTGCAGATAGGCGACGATGGCGGGCTGGCGAAGCGCGAGCACGTCATCGCTGTCGAGGATCTCCCGCGGGTCCGCCGCGCGGAGCTCCTCGTCGGCCCGGAGCGTCTCGTCGGCCATGCGAAGGGCCTCTTCGCTCACCTCGGTCAGGCGCCGCGGGAAGGCGTCGCGAAAGCAGAGGTAGAGCGTGACCGCCAGGAAATACCCGACGGACTGGACCAGCTCGTCCTCGGTGTCCGAGAGCACCTCGGAGACCCATTCGGCGACCACGGGCTGGCGTCGGTCGAGCTCCGCGTAGCCGCGGTCGAGGGCCTCCTGAAGCGACGGGTCCCCCGCATCGAGGCTCGACTCGAGCGTGTCGATGACGTGCCGCTCGATGATGGCGTGGCGCGGTATGGGCCGGAGCGCGGCCTTGCGAAAGAACACGTCTATACCCTACCGCGCGGGCCCCGGGCGGGCACGAGGGACCGCAACGCGCCTTCGAGGCGGCTCAGATGTCGTCGCCGTCATAGAAGAGCGGCGCGCGCTCTTCGATGAAGGCCACCAGATGCGCCTTCTGCTCGCTGGTGAGGGCCTGGAACTGGATTCCCATGCCCGGCGTCACGTCGTCCTCGGCCTCGATGGGGTCTCGCAGCCAGCGCACCCCCCCCGTCGCCATCACCTCGAAGCCGCCCGGCAGCGTGAAGTCGAGCTCGATCTCGGTCCCGATGGGCTCGAGGTTGTAGGTAGCCACGAAGATACCGCCCTCGGAGAGGTCGAGGCTGTAGCCCGTGTAGAAGTTGGTGTCGCTGTAGACCCCGATCTCGGCCTCCAGCTCCACGCGGGTCGCGGTGCGGCGCTCGGCGCCGGACGGCGCGTCGGTGGGCCGTGCCGAACGGCGAGGCAGGGGCGGCGGGGCACCGCCGGCGAGGGGGTTCGACTCCATGGTTCCTCCGGTGGGGGTCGAGCGAAGGAACGGCTCGGCCAGGGCTCCCTTGAGGGGGCCCTCAGTCGTCGTAGAACATCGGGGGGCGCTTCCGGATGAAGCGCAGGGCGAGATCCTTCGAGTGCGGGTCCACGGACTCGAACTGAATTCCCATGCCCGGCTCGGAGTCACTCGTGAGGTCGAAGGGGTCTCGCACGAAGCGCACCCACCCGTTCGCGCTGAACTCGAAGCCGCCGGGGAGGGTGACGAGCGCGCTGACCCGGGCGTTGCGCGGCAGGACCTCGTAGGTCGCGAGGAAGACGCCGGCGATCTCGCCGCTGAACCCGACGAAGAAGTTCGACTGGGTCGTCGCGCCGATGTTGACCTCGACGTTCTCCCGGGGCTGCCCGTCGTCGGGCGGCGGGGCGGGCATCGACGAGCGCCGCGGGAGCGGTGCGGAGCTCTGCGCGGCCGCGGCGGGCATCGAGGGTGCGGATGCCGGCGCCATGGCCGTCTGCGCGAAGGCGTCGTGGGGGACGGCCCCGGCCTGGGGGACCGTGGGCACCGTGTCGGGAGCGTCACTCGGTGGCGGGAATCGCGAGGGCGCCGTCGTGAGCGGGAAGAGGTCGCTCATCGCGCTGGCGAGCACCCCCGTCGCCGTCGCGATGCCCGGGTGCGCGGTACGCACGTCCTGAAGCAGCGCCAGCGTCTGGCTCAGGAAGCCGAGGGCGCTCTTCACGCTGCTCTTCCCGTCGGGCTCGCTCGAGGCGCGCTCGGCCTCGAAGAGCGCGCCCACCGCCTGCGCGATGTTCTGCGTCACCGCCATCACGTCGTCGGGGAGGTCACTCTGGGACTGGAGGGCCTGTAGCGCCTCCCCGAGGGATTCGCGCGCCGCTCGCGCGATGTCCGCGCCGGAATAGGTCATCGTGGTCGGTCTCCCCCCGCGTCGCGGCGGCTGCGCCGACGATAGCGACCGCTGCCGCTCGATCAAAGCCGCTTGCGGAACACCAGACGAGCGCGGCCCGGGCCGGCGTAGTCAGCCACCTCCGCCACGCGAAAACCGAGGGCCTCGTGGAAGCGCCGTGAGCCCTCGTTGCCGACCGCGGCGATGGCTTTGAGCTCCGCCGCGCCCTGCTCCTGCGCGCGCTGGGTGAAGCGGGCGTAGAGCTTGAGCCCGACCCCCCGGCGCCGGCGGTCCGGGTGAATGCCGACCAGATGGATGAAGCCCACCGGGGGCTTCGCCGGAGTGAGGAAGCCGAGCAGGAAGCCGACGAGATCTCCCTCGTGCTCGGCCACGAGGCCGCCCTCGCCGAGCTCGTAGAAGAACATCGGGTCGGCGCGCTGCCCGGAAGGACCACCCCACCACCGGTCGAGGACCGACACGATCGAGTCGAAGTCCGCCTTCGTCAGGCCGCGGATCGTGAGGTCGTCCGGGTGGGTCAGCGGTTCCTTCACCGTCCTCCGCTACCACGGCCCGCCACGTCGGGCGAGCGGAGCACCGGCGCGCTCGGCGCCGCGCGCCGCCGATGGCTGACCGACCCGCGCCGCGGCATGCTCCCCTCCGTGGGCGACCCATCGCCGGTACTGTTCTGCCCCTTCTGTGAGGAGGCCTTCGAGGGCCTCGAGCGCTGCCCGGAGCACGACCTCGCGCTCGTCCCGCTGGAGCGCCTCGCCGCGCTGCGGGCCAAGAGGACGCCGGAGCTCGACGCTCCGCTCGCGGTGCACGACCTGCGCTTCGGCCGCGGCTGGACGCTCCTGGCATCGTGCCTTTGGTTGGCCGGCTTCGCGGCACCCTTCGTCGAGGTCATGGCCAACGGGGAGCTCCGGCGTTCGTCCGGCTTCGAGCTCGCCACCACCACGGCGATGAACTTGTGGCTCCTGCCCATGTTGGCGCTGGGGCTCGTGAGCGTGGCCTGGCGTCGCGATACGCCGAACGCCCTGCGCAGCGCGCGCCTCGTGGCCCCGC
This sequence comes from uncultured Myxococcales bacterium, assembly GCA_937893795.1. GTDB lineage: Bacteria > Myxococcota_A > Polyangia > Polyangiales > Houyiibacteriaceae > CALCTH01. Next base: position 1,494 of record CALCTH010000080.1, on the reverse strand, counting down.
TCTTCGGCCTGCTCGCCCTCGGCAGCCTCGGCGTCACGCTCTGGCGCATCGACCGCGGGCTCGAGGCGTTTCGCGCCCTCGGTCTGGATGCGTCGCTCACGCCGGGGCTCGGCGTGGCCCTGGCTGCGGCCGGGACCGGGCTCGCCTTCGTCGCGGGGACGCGCCTCGGCCGCCCTCCGCGCTTCCGGCCCCGTCGCGTCGCATGAGCCAGCCCCGCTGCGGGCGGGGGGCAGCTTCAGGACGTGGGCCGGAAGAGGTAGCCCTGATGCTGGCGCACGCAGATGCGGCTCTCGCCGCTCCGCCGGGCTTCGCCCAGCGCGGACGCCGCCGCCTCGAGGAGCGTCTCGGGCGTCGTCACCCCGAGGCTCGGGAAGAGACCGATCCCCGCGGTGCAGGTGAGGGCCAGCTCCTCCGGGGCCGCGGCCTCGGAGGAGCGCCCGGGTACGGTGAAGGCCCGGTCCCCCACGCTGCGCCAGAGCCGTTCGGCCACGGCGAGCGCGCCCGTGAGGGGCGTCGAGGGCAGGAGCAAGAGCACCTCGTCCCGGGGCGTCCGTGCGACCACGTCGATCTCCCGCACCGCGCGAAGGACGCGTGCGGCCAGCTCGCGATAGGCGGCGTCGAGGCGGGCCTCCCCGTCCGCGCGGAGCGACTCGCGCTGGTCGAGGTCGACCAGGACGCAGGCGAGGGGCTCGCGATAGCGCTCGGCGCGCATCAGCTCCTCCCTCATCCGCTGCTGCGCGTAGCGGTGGTTGTAGAGCCCGCTGCGTGCGTCTCGGACCTCGGCGAGGGCCAGCGCCTCCCGCGCCCGGGCGACCCTCCGGTGCACCGATCGCAGCGCCCGGAGCTTCTCGGCCCGGGCGAGGAGCTCGGCCTCGTCGAGGGGCTTGGTCAATACATCGTCGGCGCCGCCCCGGAAGGCCGCGTGACGCTCTTCCGCGTTTGCCTCCGTCACGAGGAGCACGGGCAGATAGCCCGCGGCCCCCGCGCGCAACTCTTCGCACGTGTCCGTCCCGCCCGAGCTCAGCGCGGCCTCCAGCACGACGAGGTCCGCGTCCTGCGCCGTGACGGCCTCCCGCGCCGCCTCCGTCGAGCCCGCGAGGGTGGGTGCCCAGCCGCTGCCACGGAGCAATCCGCCGAGGTACTCGCGGGTCACCGCCTGCGCGGCGGCCACCACGACCACGGGCTTCGGGGGGCCTTGGGACATGCCCCGCAAGGGTCGCACGTCGCGACCTCGCAGGCCGAGGCCCGCCGTGCGAGAACCGGAGCGTGGGCTTTCTCGACCGCGTCGGACGCTTCCTGGACGACGTTCTCCTCTTGCCAGACGAGCTCCGGGCGGACCTCGAAGCCGCGGAGGCGGCGCGCGAAGCGGAGCTCTTCCCCGAAGCCGAAGAGCTCTTCGCGGGCGTGCTCGCCGAGCGGCCGACGCTGACGCGCGCCGCGCTCGGGCTAGCGCGTGCCCGCAACGGTCGCGGCGACCGCCGCGGCACGCTCGCC
>CALCTH010000079.1 GCA_937893795.1 uncultured Myxococcales bacterium | reverse complement strand
ATAGCGAAGGTCCACGTCGAAGGAGCGTCCGTCGCCGAAGTGGGCCGTGATCTGCTCGGCCCGGTAGTGCGTCGTGATGTTCACGCGCTGGATGCCCGCGCCGCGAAGCCGGGTGACCGTGTGCTCGAGGAGCGGCTTGCCCCCGAGGGGCAGCATCGGCTTAGGCACGGTGTCCGTGAGCGGCGCGAGCCGGGTGCCGAAGCCGCCGGCCATGACCACCGCCTGCACGGGCAGGGTGAGATCCCGGAGCAGGACGCGCTCGATGTGGAGGTCGACGACGCGGCCCTCGGCGTCGACGACGGGGATCTGGCGCACGTCGTGGCGCCGCATGGCGGCCAGCACGGCATCCCGGGGGGTCCCGGCGAGCGCGCTCACGGGCGGGCGCTTGCCCTCGAGGAGCGCCGAGAGCGACGCTTCCACGGCGACGTCTGCGAGCACGGCGCGGCGGATGTCCCCGTCGGTGAGCGTTCCGACGAGGCGCTCCGCGGCGTCGACGACGAGCACGATGCCCTCGTGGTTGTCGTCGATGCGCGCGATGGCCTCGCGCACCGTCGCGTCGCCGGAGATGCAGAAGCGCGCGAGCGGGGCGGCCAGACCTGCGCTCGCCCGGTCCGTACCGGGAGGCTGTCGGCGCGGCGAAGGGTCCGGGGAGGAGGCGCTGGGTTCACGGGGCATGAGGTCATGCCGGTGCAAAGCGCGAAGCGTGCCAGCGCGATTGTCCGTGTGATTCCGAGAAGCCGCCGTCGGTGGAGTGGCGCTCGGGCGCCCCGAGCGTCAGGACGCCGTCGCTACCGCCAGCGTGTTGCCGGCGCCTACGTCGCGCTCAGGCCTCGGGGGCGTCGCCCTCGGGCAGGCAGAGTCCGCTCTCGACGTCGCAGGCTGTGCCCGACGAGCAGTACGTCTCGGTGCAGGCCGGGCGGCACGCGCCCTCGCCCGCGGCGCCACCCTCGATGGCCTCGCAGGCGTAGCCGCCGCGGCAGGTGCCGCTCGCGTCGGTGGCGCAGGCGACCAGGCAGAGCCCGATGGCGGGATCGCCGAGGCCGTCGTCGACGCACACGCCGCCTTCGGGGCAGGCCCGCTCCGCGCCCTCGCCACCGAGGCGGCAGCCCAGGGAGGCGCAGGTGCCGGCCGGCCACCCGTCGCCGAGCTCCGTGAAGCAGCGCCCTCCGAGGCACTCGCCGCCGCCTTCGCAGGGATCGCCGAAGGTGTCGTCGTCGTAGGGGAAGGTGCAGAGACCCGTCCCGGGGTTGCAGCTGAAGTCCGGGCTCCCGCCGCTGCCGTCGTTGACGCAGGCGTCGTCGCTCTCGCAGGCCGGGAGGCAACCCGTGCCGCTCGCCGCCTCGCCGTCCGGCGTGCGGCAGGCGTAGCCCGTACGGCAATCGCCCCCGTCGTCGCAGGCCGCGACGCAGAAGCCGAGGCCGCCATCATCGACGCACACGCCGTCACCGGGGCACCCGTCGTCCGTGTCGGCGGCGGAGGGGTCGCAGCCCGTGTAAACGCACGCGCTGTCCGGGAAGCCGGACGCGCCCTCACTGAAGCAGGTGCCGCCACCGCAGCCACCGCGGCCCGCGGAGCAGGCCACGTCGTAGCGGCTCGGGTCGAAGGGCTCCGCGCAGGTACCGAGGGCGGGGTTGCAGGCTCGGCCGCTGGTGCACTGAGCGTCCGCGTCGCAGGCGGGCTGGCAGATGCCGCCGGAGCCTGTGTCCTCGCAGGCGTAGCCGGGGCGGCAGTCGGAATCCACGGCGCAACCGTCGAAGCAGAGGGCGCCGAAGCCCGTCGGGACGCAGAGCGAGTCCCCGCTGCAGCCGGCGTTGGTGGCGGGGTCGCAGCCCGTGGCCCCGAGGCAGCTGCCACCAGGCCAGCCCGCGAAATCCTCGCCCAGGCAGAAGGCGCCGGCCGGGCACTCCTCCGTTTCGTCGCAGGCGTCACCGATGCTCGCGTCGCCGTTGAAGCAGGCGCCGAAGCCCTGGCCGCCGTTCGGGTTGCAGCTCAGGTCGCCCGGGCAGTCGCTCGCGTCCTCGCAGCCGCCGAGGCACACCGCGGGTACGTTGACCCCGTCGCCGCAGCCGTAGCCAGCGCGCGGGCAGGCGTCGGCGAGGGCCGGGTCGCACTCCCGGACGCAGATCGCCGTGCCCCGCCCGATTCCGACGCAGACGGCGCCCTCACCGCACTGATCGGGGCCATCGCAGAAGGCCGAGCAGTAGCCACCGGGGAGAAGGCCCGGATCGGCGAGACACTCGAAGCGCCCCCCGCAGTCGGCGTCGCTCGCGCACTCGCGCCCGACGATGGGTTCCGCGGGGCCCGCATCCTCGACGCCCAGGTCCTCCGGGCCTTCGTCGGGGTCCCCGAGGTCGAAGGAGATCATCGGGCCGGCGTCCGGCGCTCCTCCCGTCACGACGCTCGTGTTCGAGCAGGCGAGGAGGAGGGACGAGGGGAGGGCGAGGAGAAGCGGTCGGAGCGTCATGGTGGGGAGGCCGAAACGTGTGGCAGATCGTGGGCTTGGGGCCACCCGCGGGGTGCGGAGGCTCGCGGTTGCCGCTTTTTGGGGACGGAGCGCTTTCCATCGCGGCGCGCCGGTGTGCCGCGGTATGGTCGAAGGCGCACCGGGGTTTCCGGTTCGAGGGAAGACATGGTGAAAACCCCCGATGAATCTAGCCCACCCGAGGCCGGCGGTGCGCAGGCCGGCGCGGGGAACGGGCCTCGCTTCTGGCCGCTGACGGACGTCGGGCGCGTTCGCGATCACAACGAGGACAGCTTCCTCGTCGACAAGAAGCTCAACCTCTACATCGTCGCGGACGGCATGGGCGGTCACGCCGCCGGTGAGGTCGCGAGCTCCATGGCCTCCCATACGGTGCGGGACGGCCTCGCCTCCGAGCGGGAGGCGCTCCACGAGTTCGAGCAGGGTCACGGCGGGACCACGCGCAAGGACGTCCTCCGCCTCCTCGAGGCCAGCGTGCAGCAGGCGTGCTCCCGCGTGCACGCGGAGGGCCTCGCCGACGAGTCGAAGCGCGGCATGGGCACGACGCTGGACGCGCTCCTCGTCGTCGGAAGCCGCGGCTTCATCGCCCACGTCGGCGACGCCCGCATCTACCTCTACCGGCAGGAAGCCGTGCACCAGCTCACCGAGGACCATTCGCTCCTCAACGAGCTCCTGCGCCGCGGTCGCTTGAGCCGTGAGCAGATCGACAAGGTCCAGTACAAGAACGCCGTCACCCGCGCCGTCGGCGTCTACGAGAGCGTCGAGGTCGACGTCTTCGACTTCGACGTCCTCCCCGGCGACCGCTTCCTCCTCTGCAGCGACGGCCTCCACGGCTACCTCGAGGAAAGCGAGATCAAGGCGCTCTTCGAGGAGACCCCGGAGGAGGAGCTCACCCAGAAGCTCATCGACCTCGCCAACGAGCGCGGCGGCAAGGACAACATCACCGCCATCGTCGTGCGCGTGCCCGACGACGAGGCGGGCTTCGACCGGCTCACGCGGGAGGTGAACCTCAAGCTGGAGATCCTCCACCAGATCCCGCTCCTCCGGCACGTGAGCTACCCGCAGCTCGTTCGCGTGCTCAACATCACGACCAGCCGCACCTACGAGGCCGGCGAGCGGGTCGTCGACGAGGGCGACGAGGGCGACGAGCTCTTCGTCGTGCTGACCGGGAGCGTCGAGGTGCACGCGAGCGACGCCGTCATCGCGACCCTCGGCGTCGGGGAGCACTTCGGCGAGATGACCCTCGTCGACAAGGCTCCGCGCTCGGCGTCGGTCACGGCGAAGGAGAAGAGCCTCTTGCTCTCCATCCGGCGCCGGGACTTCTTCGACATGATCCGCAAGGACTCGGACGTCGCGGTGAAGCTCCTCTGGTCCTTCCTCGGCGTGCTCGCGCAGCGGCTCCGGACGACGAGCAAGGAGCTCGGGCTCGCGCGGGAGCAGCTCGAGGCCGCCGGCGGAGCGACGGACGACGCGTGAGCCGGCGGCGTTGGCGCCTCGCGGCCCTCGTCGCCGCCGCGTGCTCCGGCGGAGAGGAGGCCGCCCCGGCCTCCGTGACGGAAGCGCCGGCGAGCCCGGCCGCTCCCGCGGAGGAGGAGAGGGCGCCGCACGCCGCGGAGGAGGCGGATGTTGCGCTGCGGCTTGCGCCGCTGCTGCGCCAGAAGGCGCTGGCTGCGAAGACGTTCAACGTTTACGCGACGCTGGAGAGGCCGCTGTTGCCGGTGTTGGGGCGCATGGAGGCCGCGGGCATCGTGG
>CALCTH010000078.1 GCA_937893795.1 uncultured Myxococcales bacterium | reverse complement strand
GCCCGCTCCGCGGGGCTGGTGCTGTGCGGGGGCGCTACCGACGCCGTCCTGCTCGGCTTCGTCACGACGTTGCCGCGCGTCGAGCTCGCGCCGGTGCTCGTCGACGGCGCGCCGCTGAGCGGGGCCGTGGAGCTGGGCGCCGGGTTCCGGCACGCCTGCGCCCGGCGTATGGACGGCACCGTGCTCTGCTGGGGCGACAACGGGAGCGGGCAGCTCGCGCGGCCCTCGCTGGCGTCCGCGCCAGCGCCGATCGAAGACCCGGCCACCGGCATGCCCGTCTCCGACGCCGAATCCCTCGCCGTCGGCGTCAGCTTCACCTGCGTGGCGCGCGACGGCGGCGGGGTCTTCTGCGCCGGGCTCGACAACGCCGGCCAGCTCGGCCAGGGCGCGCCGAGCGAGGGAGGCCCGGGGCTTCGCCAGGTGCTCCTCGACGGCACCCGCACCTCCGTGCGCGGCGTTTCCGACCTCGACGTCGCCGGCTTCCACGGCTGCGGGCTCCAGGACCCGGGCGTCGCGTGCTGGGGGCGCGGCGACCGCGGCCAGCTCGGGAGCGACGCGCCGCCCCGGGACTCCCGCGGCGCGGTGACGGCTGCGCTGACGGACCTGGAAACCCACCCGGCGCGCGACGTCTTCACCGGCTTCCTCCACAGCTGCGCCCTCCTCGCGAACGGAGAGCTCTGGTGCTGGGGGGAGATGTCCGACGGTCTGGGCGGCATCGGCACCTTCTTCAGCTTCGACACGCCGACGCGCATCGAGGGCCTGCCCCTCGGCCGCCGGCTGGTGAAGGGCAGCGGCGGTGGGCACGTCTGCGTCGTCACGGAGGAGGCCGCGCTCTCCTGCTTTGGCCGCAACGACGGCGGCCAACTCGGCGACGGGACGACGCAGAGCCGCGTCGAGCCCGGCTTCGTGCTCCAGGCGGACGGCACGCCGCTCGACGGCGTGCAGGGCGTCGCCGAGACGCAGGTCAACACGTGCGCGACGCTCGCGTTCGGCGAGGTGTACTGCTGGGGCGCGTCCTCGCTCTGGCTCGAGCCGATGGCGCCGCCGCGGACGGTGCCCACGCGCATCGAGCTCGCGTGCCCGTGAAGGCGCCACGCGGCGGCTCCGCTCAGTCCGCTCGCGGGCGCGACGACAACGACGCGGGCGGCGCGTTCCGGTCGTAGCGCAGGCCGCGGAACGCATCGCCGCGCGCCACGCGGAGCTCGGTGAGCTCGGACGCGATCTGGGCCTCGCGCGCGCTCAGCCGCGCGGTCTCGCTTTCGGTCTCCGCGAGGCGCCGCTGGATCTGCCGGCGGAGCGGGGCGCCGCCCGGCGCGCGACCCACCGCCGTCAGGCTGGCCTGAAGCTCCGCGAGGCGGCGGCTCTGACCGGAGAGCTCCACGCGCAGCCCGTCCCGCTCCGTGAGGAGCTCGCGCATGCGCGCCCGCAGCGTGAACACCGCGGTCAGCGACGCCCGAAGCGCCGGCGGGAGCGTGTCGTCGCCCTCGACGTAGCGGCTGAGCACCTCGCGCGAGTCGCGGAGCCAGCGGCTCACGGGCTCCGTGCGCTCCTCCTGGACCACGAGCGTCGTCGTGCCGCCCGGGGTGACGTCCATGGGCACGAGCACGCCGCTCGCGTCCATCTCGGCGCCTGAGGGAAGCCCCGTCGGCGTGAAGCCGCGGAGGGGCACGTGGCGGATCCAGAGCCGGCCGATGGCGCGCGGTCCGCCGCGGACCGTGTAGGTGATGCGGCGGAGCCGGCGGTTTTCGACCTCCATGCGGTCCTGCACGAGGCGGAGCAGCCGGTGCGGCCGGAGCTCGGTCGCGATCTCCGAGCGGACCGCGGTGGTCGCGTCGAGGGCGAAGGGGAGGAAGGTCGCCTCGCCCGCGGTCAGCCCATCGAGCACGCCCTCCCCCACGTAGCTGCCGCGGGCGAAGAGCGCGACGGGCCCCTCGATGAGGTCCACGCTCGCCTCGTTCACCAGCCGCGCCGCCCGGAAGGGATGCCGCGTGCTGGCGACGGTGGCCCGGTCCGGGCGGAAGAGGAGCACCTCCGTGCCCGGCACCTCGAGGTTGAGGATGGCGACCATGGACGCGCTCCCCCGCGGAATGTCGACGGTGCCCGGCATCGCGTAGCGGGTCTCGCCCGCGCCGGTGCCCTCGAAGGCCATCGCCTGGGGGAGGGAAGCGGTCTCGGGTGTGATGGCGCGCCGCCGGGCACGCGAGTCCACGCGCAGCTCCTCGATTTCGCGCCGCTGCGGGCGCGGCTGCGAACGCCGACGCGGCGGCGACCGGCGGCGCGGCGCAGCGACGTTCGCGCCGCCCTCCGTGATGCGGAACTCGACGCGCCGGTTCTGTTCGTAGGCCCGGGCGTTACGTCGCGGATTGATCGGCTGGTCCCTGCCTTGCACGGCGACCACGAGCCGCTCTGCCGCGATGCCACGGGCGATCAGCGCCTGCCGCACCTCGGCGGCGCGGGACGCCGAGAGCGGGATCGGCCGGCGCTCGTTCGCCGAGGCGTGGCCGACGACGCTGACGCGCCGAATTGTCGGGTAGCGCTGGAGCTTCGCCACGATGGCGTCGAGGAGCCGGTGCGCGCGGCGCGGAACGCGGGAGGAGTTGGCGCCGAAGAAGACCTTCTCGAGGATGCGGACGCTGTCGTCACTCATGAGGACGAGCCCCGTGTCGGGGCAGCCGTCCTCGTCGTCGTTGCCGTTGTAGGTCTCGGGGTCGTTCGGGCAGGCGTCGGCGGCGTCGGCGATGCGGTCGTCGTCGTTGTCCGGATCGGGGCAGCCGTCCTCGTCCTCGAAGCCGTCGAGGTCCTCCGGCTCCGTGGGGCAGAGGTCCCCGGCGCCGATGCCGTCTCCGTCGTCCCGCGAGCGCGTGGCCCGCACCGGCGCGTCCGTGGCCGGGCCGACGAGGGTCCCCGTGAGGTCCGGCCGCGCGATGAACTCCGGCGTCCGCAGGTCCAGCGCGTAGGTGAAGGGCGCGCCCGTCGCGAGGGGGAGCTGCACGTCGTTCCAATCCTCGTTCGACTGGTTGTGCACGACGGCCCAGGCCTGCAGCAGGGCCTCGTCGCCCGTCTCCGAGAGCACGACCCGATAGACCGCGCGCCAGGTCGGCGTGGGCACGGCGTAGGCGACGGTCACGGGCCCGCCGACGTCGCGGAGCGTCACGTCGAGGCTCGTCGTGCCCGTGGGTTCCTGCGGCCCGTCCTCGCCGGTCACGGAGGCCAGGTTCGGCGGCATCACTGCGCTGAGCGCGGCGTGCCCGTCGGCCCCGATGACCGTGAGCGTCTTCATGACGTCGTCGACCTCGTGACGCCGGAGCGGGATGCTCAGCCGGTCCGCTTCCGCGACCCCCTCCCGCTCGAAGTAGCCGACGCCATTCTGGTAGAGGACGACGTGCCGAAGGCGAAGCGTCTCGGCGGCGCAGCCACCGACGAGCACGGGGGCGAGAGCGAGGACGCGCATGCCTCTTCCGTTGCGAGTTCCCTCACAGACGGCCCACGGACTGCGCCGATCGGCGCGGGCCCGCGTTGAGCGCCCACCGCCCCCGAGGGACGCGTGCGCGACGGCCAGAAGTCGGGGTGGGCCATGACTGCGACCCGCCCCTGTCCCAATGGGGATGATACGATCGTTCCACGAGCGAGACGACGGTCGCGCCTGCACCCAGCCAAATCGCGGGGGCGCCCTGTGATCCGTCGCCGAGCCGCAACCCATCGAGAAACCCCAAACCCACTTGGATTGACGATGATTCGACCTCTCACCGCAACGGCCCTGACGGCCGCGCTGTTTATTGCCTTCCCCACCAACGGAGATGCACAAACGTGCGGGGCTATCAGTTGTACACTCTGCCAGGTCAACGTCAGCGCAGACCTCTCCACGGGCTCGGGCTGCTCGGGCTCGCTTCGCTACTGCGTCGCATGCACCGATGCGCCGATCGTCAACATGACGACTTCCGGCACGCTCGACAGCCCTCTGACCATCCAGCGAGATGTTTCCGTATTCGGCAACAGTCACGTCATCAGCGCCAGCATCTCCATGCCGACGCTCCTGAGCATCGAATCCGGTATCTCGGGGCCCATTCTCGCATCGGTCAACGGCGACAACTATGTCGGAACTGGCCTTTCCAACGCCCACGGCATCGACCT
>CALCTH010000077.1 GCA_937893795.1 uncultured Myxococcales bacterium | reverse complement strand
CAATCCGCTGGACCTGATTCGCCGGCAAGCCTCCGGTGCGGAGGCGGCACCGGCGCCCGCGGAGCGCGCTCGCTCCGCGTCCTCGAACGCGCGCGCCACGGCCGCGGCCAGCGCGAGCGGCCGCTTGGCCTCCGGCGCCAGCGGACCGCGCAGGAGCGCGTCCTCGTGGCGGCCGATGAAGCCCGTGTCGTACGCGCCCTCGACGAACTCGGCGTGGTCCATGAGGCGGAGGTGGAAGGGCAGGTTGGTCTGGATGCCCGTGACCACGTATTCGCCCAGAGCGCGCTTCATGCGCCGCACGGCCAGGTCGCGGGTCGGCGCCCACACGCAGAGCTTCGAGACGAGCGGGTCGTAGAAGCTCGAGATGGTCGCGCCCTCGTAGGCGCCGGAATCGTCCCGGACGCCCGGCCCCGTGGGGCGCCGCAGCACCTCGATGGTCCCGGGGCTCGGCAGGACGCCCGTGGAGGGATCCTCGGCGTAGACGCGGCACTCGATCGCGTGGCCTCGGCGGCTTATGGCGTCCTGCCCGTAGCCGAGGGGCTCCCCAGCGGCGACGCGGACCATCTCGCGGACCAGATCGAGGCCCGTGATCAGCTCGGTCACCGGGTGCTCCACCTGAAGCCGCGTGTTCATCTCGAGGAAGTAGAAGCTGCCGTCCTCGCCCATCAGGAACTCGACCGTGCCCGCGGAGCGATAGCGGACGGCCTGGGCGGCCTTCACGGCGACCTCGCCCATGGCCGCGACCTTCGCGTCGTCGCAGACCTTCGCGGGAGAGGGCGTCTCCTCGACGACCTTCTGGTGCCGGCGTTGGATCGAGCAGTCGCGCTCGAAGAGATGTACGGCGTTGCCGTGAGCGTCCGCGAGGACCTGAATTTCGATGTGCCGCGGCCGAACGATGGCCTTCTCCACGTAGACCGTGTCGTCGCCGAAGGCCGCCGCCGCCTCGCTCCGGGCGCGCTCGTAGGCGTCGACGAGACCGCTCTCCTCGTGGACCAGGCGCATGCCCTTGCCGCCGCCACCGCTGCTCGCCTTCAGCATCACGGGGTAGCCCAGGTCCTTGGCGACGGCCTTGAGGTGGTCGTGGTCCGCGACGGTCGACCCGGGGACCACGGGCACGCCCGCCGCGACCATCTTCTCACGCGCCGCGGTCTTCGAGGCCATGGCGATCATGGAGCTCGCGTCCGGGCCGATGAAGACGATGCCGGCGTCTTCGCAGGCCTTGGCGAAGGTGGGGTTTTCGCTCAGGAAGCCGTAGCCCGGGTGCACTGCCTGCGCGCCCGTCCGGCGGCACGCCTCGATGATCTTTTCGATGACGAGGTAGCTCTCCGTGCTGGGTGCCGGGCCGATGGCGACGGCCTCGTCGGCCAGGCGGACGTGGAGCGCGTCCGCGTCGACGTCCGAGTGCACGGCCACGCTCGCGATGCCCATCTCACGAAGCGTCCGAAGGATGCGGACGGCAATCTCTCCGCGGTTGGCGACGAGGACCTTCTGGAAGAGCGGCTCCGGCATGCGCGGGAGGCTTCCTCGCGGGCTCTCGCGGGGCAAGGCTGCATGCGGCCGCCTTGGCGTAGCGTCCGGCGCCCACGGCCGTAGGGTAGGGCGATGGAACGCCACCCCTCCTTCCTGGCTCTGCTCCCGATGCTCGCTGCGCTGGCGTGCGGGGGCGGCGACGCGCCGCGGCCCACGCCTTCCGGAGAACCGGCCGCGACCCCCGCTCCCGGCCGGGGCATCGGCGCCACCCGAGCCGCGCCGGCACCCCCCGAGGGCCGCGCGGTGGCGGTCTTCGCCGGGGGCTGCTTCTGGTGCATGGAAGGCCCCTTCGAGGCGCTCGAGGGCGTGGAGACGGTCCTCAGCGGCTACGCAGGCGGGCCGGAGGTCGGTCCGGGCTACGAGGACGTCGCCCATGGGCGGACCGGGCACTTCGAGTCCGGATGGGTGCACTACGATGCGGAGGTCGTCGGCTAAGAGACGCTG
>CALCTH010000076.1 GCA_937893795.1 uncultured Myxococcales bacterium | reverse complement strand
GATCGTGGCCGTGGAGGACGTCTTTCGGGACCACGGCTACGACGGGGCGACGCTTTCGCGGCTCTCCGAGGCGACGGGCCTCGGCCGGGCGAGCCTCTATCACCACTTCCCCGGCGGGAAGGAAGACATGGCGCGCGCCGTCTTCGTCCGCGCCGGTGAGCGCTTGGCCGAGTCCCTCGAGGTCGAGGGCGGCCCGGAGCAGCGCCTCGACGCCTTCCTCGGCGAGATCGAGGCCCTCTACGACCGGGGCCGACGCAACCCGCTCCTCGGCGCGATGGTGCTCGGGGGCGGATGGCCGCGCTTCGCGGAGGAGCTGGCCGATGCCTTCCGCCAGTGGACCGACGCCTTCGCGACGCTCGCGCGGGCGGCCGGGGTCGAGGGGCGTGAGGCCCGCCGGCGCGCCGAGGACGCCGTCGCGCGCCTCCAGGGGAGCCTCGTGGTGACGCGCGGCCTCCGAAAGCCCGCGGTCTTTCGCCGGACCCTCGCCGAGCTCCCGGACCAGCTCTTCGCATAGGTCTCCGGCTGAGGGTAGCTAAGGCGGCTCGCCTGCCCCATGTTCGCCGGCCGTGGCCCGCGTACTCGTGCTCTTCGCCCACCCCGCCTTCGAGCGGTCCCGCGTGCATCGCGCGCTGGTGCCCGCGGCGCGCTCCGTTCCGGGAGTGACCTTTCGCGACCTCTACGAGCTCTACCCGGACTACGACGTCGACCCGCCCTCGGAACAAGCCGCGCTCGAAGCCCACGACGCCGTCGTCTTTCAGCACCCCTTCTACTGGTACAGCGTCCCGCCGCTCCTGAAGCAGTGGCAGGACCTCGTGCTCGAGCACGGCTGGGCCTATGGCCATAGCGGGACGGCGCTCCGCGGGAAGTCGGTGATGCACGCCATCAGCGCCGGGGGCGGCGAGGATGCCTACGCCGCGGCCGGCTACAACCGCTACGCGCTCCCGGACCTGCTCCGGCCCCTGGAGGCGACCGTGCGCCTCTGTGGCATGGAGTGGCGCGCGCCCTTCATCGTCTACGGCACGCACCGCCTGCCCGCCGCGGGCCTCGCGGAGGAGGCGGAGCGCTACCGGGCGCAGCTCGAGGCCCTCGCCACCGGCAGCACGACCCCCCTCGGGGTGGAGGCCTGAGATGGGGGGCGGCTTCTTCCTCCAGGCCTTCACGTACCTCGCCGCCGCCGTGGTGGCGGTGCCCGTGGCCAAGCGCCTCGGGCTCGGCTCCGTGCTGGGCTACCTGCTCGCGGGCGTCTTCATCGGACCCTTCGCGCTCGGCATCGTGGGGAGCGAAGGCGAGGACGTCATGCACTTCGCCGAGTTCGGTGTCGTGCTCATGCTCTTCCTCGTCGGGCTCGAGCTCGAGCCTGCGCATCTCTGGCGCATGCGCGTGCCCGTGCTCGGCCTCGGCGGGCTCCAGGTCACGCTCACCGCGGCGCTCTTCACGGGCCTCGGCATGGCCTTCGGGCTCCCCTGGCAGCAAGCGCTGGCCGTGGGCCTCATCCTGGCGCTCTCGTCCACCGCCATCGTGCTCCAAACGCTCGCCGAGAAGGGGTGGATGTCGACCGGCGGCGGCCGAAGCAGCTTCGCGGTGCTGCTCTTCCAGGACATCGCGGTGATCCCCATGTTGGCGGTGATGCCGCTGCTCGCGACCCTCGAGGCTGCCGGCGGCGACGACGGCCATCACGGGCACGAGACCTGGGTCGCGGGGCTCCCGGCGTGGGCCCAGACGCTGGCCGTGCTCGGCGCCGTCGCGGCCATCGTGGTCGGGGGGCGCTATCTGCTACGGCCGGCCTTCCGCTTCATCGCGCGCGCCAAGCTGCGGGAGATCTTCGTGGCGGCGGCGCTCCTGCTGGTCGTCGGCATCGCGCTCCTGATGCAGCAGGTGGGGCTCAGCCCGGCGCTGGGCACCTTCGTCGCCGGCGTCGTGCTCGCGACGAGCGAGTACCGGCACCAGCTCGAGGCAGACATCGAGCCCTTCAAGGGGCTGCTCCTCGGCCTCTTCTTCCTCGCCGTGGGCGCCTCCATCGACTTCGCGCTCATCGCGGACCAGCCCGGCGCGGTCGCGGGGCTCACCGTGGGGCTCATCGCGCTGAAGCTGGCGCTCCTCTTTGGCCTCGCCCGCGGGTTCCGGCTCGGCGTCGACCAGGCGATGCTCTTCTCCTTCGCGCTCGCGCAGGGCGGCGAGTTCGCCTTCGTGCTCTTCAGCTACGCGCAGCAGAACGCCGTACTCTCGGCGGAGACGAGCAAGCTCCTCGTGGTGGTCGTCGCCGTGTCCATGGCGCTGACGCCGCTCCTCATCCTCTTCTTCGAGAACGTGCTCATGCCCCGCGTCGGCACGAAGGAGCGCGCCGACGAGGACTATGACGAGATGGAGGGCGGCAACCCCGTCATCATCGCCGGCTACGGACGCTTCGGGCAGATCGTAGGCCGGCTGCTGGCGGCCGAGGGCATCGAGTCGACGGTGCTCGAGGCGGATTCGGACCAGGTGGAGCTGCTTCGCCGCTTCGGGCGCCGCGTCTTCTACGGCGACGCGACGCGCATCGACCTCTTGCGCTCCGCGGGCGCCGAGCACGCGAAGCTGCTCGTGCTGGCCCTCGACCGACCCGACAAGAACCGGGAGCTCCTGGCCACGGTGCGGCAGGAGTTCCCGGGCCTGAGGGTCCTCGCCCGCGCGCGTGGCCGCGTCGACGCCTACCAGCTCCTTCAGGAGGGCTGCGAGCTCGTGTACCGCGAGACCTTCGACGCGGCGCTGCGTCTCGGTACCGACGCCCTCGCCGTGCTCGGGCGCCGCAAGCATCGGGCGCACCGGGCGGCGCAGCGCTTCCGCCACCATGACGAGAACCTGATGCGCGAGGTGGCGGACAACTACGGCGACGAGGACTTCATCTCGCTCGTCCGGCGGCGCAACGAAGAGGTCGAGCGCGTCATGGCCGAGGGCCCGCCGGAAGGGCGCGGCGGTCGCGACGACGCCTGGGACAGCGCGGAGCTTCGGCGGACCTTCGGTGAGGACCATCCAGAAGCGGTGTGAGCACCCATCGATGGAGGAGGAGCCATGAGCGTGCACGTCACCCGTCTCGAGGTTGCCACGCGCGGCCGCGGTTTCACGGAGCTCACGGCGGAGCTGCGCGCGGCGGCCGAGGCGAGCGGACTCGCCGAGGGGCTCGCGAGCGTCTTCGTGCATCACACGAGCGCGTCCCTCTTCATCAACGAGAACGCCGACCCCGACGTGCGTCGCGACCTCGAGGCCTTCATGGCCCGGCTCGTGCCGGACGGCGACCCGCTCTTCTCGCACGTGGCCGAAGGCGCGGACGACATGCCCGCCCACGTGCGCTCGGTGCTGACGGCCACCTCGTTGACGATCCCGGTCGCGGGCGGGCGCCCGGCCCTGGGGACGTGGCAGGGGCTCTATCTCTGGGAGCACCGCGCGGCGCCCCACCGGCGCCGCGTCACCATCACCCTCGTGGGGTGAGCGGCACGCTCAGTGGACCGTCAGGTCCGCAGCCTCGAGCTTCTTCTTCAGCCGGTTTCGGCCGCGGTGGAGCATCACGCGGAGCGCCGAGCGGGACACGCCCATGGACTCGGCCGCGACGTTCCGGTCGACGCCGGCGACGTCGACGAGCGACACGGCTTCCCGCTCGCGCTTCGGAAGCTCGGGCAGCGCCCGCTCGACGAGGTTCGCCGCAGCGACGTCGTCGAGGCGCTCGCGTCGCGGGTCGGCGTCGGGCGTGTGGTGCTCTTCGAAGCTCACCGAGGGCCGCCGCCGGCGGTGGGAGTCGATGATCTTCCGGCGAAGGATGCTGATGAGCCAGGTCCTCAGCGAGGAGCGCCCGGCGAACTTGTCGATGGCGCCGAAGGCTGCGACCCAGGTGTCCTGCACGAGGTCCTGAGCGAGCTCCGGGCCGACGCGCTGACGTGCGTAGCGAAGGAGGCCGGGCGTGAGCTCGGCGACCGTCGCCTCGTCGAGGCGCGGGCGTGGAGCCGGGGAGG
>CALCTH010000075.1 GCA_937893795.1 uncultured Myxococcales bacterium | reverse complement strand
TGCTGGTGAGCGACGACGTCGATCTCTGCCGCAAGGCGCGCTTTCTGGCGAGCCGCCTCGACCTGGCGGAAGCCTCGGAGGATCCAGGCGCCATGGTCGGGGCCGCCGCGGCGCTGCTGCGCGCGCGACCGCGGGCGCCGAGCCCGCGCCTCGAGCTCGCGGACCTCGCCCTCGCGCGGGGCGAGACCGAAGGCGCGCAGGAGATCCTCGGCACCGCGCTCGGACGGGAGCCCGCGGCCATGGTGGAGCTCCGCCGCATCCGGTCGCTGCTCGGGGCGCCCCACGCGCTCGCCGCCTACCGGCGCGACGGGCGCGAGGCCATCGCCGCCTACGAGGCGGCGCGGGCGGCAGAGCGCATCGACTACGCGCAGGGGCAGGTGCTCGTCTTCGATTACGCCGCGCAGCGCGTCTTCCGCGACGGGAGCGCGCTGGCGCTCACGCACCAGATCTACGCCGTGCAGAGCGAAGAGGCCGTGGACGAGCTCGGGCAGTTCAGCGTGCCCGAGGGCGCCTACGTGCTGACGCTGGGCACGCGGAAGGCGAGCGGCCGGCTCCTCGAGCCCGACGTCATCGAGGGTCTGGACGGGCTCGCGCTCCCGAGCCTGGCCGTGGGCGACTACGTAGAGATGGAGACCGTGCGCGTCCTCGACCCACCGCGGGGGCTGCCCGGCGGCGTGCTCGGCGAGCGCTTCTACTTCGCGAGCTTCGAGGTGCCCTTCTTCGCGAGTGAGCAGCTGCTCGTGGTGCCGGAGTCGATGGAGCTCACCTTCGACCCGCGCGGCGACGCGCCGGAGCCGGAGCGCCGGGTGGCGAACGGGCTCCGGGAGCTGCGCTGGCGCCGGGAGGCGGTCGCGCCCCTCGTGCCGGAGCCGGGCGCGGTGACGGCCCGCGAGCACTTGCCCTCGGTGCAGTGGGGCCATCGGGCGACGTGGAGCGCTTTCTTGGCGGGGCTCCGGGACGTGCTGGCGGACCGGAACGTGGCGGACCCCGCCGCGCGGCGTCTCGCCCGGGAGCTCACCGGCGGCGCGACGGGCGACGAAGGCGCGCGGAAGCTCTACCGCTGGGTGCTCGACAACGTCGACGCAGACGACGACGTCTTCGGCATCGCCGCGCGCATGGTCGCCCGGCGCCGGGGCAACCGCGCCCGCGTGCTCCACTACCTCCTCGGCCTCGCGGGCATCGACGCGCGCCTGGTCATCGTGCGCGGCTTCGGGGCCGACCAGACCCGCAGCGAGCTGGCCGACGAGGACACCTACACGAACCTCATCGTCGGCGTAGAGGCGGACGACCAGGTCACCTACCTGACGACGGCGGCCCGCGGCGTGCCCTACGGCTACCTCTCGCCGCACCTCCGCGACATGGACGCAATCGTGCTGCTCCCCTACGACGACGCGCAAGAAGACGTGCGGGTCACGCTCCCCGCCGCGGAGTCCGGCGTGGAGAGCCAGCGCGTGGAGCTCGTCGTGCGCCTCGACGCGCGCGGCGACGGGAGCCTTCGGGCCGTGGAGCGCTATCGCGGCGCGGCGGCCATCAACTGGCGCAACGACCTCGACGGCGTGCCCGAGGCGGTGCTCGAGGATCGCTTCGAGGAGGCCTACGTGGCCCGGCTATTCGGCGGCGCCCAGATGCGCTCGCTCCGCATCGCCGGGCGCGACGACGCCGACGCGCCGCTGGTCTTTCGCTACGACGCGGACGTGCCGCAGCTGGCGCGTCCTTCGGGCGGCGGCCTGGCGCTCGTTCCGCTCCTGCCCGAGGCGCTCACCACGCGCTTCGCGCAGGCGGCCGAACGAGGGACGACGCTCATCGTGGCGCCGCCCCTCGACCGCGAGGTGGTGGTCCGCGTGGAGAACGCGGGGACCGCGGCGAGCGGATTGACGCCCGTCGAGGTGGCCGGGCCGGCCGGCGCGCGCTTCACCATGTCGGCGCGGAGCGAAGGCGGCGATCTCGTGGTCACGCGCCAGCTCTTCCTGCCGATGATGCGCGTCTCGCCCGCGGATTACCCGGCCTTCGTCCGCTTCTGCCGCGCCGTCGACGACGCCGAAGCGCGCGAGCTCCCGCTTCCGTGAGCCCGCGCCTCCGGCGCTCCTTCCCGCGCCCGCCTCAGATGGGCAGGTTGGAGGTCGCCGGGACGATGATGAAGACCTGGCGCGTGTCGAGCACGGTGCTGCCGCCACCGCGCACGTCGATGAAGGCGATGAAGAGCTGCGCCGTGTCGCCGCCCTCGACGAAGTCGTTCCGGAAGGTCACGCGGAACTTCACGGAGGTGCCGGGGATGACGCCGAAGAAGGTCGACTCGTCGATGGCCGCGATG
>CALCTH010000074.1 GCA_937893795.1 uncultured Myxococcales bacterium | reverse complement strand
GTGTAGATCTTCCATCCAGCGGACCAGGTGTATCAATCGATCTACGTGAAGACTGCGATTCGACACTGTCGAAGGATGTTGCTGATTTTTTGTTTCGGTCAAGTGACGACCGTTTCCCATTCCCTGTCCCATGCATCGATTTTCGCACAGCATGTCCCCCAGCGCAGTTTCACGCCCTTGCAGCAGAATTGCAGCGCGGTTGCACCGAGAGCGCATAGAGGCGTGTGAACTCCGTTCCGGGTCAACCGTTCGAAAAACGGTGTAAGTTGTCGCAACCCCTCCCGAAGGCTGGACCGAGCGGTGAGCGTGTACGCACTAGAGACTACACTGTGCGTTCAGAACGTTCTGAGATTCGAAGGACCAGAAGAGCAGTCATTACGGCTACTTACGACAGCAGCGACCGGATGCTGGACCTGCGATCGCACGGTCCGCCCATCGGTCTTGCTCCGGCCCGGATAGGGACTCACCTCCTTGCCTCCGTGCTCCCGAGTCAGAAGGAGGCGTACGAGGGCTTCCTCGAGCGACTGCGGAAGGACGGCGTCGCTCGAGGCGACTTCCACCGGCACAACGGCGTGGCCTCCGGGAGGTTCTATCACGTCGCCGCGGTCGCTCCGGGAGGCGGCAGCACCGAGCGCTGCGTGTTCACTGGAGATGGTCGATGCGACCTCGTCGCCGGGCCAAGCCTGCGCTCAGGCCCTGGCGACGCCGGCCATCTCGAGGTTCACGTCGACCCGGACACGTACGAGATCATCGTGGCGGAGGGCGTGTTCACCAGCGGCGTCCAGCAGGAGATGTCCTCGCAGGGGCTCTTCCCCGGCCAGGGCCTCACCGTGTTCGATCTGACGGCGCCCGATCATCACCGCGACCTCGCATGGCTCATCGCGGGTCACATGCGGAAGGCCCTGGTTCGAGTCGGGTGGAAGCGCGATGGCTGGCCGCGCTGGCGCCGCGTCAGGTTTCGCGAGCAGTCACAGGGCCTCTCGGTCCTTACCGTCGAGCCGTGGATGTAGAGAGCCTCGCCAGGATCTCCTCCTCGCTGGGCATCTCGCCCGTGAGCTCGTGGCGGCACACGGCGTAGTCCTCGGTCAGCTTCGCGACTGCCGCGAGGGCGTCGGCGCGCCCGCGCTCCATCTCAGTGCGCGCGCGCTCTAGCTCCTCGACGCGCCGGGCTTCGACCTTCGCCACCTGGCACGCGACGGCCTCGGCCTCGTTCGCCTCCTGGGCGCCCTGCGCCGCGCTGGCCTCCTTGGCGGCCATGGCCCACCCGGCGGAAGAGACGGCGGCCACGAGGGCGAGAGCGGCGATCAGGAGGCGGGACATGGCGGAAGCCTAAGGCTGCGCCGGCGCGGGCGCAGTTTCAGCCTGTGACGTCAGCCACGCCGCCAGCTCCTCGGAGACGCGGCGCTCTAGCTGCTCGATCGTCCCGTCGTTCGGGACGAAGAGGTCGCAGTCTTCCGGCCCGATCGATCGTTCGCTGACGTGAACGCGGCCCGACCGGCGGACGCTGAGCCTCGAAACCCACCACACGCGCCCGCCAGCGGCGCGCAGAGCGGCAATCTCGTTTGGGAAGCGCACGTCGTGCACGGCGACGCGCTTGAGGCCCTCGGCGCGCTCGAGGAGCCGCATGACGTGGACGTCCTCGCAGAGCGTCCGAGCGTACTCGGCGCCCATCTGCTGCATCGCCGTCCGCGGCGTGATGCCCCAGCGCTCGTCGACGACCTCCTTCTGGTCGCCGTAGAGCTGCGCCTCGGTGAAGCCCCAGAGCTCGCGGCAGGCCGACTTCAGCGGCTCCGCGAAGGCGAGCGCCTGGAAGTAGTGGTCGCGCTGGAGGATGTGAGCGACGGTCGTCTTCCCAGAGCCGGCGAGGCCGGCGAGTCCGATGATCTGCGTCACGATGCGACCTCCTTGAAGCTCCGCTCGAGATAGGCGGCCGACACGATCTGACGGTCGACCTCGCCGTCCTCCCGATGGAGGACGATCCGGTGGAGATCACGGCCAGAGCCGTAACCCTCGAAGGCCGCGTGTGCGTCGCGCGGCGCGAGCGTGCGGAAGTGCTCCACGAGGCATCCGCGCGTCTCCTTCTGCGTCCGGTGGTGGACGTGGCCGAGGAGCCACCAGCGATGGCGCGTCTCGCCCCAGTCGCGCGCGCGCTCATTCGCCATGCACGACTCGAGGTCCTTCGGGTTCGCCTGAGCCTTGCCGTGTCCGTGCGCGACGCCGAGCAGGTTCGCGCCGAAGCGGAAGTAGGTGCGCGCCTTCGGGCAGAGACTCACGTTCACGCGCGGCTCGTCCTTGAAGTAGGCCCAGAGAGCGAGCTGAAGCATCACGCCGGCGTGGGGGTCGTGGTTGCCCGGCTTCGAGATGACGTCGACGACCTCGTGATGGCGCGCCGTCTCCTCGACGAGGAAGGCCGCGAGGTCGAAGCCGACGCCCACGACCGGCGGCCACCGGCTGTCGGCGTCTGCGACGTGAGGTCGTCGGCGTGGAAGTAGTCGCCGAGGTTCACGATGAGCGCGCGCTTCGTGCGCGGCTGGCGCTTGGCGAGCTCCATGATCGCGCCGCGCATGAGCCGGTCCGCGATCTCGAGGTTGAAGTCCGCGTCGCCGGTCTCCTTCCCCCACGCGAGCATGCCCACGTGCGGGTCGCCGAGCGGGTAGACGGCCAGAAGGTCGTCGGGGGCCTGGATGGCTGGTGGCGGGATAGGCTCGGCGCGCGCGGCCATGCGGTCCGGCATTTCGTCGAGCATGTCCTGGACGAGCTGGACCGGGTCGACGCCGTCGGCGCGCGTCTTCACCCACTGCGCGACCGTGTTCCCCTTCGAGTCCACGAGCGTCGAGACGCCCTTCACCGAATGGCCGTTCGGGATCGGGACCATCGGCACGCGCCACGGCGGCTCGTAGCCTTCCGGGATCTCGAAGGCGAGAGCGGCCTCCCGGGCGTCCTCCCAGGTGGCGCCGAGGGCGTAGATGTCGTGGCCGCTCGGCGGGCCCGGCGGCTTGTGGCGACGCCACTGGCCACGGGAGATGTCCTCCGGCGCGACGCCGGCGCGCTGCGCCGCCTCGAGAATCGAGGCCTTCACCAGGGCGATGCGCTCGTCGGGGATTGCGTTGTCGTTCGCCGCCATCATTCCTCGACCTCCTCGTAGGCAAGCTTCGCCGCCTCGATGCGTCCGACCGCTTCGGTCGCCGCCACCTCGAGCGCCGAGGCGCGATTGGAGCGGACCTCGAAGATCACCAGGCCGGCTTCGACGGCCATGGTCAGGAGGGCGAGCAGGACGCTGAGGCCCGTGAGCTCGCCTTCGGCAGCCGCGGCGCCCACGAGAGCGGCGGCGCCGACCCAGGAGATGCCGCGCGTCAAGAGCTGGCCGCCTGGAGGCGGGCGTTCACGTAGTAGCGGACCGGCTCGCTCGGGATGACGGATCCGTCGGGGACCGTGGCCTCGCCCTCGAAGGCCCACCAGCCTTGCTGGTCGAAGTCCGTGGGATCTGGCCTGCGCTCGACGACGCCGATCTGCGTCGCGTCCGAGTCCTCCACGTTCGTCACGTCCGACCACGACCGAAGGGCGCCGCTCGGCGGGCGCGCGACGATCACGACGGTCGCGCCGGCGACGCTGACGCGCGTGGCCTGCTCGGGGTCGGGGTGCGAATCCGGGTCGTAGAAGACGAGCTGGAACGGGAACCCGTGGGCGCCCACCTGGATCTTCTTGCGTCGGGTGCTCATAGGAACCTCGCGAAGATCCGCACTCGCCGCGCAACGGCAGCCACGAGGCGGGCGGATCGGGTCAGGGGAGCGCGCAGCCGGACGCTGCGTGCGAGGGCGCTGGGCGCGGCCACGCGGCGGCGCATCGGCGCGTAGAGGGTCACAGCGCGCATGGCAGCCTCACGCGCCTACGGAGCGCCGCGTAGAGGATGAGGGCGACGCGAGGGCCGGCGACGGCCTCGATGAGCGGGAGGAGCCCCTCGAGCGCCACGGGCGCCGCGGTCGTCGGCCGGGGAAGGAGCCCGTGCGTGAACCACCGAAGCGCGCGCACGGCGGGACCTCGGTCGTCGTGACCACCTGGCCGTCCTCGGAGTAGACGTGCTCGAGGACGAGGTCCCCGGCCGTCGTGCGCCCGGCATTCGCCGCGCCGTCGCCCGTCCCGCGGCGGTGCTCGGCCGGCACGCCGCCGACGCCGCGCGCTCGCGCCAGCTTGTCGACGAGGGTGTCGGTGGGCGCCCGGCCCGCGGCGACCGCCGCTGCGATGTCGTCGACGTCGGAGGGGAGCACGGCGCTCCCGCCGGTGTTCACCGTGATCACCTCGACCTGCGGGACGTCCACGTCGATGTCGACGGCCGTGGTCGGGCTGAGGCTCGAGCGGTCGAAGAGCGCGCGGCCCGCGAGGCCCTCGTCGGGCGAGATGTAGGTGTTGCGGATGGTGAGGAGCTGGGTCGCGTCGTAGGGCACGATCCGGACGCCCGAACGGAGCCGGAAGCTGCGCTCCGTGAAGGAGCCGCCGCCCTTCGCCTCGTTCCCGCTCGCGTCCATCATCGGGTCGAAGAGGCGGAACTCCGGGAACGCCACGCGGCTCGCGCGGTAGTCCCGCCAGAGCTGGACGTCGATGTCCCCGTTGACCGACGAGATCCCCAGGACGATCCGGAGGTTCTCGTAGTCGAGGTCCGCGATGATCCCGACGCCCGTCATCAGATGTTCGTCTGCGCTCCGGGAGCGCACGTCGCCTGGACGACGGCCTGGCGCGTGATGGTGAAGGCCGTCTTCGCGGCGCCGGCGCCCTCGCGCCCCTCGCACCGGGCCACGACCTGCTTGTCCACGCCGGCGGAGAGGCCGGCCTGGGTGTTCACGTCGAAGCCGTAGGCGAACCGAAGCTCGTAGTCGCCCGAGGGCAGGAGCACGATATCGCCGGCGGCGAAGGCCGCGGCCACGTTGAAGTTCTGGTCGACGGCGTCGACGTCCTGGACCCGAACCGCGTTGGCCGTGTTGTCGTCCGCGCTCCCGGCGCCGTCGAGGTAGGTGACGGCGACCCAGGCGTCCGCGTCGCCGATGACGTTCGGCCCGAGGTTGATCCGGACCTCCGGGTTGAAGGGGAAGGTCCTCGTCGAGGCGTCGGAGGCCGTGAAGACCACGGACTGCTGCTCGGCCGTCGGGAGGTTGATGATCCGCAGGCCGGCGCGCGTGACCACGCGACCCTGGTTGTCGAGCGAGTAGAGCTCCGGGCCGCGCTTGCCGATGTACGTCCCGGCGCCGTCGTCGACGTCCGTGTCCTGGATCGCGAGGGCGTCCATGAACGCCCGGATCTGGAGGATCGTGGCGTTGTTCCCGTCGACGGTCTCGGTGAAGTTGCCGGAGCCCTCGTTGAACCCCGGGTCGTAGCCGTTCGCCGTCTCGCGAAGGAAGCCCATCCCGCTGAAGGGCGCCACGGCCGCGCCGCCGAAGACGTCGGCCAGGTCGAAGTCGTTGTCGGTGTTCGGCCGCTCGGCGAGCGGGTAGCCCTGCCGGATGTTGTCCAGGCTCGTGATGTTGAGGTCGGACGAGAGCGTCTCCGCAAAGAAGCTGGCGCCCGACGCGCCGAACGGCCGGTTCTTCAGGTAGAGGCGCGCCGTTCGGCTGTCGAAGTCGCCCGCGCCGGTGTCGCCGTTCGCCGTCGTGCCGAAGACCTGGACCATCTCGTCGATGGGGCCCGCGCGCCCGAAGTCGACGGCGGCGGCGGCCTGCTCCTGGGTCTCGCCGAAGGGCGCCGCGACGAGCTGGTAGTAGGGCTGCGACGCCGCGCCGACGGCCGGGTCACCGGCCGACTGAATGCCGTGGTAGACGCGGTTGACCGAGCCGCTCGAGGCCCGCCACTCCATGCCGGTTCCGCGCACCTTGGAGACGTCGGCGGAGGCGATCACGGCGCCATTCACCATGGCCACGGCGCCGGCCGGGCCGAAGTCCGCGCGCATCATCGGGTCGTAGAGCCGGTTGGACTCGTTCGCGCTTCGCCGCAGGGCCTCGAAGGCGAAGAGGGCGAGCCCCTCGATCCCGAGGTCGTCCGTGAGCGGGTTCGCCTCGGCGCCGCTCCCGAGGTCCACCGTCGCGAGCTCGGAGAGCGTGATGATCTCGATCGTGGGTGGGCTCGAGCTGTAGTCGAAGAAGATGTTCCCGTCCGGCGTGCCGGAGCGGCCCTGCGTGCTCTCGACGAGGAGCGTCGTGTAGTTCGACGGCGTGATTCGGGTGGGCGCGGCCATGACTCATTCCTCCAGGTAAACGCGGTCTGCCTCGAGCACGCCGCCGTGTTCTTCCATGATCATTTCCAGCGCCAGCCGCTCCACCAACCCAGCGATGGCGGCGACGCTCAGTGTCACTTCCGCGCCCTGGAACGGGTCGAAGACCGTCAGAAGCCGCGGGGCCCCGCCCTGGGCGAAGAGGTCCTGG
>CALCTH010000073.1 GCA_937893795.1 uncultured Myxococcales bacterium | reverse complement strand
CGGCTGGCTGGCGGGGCCGATGCGGCGGCTCGTGCGCCGCGCGCCGCCGGCCGATGACGCGACGACGGCGGACGCGACGGGCCGCCGCGAGTTCGTCGAGCAGGTCGCATCCGGCGCGGCGCTCACCGTGGGCGGCGCCGCGGGGCTCTGGGGCGTGTCCTTCGGCCGTCACGACTATGCGCTCGAGGAGGTCGTCGTGCGCTTGCCGGGGCTCCCGCGGAGCCTCGAGGGCTTCACGCTCGCGCAGCTCTCGGACATCCACTTCGGCACCTTCGTGGGCGAAACCCAGCGCCGCGACGCCCTCGAGCACGTTGCCCGCGCGAGCCCGGATCTGGTCGTGCTGACGGGCGACCTCATCGACCACGACGCGAGCTACGTACCGCTCCTCGGGCACCTCGTGGAGGACCTCCGGGAGCTCGCGCGCTTCGGGGTGGCGGCGATCCCGGGAAACCACGATCACTACGCCGGCGTCGAGGACGTGCTCGCCACGCTCCGCCGCGCCGGCGCGGACGTGCTCCTGAACGCGGGGCGCACCGTGGGGGACGCCGGCGGCGCCTTCGCGCTCCTCGGGGTGGACGACCGCTGGGCGCGCAACGCCGGCGGCGGGCCCGATCTCGACCGCGCGCTCGCGATGGTCTCGCCGGATCTTCCGCGCGTGCTCCTCGCACACCAGCCGGCCTTCTTCCGCGAGGGTCCGGCGGGGCAGGTCGGCCTGCAGCTCTCCGGCCACACCCATGGCGGGCAGATCAGCCTCGGCTGGAACCCGGCGAAGGTGGTGCTGCCCTACGGCTACGTTCGCGGGCTCTACCGTCACGAGGGGAGCCAGCTCTACGTGAACCGTGGCTTCGGCACCGCGGGGCCCCCGGCGCGCGTCGAGAGCCCCCCGGAGATCACCAAGCTGGTGCTGACGGCGGGGTAGACCCGGCGCCGCACGTCGAAGCCGCATGCCGTGAGCCCCCTCCCCCCTTCGGGAGGGTTCTTTGCTAGGGTCCGCCGCGCATGCCCGACCCGCTCCGCGACCCGGCGCCCGTGCCCGTGCGCCCCGGCGAGACGACCGGCGAGGACCCGGCGCTCGGGCTCTTTCAGGTGCTGCGGGAGGACGGGCGGGCCCGTGGGGAATGGGCGCCGGACCTCGGCGCCAAAACGCTCCGGGCCATGTTCCGCCACATGCTCCGCGTTCGGCTCCTCGACGAGCGCATGATGATGCGGCAGCGCCAGGGCAAGGTCGGCTTCTACGGCGCCATCACCGGTCAGGAGGCCACGCCCATCGCCGCGGGCTTCGCCCTCAAGACCCAGGATTGGGTCTTCCCGGCGCTCCGGGAAAGCGCGATCATGCTGGTCCGGGGGTTCCCGCTGACCCGCTACATCGCGCAGGTCTACGGGAACGCCGGCGACGTGCTCAAGGGCCGGCAGATGCCGAGCCACATGAGCGGCCGCGCCGTCAATCAGGTGGCCTGGAGCTCGTGCCTCGGCCCGCAGCTCCCGCAGGCCGTGGGCGCCGCCATGGCGGCCAAGCACCGCGGGGACGATGCGGTGGTGCTCGGCTTCATCGGCGACGGCGCGACGAGCGAGCCGGACTTCCATGCGGCCATGAACTTCGCCGGCGTCTTCAAGCCGCCGGTGGTGCTCATCTGCCAGAACAACCACTGGGCCATCAGCGTCCCGAGCGAGAAGCAGACGGCCTCGGCGACCTTTGCGGTGAAGGCGCGGGCCTACGGCATCCCGGGCGTTCGCGTCGATGGCAACGACGTGCTCGGGACCTATCGGGTCATCAAGGAGGCCGTGCTGCGGGCGCGGGAAGGCGAAGGACCGACCTTCATCGAAGCCGTGACCTACCGCATCGGTGCCCACAGCTCGAGCGACGACCCCACCCGCTACCGGAGCGAGGAGGAGGTCGAGGCCTGGCGCCAGAAGGATCCGCTCCAGCGCTTCGAACGCTTCCTACGGAGCGAGGGCCACCTGGACGACGGGCTACGAGATTCCCTCGAAGCGGAGCTCGAGGCCGAGATCAAGGCCGCCATCACCGAGGTCGAGGCCATGCCGCGCCCGGCCACGGAAACGCTCTTCGAAGACGTCTACGCGGACGTGCCGTGGCACCTCCGCGCCCAAGAGGACGAGCTGCGCGCGGCGGACCCGCCCCCGGGTCACGACTGAGAACGCCGCGCGACCAAGCCAAGCATCCCTGAGAGAGAGAAATACATGGCGAACAAGAGCTATGACGCGATCGTCATCGGCGCGGGCCCCGGCGGCTACGTCGCGGCCATCCGCCTCGGCCAGCTGGGCCTGAAGGTCCTTTGCATCGACAAGGAGTACTGGGGCGGCGTGTGCCTCAACTGGGGCTGCATCCCCTCGAAGGCGCTCATCGCGGCCTCGGGCCTCGCCCACAAGGTGCGTCACGCCGAGAAGATGGGCCTCTTCGTGAAGGACGTGAACGTCGACGTCGGCAAGATGCAGGACTGGAAGGACGGCATCGTCCACAAGCTGACCACCGGCGTGGCGGGCCTGGTGAAGGGCAACGGCGGCGACCTGCTCAAGGGCGCCGCGAAGCTCACGGGACCGAAGACCGTCGAGGTCACGAAGGAGGACGGCTCGAAGGAGTCCTTCGACGCGACCAAGGCCATCATCGTCGCGACGGGCACGAGCATCATCCAGATTCCGGGCTTCGAGCCCGACGGCGACCTGGTCATCACGGCCCGCGAGGCCGTCTCGCTCCGGGAGGCGCCGAAGCGGATGGTGCTCATCGGCGGCGGCGTGATCGGCCTCGAGTTGGGCATGGTCTACCAGAAGCTCGGTACCGAGGTGACGGTGGTCGAGCTCATGGATCAGATCCTCCCGGGCACGGACAAGGACCTGGTCCGCGTGGTCGAGAAGCACCTCACGAAGGGCGACAGCCCCGCCACGGTGCTCACGAAGGCCAAGGCGACGAAGCTGAAGAAGACCAAGAAGAAGGTCACGGTCACCGTCGACCACGACGGCGAAGAGAAGACCCTCGAGGCCGACAAGGTGCTCGTCGCCGTGGGCTTCAAGCCGAACTCGAAGAACCTCGGCCTCGAGGAGATCGGCGTGAAGATGGACGAGCGCGGCCACGTGCTCGTCGACGGGCAGCTTCAGACGAACGTGCCCGGCGTCTACGCCATCGGCGACGTCACGGGCGGCCCCTACCTCGCGCACAAGGCGAGCAAGGAGGCCGAGCTCTGTGCGGAGGTCATCGCCGGGCACGCGCGCTCCATGGACGACGTGATGGCCATGCCCGCGGCGATCTTCACGGACCCGGAGATCGCCACCGTCGGTCTCACGGAGAGCGCCGCGAAGGCTCAGGGCAAGAAGGTGGCCATCGGGAAGTTCCCCTTCGCGGCCCTCGGAAAGGCCATGGCCGTCGAGGAGACCGACGGCTTCATCAAGGTCATCACCGACGCCGAGAACGAGAACAAGCTCCTGGGCATGGCCGTGGTCGGTCCCGAGGCGAGCACCATCATCAGCGAGGGCGCGCTGGCCATGGAGATGCACGCCTTCGCGGACGACGTGGGCCTGACGGTGCACCCGCACCCGACGCTCGGCGAGGGCGTGATGGAGGCCTTCAAGCACGCCCTCGGCGAGGCCGTGCACATCATGAACCGCCGTCGTTGAAGCGAGTCGATGGGCGCCGGCGCGTGGCCGGCGCTACGTCCCGTCCATGACGCGCCTCCTCGAGGTCTGGATGCTCGGGCGCGTGGGCTACGCAGAAGCCCACGCGCTCCAGGAGCGCCTCGTCGCCGCACGCAAGGCCGGCGAGGTCCCGGACACGCTCGTGCTCCTCGAGCACCCGCCCACGTTCACGCTCGGCCGGGCCGCCAAGGAGGAGCATCTCCGCGTGCGCCGCGAAGCCCTCGCCACCAACGGCTTCGAGGTGCACGACGTCGGCCGCGGCGGCGACGTGACCTACCACGGCCCGGGACAGCTCGTGGGCTACCCCATCGTGGACCTGCAGCCCGACCGGCAGGACGTGCGAAAGTACGTCGCGAGCCTCGAGGAGACGATGATCCGACTCGCCGCGGACCACGGCCTCGAGGCGGCGCGGCTGCCCGGATTCAACGGCACGTGGCTCGAGCCCGAGAGCCCGCGGGCGCGGAAGATCGGCGCCGTCGGCGTGCGCATCAGCCGCTGGGTGACGATGCACGGCTTCGCCTTCAACGCATCGCCGAACCTCGGTCACTTCGACCTCATCGTGCCCTGCGGCATCCAGGACAGGGGCGTCACCAGCGTCGAGGCGGAGACCGGCGCGCGCCCGGATCTCACGGAGCTCGGGCGCCGGGCGGCCGCGCATTTCGCGGCGCTCCACGCGAGCGCGCTGCGCTTCGTCGACGCCGCCCGCGCCCGTGCCGACGTCGCCTGAGCGCTCCTAGACCGCGAAGCGGAGCAGGCGCGCCGAGTCGCGGATCTCGCGGAAGGTCTGTTTCACCTTGTCCGGCGGGTTTTCCCGGCGAAGGCGAAGCAGGCGGCCGGCCGCATGGCCGTTGACGAGCGGCGCCTTGGCGGCGGCGTCCCGCAGCTTCGCGGCCGCCCGCTGCTGCGCCGCGCCACGCTTGTCCATGCACTTGCCAGCGAGGCGCTCGACGGCACGCAGCTCCCCCTTGACGGCCTCCCGCGCCCGCGCGACCTCCTCGGCGGCGAAGCGCGGCGCCGCAGCCAGCGCCTCGTGCAACCCATGCGGCGCCACGGGGAGCGCGTCGAGGACCTCGGAGAGCGTCCGCTCCTCCCAGCCGGCGAGCCGCGCGCCACCCTCCGTCGCGTTGATGAAGCGGCGGCCGGCGAGCTCCGGCGTCTCCAGCGCGACGTTCTCGAGGTGGTTGGCGATCTTCGTGAACATGGGGTTGGAGGGGACGCGCCCTTCCCCGCCCCAGGCCGGCAGCTCGATGAGCTCGGTCCGCCGCGCCGCGGGCAGCTCGTGGTTGCTGAAGAGCGCCCAGAGCGCCTCGTCGCATTCGAGCACCACGTGCCGCCCCTCGATGCGCGCCTGCCACATGTCGCGATCGCAATGGGAGGCGTACATGCGGCCCTCCGGGAAGGCGCAATCTTGCCCGAGGAGCACGACGGGATCCGCGCCGAGGTTCAGGGCCGCCTGGAGCGCGTAGGTGCCGACGTTGCCCGCCGTGCGGAAGGCAGCGACGCCCAGGTGGTCGGCGACGTACTGGGCGCGCTCCAGCCCGAAGGTGACGATCTTCGGGTCGATGGGCGCCTCGAAGCTCGAGGCGTGCGCCGAGATGTCGAGCAGAAGCGAGCGGGCGCTGCGCGCGAGCTGCTCGCCAACGGGCAGCGACTCGATGGTCACGAGCACGTCGACGCCGCCGCCCACGTGCTCGATGGCCTTCGCCGCGGTGTTCACGGCGAAGACGGGACCCCGCTTGGCCACCTCTTCGAGGAGCGCGAGGTTCTTGTCGAGGCTCGGTCCGGCCGAGACGATGAACGCCGGCTTGCCGGCGAGCGGGCCACGGAGCTCATCCACGCGCACGGCGCCGGGGAGGTAGCGGAGGTTCTCCGCGGTGTGCTTGGCGCCGAGGCGCGCGCGGAACTCGAGGGTCTCGCAGGCGTCGTCGCCCATGGCGACGCCGCGCTGCACGAAGGGTCGGCAGCGCTGCAGAAGATCGGGGAAGAGCGCCGCGTACCCCCGGCTCATGAAGACGCGGAGCTGCTCGCTCGAAGTGAACGTCGCCGAGACCGCCCACTGAAGCTCGGCCAGATCCGCGACGACGGAGGTGCCGTCGTAGGCCGCGAAGAGCGCCCCGCCGGGCTCCGTCTGCGCGCGGAGGTCCGGGAAGGGCTCGAGGGTGACGACGCGCCGGACGCCGAGGGCCTTCAGGCGCGCCACCCGAGTTCCGAGGCCGCCCCCGAGGAGAATCACGCAGTCGACGCCTTCGAGGTCGCCGGGCCCGACGAAGCGCTCGGCGTGGGCGCGCGGGTCCTGCGGGTCCTCGAGCCATACGTCGCCGCAGACCGCGGACGCCTGCCCATTGGGCAGCTTCACCACGCGCACGGTCCCCGGCACCTCGACGGCGGGGTTTTCGGGGGTCTTGAGCCTCATGGCCTCGGGACATGCAGGAGCCGCGCCGGGCGCGCCCCCGCGGACACGGCGGAGCACCGAGCCGGCGTGCGCGTCAGGCCCTTGACGGGCCACGCGCTCCCGGCGGCAGAGGTAGTACTTGAGCGCGCGCCGGCCGAGGGCGAGCGTGCCCGCGCCGGCCATGCTCGCCCCCACGACGCTACCGGCGCCCGGGAGCAGCTTGAGCACCTGGCGTGCGGCGGTCCGCATGCCCCAGCCGGCGCCCGCGACGAGGCCCGCGCTCGCCAGCCATTCGCCCGCCGCCTGCGGGCTCCAACGCCGGCCGCTGAGGTAGGCGATGGCCGTCACCATGGTGGTCTGCAGCGGCACGATGACCGCGATGTCGCTCAGCGGGATCGGCGAGAGGGCCACGGTGATCGCGAGCGTCGAGCAGGATTCGATGAGGTCGCTGGCGACCTTGCGCCGGGTCCGTACGGCGTCGGGGAAGGCCCGCGCGGCCTCCACGCGGGCCACGGGGCCGACCGCCGACGCGAGCGCCGCGGCCAGCGGGCCGAGGCCCCAGGGCGCGATCCCGAGGCGGTGGTCGGCCGCCGAGGGAGTGGCCACGGCGTGGAGCGGCGTCTCCTTCGGCAGCCCGGCCTCGTCGAGCT
>CALCTH010000072.1 GCA_937893795.1 uncultured Myxococcales bacterium | reverse complement strand
CAAGGCCTACGACCTCCGGCTCTTCGACGAGTCGGCGATGGAGATCGTCGACACGGCGAAGCGCACCGGTGCGCGCGTGGCGGGGCCCATTCCGCTCCCGACGCGCATCAACCGCTACACGGTTCTCCGCGGCCCGCACGTGGACAAGAAGAGCCGCGAGCAGTTCGAGATCCGGACGCACAAGCGCCTCCTCGACATTCTCGAGCCTACGCAGGAGACCATCGAGTCTCTTTCGAAGCTCGACCTGTCGGCCGGCGTGGACGTCGAGATCAAGACCGCCTGAGCAGAGGACCACGATGCCCAAGGCCACCGTCTACAACCTGAACCACGAGAACGTCGGCGAGATCGATCTCTCCGACGTCGTCTTCGGCGCCGAGGTCAACGAGGGGCTCCTCTACGACGTCGTCCGGGCCCAGCTCGCTTCGAAGCGTCAGGGCACCAGTGCCGTGAAGATCCGCGCCATCGTCGCGGGCTCCATCAAGAAGATCTACCGCCAGAAGGGCACGGGCAACGCCCGCCACGGCGGCAAGCGCGCCCCGGTCTTCGTCGGCGGCGGCCAGGCCCACGGGCCGAAGCCGAAGGACTGGAGCTACAAGCCGCCCAAGAAGATGCGTCTCGGCGCCCTTCGCAGCGCGCTCTCGCTCAAGGTCCAGGAAGGCACGCTGAAGATCGTCGACGCCTTCGAGCTCGCCGAGATCAAGACCAAGGCCCTCGCGGAGACGCTGAACCGCCTCGAGGTCTCCTCGAGCGCCGTGCTCGTCGACGTGGCGCCGAACGACACGCTCCGCATGAGCGCGCGGAACCTGCCCAAGCACCAGTACCTGCCGCCCGAGGGCGTCAACCCCTACGACCTGCTGCGTCACGAGCACCTCGTGCTCACCAAGCGGGCCGTGGAGGCGCTCGAGGCGCGCTGCACGCGCTGAGGACGATGCGATGAAGCTCGAAGACATCATCAAGCGCCCGCTCATCCTCACCGAGAAGGGGAGCACGCTCCGCGAGGAGCAGAACAAGTACCTCTTCGAGGTCGATCCCCGGGCCAACAAGATCCAGATCAAGGCCGCCGTCGAGACGCTCTTCGACGTGGACGTCGTCGACGTCAACACGCTGATCATGCGCGGCAAGATGAAGCGCATGGGGCGCGGCTACGCGAAGACCCGTAACTGGAAGAAGGCGATCGTCACCCTCGCGGAAGACGACAGCATCGACTTCTTCGAAGGCGCCTGAGGCAAAGCGATGGCCATCAAGAAGTTCAAGCCCACGTCCCCGAGCCGGCGCTTTTACGAGTCGCCGGACTTCGCGGGCCTGGCGAAGAAGAAGCCGGAAAAGAAGCTGACGTCGAAGAAGACGTCGTCCGGCGGCCGGAACAACAACGGCCGCATCACCGTCCGCTTCCGCGGCGGCGGGCACAAGCAGCGCTACCGGCAGGTCGACTTCAAGCGGAACAAGATCGGTGTGCCCGGTCGCGTCGCCGCCCTCGAGTACGATCCGAACCGCTCCGCGCGCATCGCGCTCATCCACTACAAGGATGGCGAGAAGGCTTACATCCTCGCGCCGGACGGCCTCGCCGAGGGCGACACCGTGGTGAGCTCGCGGAACGCCGACGTGAAGCCCGGCAACGCCATGCCGCTGCGCCACATGCCCCTCGGCACGATGATTCACGCCATCGAGCTGAAGATCGGCAAGGGCGCGCAGCTCGTCCGCTCCGCGGGCACGGCGGCGCAGCTCATGGCCAAGGACGGGGCCTACGCGCAGGTCCGGCTCCCGAGCGGCGAGGTGCGCATGGTGCACCTCGACTGCCGCGCCACCATCGGCCAGGTCTCGAACCCGCAGCACGCGCGCGTGACGCTCGGCAAGGCCGGGCGCTCCCGCTGGCTCGGTCGCCGCCCGCACAACCGCGGCACGACCATGAACCCCGTCGACCACCCGATGGGTGGTGGTGAGGGCCGGACCGCGGGTGGTCGCCACCCCTGCTCCCCCTGGGGTCAGCTGGCGAAGGGTCAGAAGACCCGCACCAACAAGTCCACCGACAAGTTCATCGTTCGCAGGCGGAACCGGAAGTAATGGCACGTTCGCTCAAAAAGGGCTTCTTCGTCGAAGCCAGCCTCCAGACCAAGGTCGACAAGGCCCGGGCCACCGGCGACAAGAAGATGATCCGGACCTGGTCGCGTCGCTCGACCATCAC
This sequence comes from uncultured Myxococcales bacterium, assembly GCA_937893795.1. Lineage (GTDB taxonomy): Bacteria > Myxococcota_A > Polyangia > Polyangiales > Houyiibacteriaceae > CALCTH01. The sequence continues at coordinate 11,481 of CALCTH010000072.1, read as the reverse complement.
GCCGGATTTTCTCGGCCTGACCTTCGCCGTTCACAACGGCCGGAAATTCGTGACCGTGTTCGTCACCGAGAACATGGTCGGTCACAAGCTCGGCGAGTTCGCGCCGACGCGCACGTTCCACGGCCACCAGGCCGACAAGAAGGGGAAGCGCTGAGCGTCGCTTGAGAGGGGTGAGGGCGCGTGCTAGGCCACGGCCCCTTTGGGCGCCGTCCCCGCGTTCTCACCTCCCCGCGCTCCCCGCAGCAGGCCCGTTATGGAAGCCACCGCCAAAGCTCGATTCCAGCGCATCTCGCCCCGCAAGGCGCGGGTGGTGCTGAACCTCATCCGCGGGAAGAACGTGGCCCAGGCGCTCGACGAGCTCCGCTTCACGGTCAAGTCCGCCGCGCCCATCGTCGCCAAGGTGCTCGACAGCGCCGTCGCCAACGCGCGGCAGCAGGACGAGTCGGTCGACCTCGACGCCCTCGTCGTGAAGACCGCCTTCGCCGACATGGCCCCCAACCGCCACATGCGCCGCTACCGCCCGCGGGCGCAGGGCCGCGCGACGCGCATCGTCAAGGGCATGAGCCACATCACCGTCGTCATCGGCGAGGAAGAAGAATAAGCCGTGGGACAGAAGACCCATCCCTACGGCTTCCGCCTGGGCGTCATCAAGCCCTGGAAGTCGAAGTGGTACGAGGACCGCAACTACGCGACGTGGCTCCATCAGGACCTGAAGCTGAAGGAGACCATCAAGAAGAAGTTCGCGCACGCGGGCATCGCCGACATCGAGATCGAGCGCGCGGCCAGCAAGGTGAAGGTGGTCATCTACACCTCCCGGCCGGGCATCATCATCGGTAAGCGCGGCGCGGGCGTGGAGCAGCTTCGGACGGACCTCCAGAAGCTCACGGAGAGCGAGCTCTTCGTGGACATCCAGGAGGTCCGGAAGGCCGAGACGAACGCGCAGCGCGTGGCCGAGTCCATCGCCACGCAGCTCGAGCGCCGCGTCGCCTTCCGCCGGGCGCTGAAGAAGGCCGTCTCCACGGCCATGAAGTTCGGCGTGAAGGGCATCCGGGTGAACGCCGGGGGCCGCCTCGGCGGCGCCGAGATCAGCCGGAGCGAGTGGTACCGCGAGGGTCGGGTGCCGCTCCACACGCTCCGCGCCGACATCGACTACGGCGAGTACGTCGCCAAGACGAAGGCCGGCACCGTCGGCATCAAGGTCTGGATCTTCAAGGGCGAGCAGTCGCCGGTGCGTCGCGCCCCCGGTGCGCCGCCTGCGGCCCGTCGCTGAGGGAGCTGAGGGATGCTGCAGCCGAAGCGCACCAAGTTCCGCAAGATGCACACGGGCCGCATGCGCGGAAAGGCCTACCGCGGGAGCGACGTCTCCTTTGGAGACTACGGCCTTCAGGCGCTCTCGCCCGGCTGGGTCACGGCCCGGCAGATCGAGGCCGCCCGCATGGCGATCCAGCGCAAGGTTCGTCGTCAGGGCAAGCTCTACATCCGGGTCTTCCCGGACAAGCCGCTCACCAAGAAGCCCCTCGAGACTCGTATGGGTAAGGGTAAGGGCTCGGTGGAGATGTGGGTCGCCGTCGTGAAGCCCGGGAAGATGCTCTACGAGATCGAGGGCGTCCCCGAGGACCTCGCGCGCGAGGCCTTCCGCATCGCCGGGCACAAGCTCCCGGTCAAGACCGTCTTCTTCAAGCGGAGTGACCAGCTGTGAAGGCCGCCGACATTCGCGAGCGCACCCGCGAGGAGCTCGAGCAGATGGAGCGCGAGCTCGAGCGCAAGCTCTGGCGCGCCCGCTTCGACAACCACTCCAACCAGCTCGATGACACGAGCGAGATCGCCAAGATCCGCCGCGACATCGCGCGGGTGAAGACCATCCTCGTCGAGAAGTCCCACGCGGGCGCCTCGGCGGAGGGCACCGAGGCCTGAAGACGATGTCCGAAGAAAACACCACGCCCGAGGAGACGGCCGCGGCCGCTCCCGAGACGGCGGCTGCCGAGGCGCCGGCCGAGATGGTCGTCCCCGTCGCCATCGCCGCGGCCCTCGAAGGCAAGCCCACGCCGAAGGCCGAGCACACGCGCGGCCGTCAGCGCCGCCTCGTCGGACGCGTCGTCAACGACACCAAGAACCCGGGCCGGGCCAAGAAGACCGTCGTCGTCGAGGTCGTCCGCCGCTTCCGGGACCCCTTCTACGGCAAGTACGTGAAGCGGAAGAAGAAGTACCACGCGCACGACGAGCGCGAGGAGTTCCGCACGCGGGACCTCGTGGAGATCAAGTCCATGCGGCCCATGAGCAAGACGAAGCGATGGACCGTCAGCCGGCTCATCGAGCGGCCGCCGGAGGTCTGAGATGATCCAGACGGAAAGCGTTCTCGACATCGCCGACAACAGCGGCGCGAAGCGGGTGGCCTGCATCAAGGTGCTCGGCGGCTCGCGGCGTCGCTATGCGCAGCTCGGCGACGTGATCGTCGTCTCCATCAAGGAGGCGCTGCCGACCTCGCGCGTCAAGAAGGGCGACGTGGCCCGCGCCGTGGTCGTCCGTACCCGCCGGGAGTACCAGCGGCCGGACGGCACCTACATCAAGTTCGACACGAACTCCGCGGTGCTCGTAAACAAGGACAACGAGCCCATCGGGACGCGCATCTTCGGGCCCGTGGCCCGCGAGCTCCGCGCCCGCAAGTTCATGAAGATCGTCTCCCTCGCGCCGGAGGTGGTGTGATGGCCGTTCGCCTCAAGAAGGACGACCTCGTCGCCGTGGTGGCGGGCAAGGACAAGGGCCAGACCGGCCGCATTCTCAGCATCGCGGGGGACCGCGTCATCGTCGAGGGCGTGAACCTCATGAAGCGCCACCAGAGCCCGCGGAAGTTCCGCGAGCCCGGCATCGTCGAGCGCGAGGCGGCCATTCACGTCTCGAACGTCATGCTCGTCGACCCCGAGACGGAGAAGCCCACGCGCGTGCGCGTCGGCGAGGACAAGGACGGCAAGAAGGTCCGCATTGCCGTGCGCAGCGGCGCCGTCATCGATTGACTCACCCACCTCAACCGCAACTCCGCCGAGCGCCCCGCGCTCGGCCCGTCCGGTCCACCCTGGCGAAGGCCTCGGTGTAACCCGGAGGAACCATGGAATACGTACCCCGCTATCGTAAGAAGTACCGCGACGACGTGATCGCGCTCCTCATGAAGGAGTTCGAGTACGCGAACCCCATGCAGGTGCCGCGCCTCTCGAAGATCACGGTCAACATGGGTCTCGGCGAGGCCGTGCAGAACGGCAAGCTGGTCGAGGCCGCCCTGAGCGAGCTGACCCGCATCACGGGTCAGAAGTCCGTGGTCACCCGCGCTCGCAAGAGCATCGCGGGTTTCAAGCTCCGCCAGGGCATGCCCATCGGCTGCATGGTGACGCTCCGTCGGGACCGCATGTGGGAGTTCATGGACCGTCTCGTGACCTTCGCGATGCCCATGACCCGCGACTTCAAGGGCGTCAGCCCGAAGGCCTTCGACGGCCGCGGCAACTACACGCTCGGCATTCGCGAGCAGATCATCTTCCCCGAGATCGACTACGACAAGGTCGACAAGATCAAGGGCATGAACATCAGCTTCGTCACCACGGCCAAGACCGACGAAGAGGGGCGCGCGCTACTCCGCGGCCTCGGCATGCCGTTCCGCAAGTGAGCCCGGAGACCTGAGCCATGATGACCGATCCCATCGCGGATATGCTGACCCGCCTCCGGAACGCCGGCATCGCGCACCTCGACAGCGCGGAGATTCCGCTCTCCAAGCTCAAGGTGAGCATCGCCAAGATCCTGAAGCAGGAGGGCTACATCACGGACTACGAAGTCCATGACCGCACCTTCACCGTTCAGATGAAATACGGCCGGGACCAGCGCTGCGCCTTCACGGGCATTCAGCGCGCGAGCCGTCCGGGCCGCCGCTACTACGTCCGACACGCCACCATCCCGAAGGTCCACAACGGCCTCGGCGTGGCCATTCTCTCGACCTCCAAGGGCGTCATGACCGACCGCAGCGCGCGGGAAGCCAACGTCGGCGGCGAGGTCCTCTGCGAGGTGTGGTGATGGGCGAGGCAGCCACCGAGAAGCAGTCCCGCAACGGGAAGAAGCCGGTCACCCTCCCGCAGGGCGTCGAGGTGACGATCGACGGTCAGCGCCTCGAGGTGAAGGGCCCGAAGGGCTCCATCGCCCGCGAGTTTCGCTCCGAGGTGGTGGTGCAGAAGGACGGCGAGCAGCTCGTCGTCGTGCCCGCGGACGGCACCGGCAAGACCGGCCGCCAGTTCCAGGGCCTCACCCGCGCGCTCGTCCGCAACATGGTCGAGGGTGTGAAGGACGGCTACAAGAAGAGCCTCGACTTCCGGGGCGTCGGGTACCGCGCGGCGATGAACGGCCGCGTGCTCAAGATGACCGTCGGCCTCTCGCACCAGCCGGAGCTCGAGATTCCGGCCGGCGTCGACGTGAAGATCGAGCAGATGGACGAGGGGGGCATGAAGTACCCGCGCGTCCACCTCGAGAGCGTCGACAAGGAGCTCGTGGGGCGCATCGCGGCCCGCATCCGCTCCTTCCGCCCGCCCGAGCCCTACCAGGGCAAGGGCATTCGTTACACCGGTGAGAAGATCCGCGAGAAGGCGGGCAAGTCGGGCAAGTGAGGACGCCATGAAGACGAGTTCTCAGGGGCGCGCCCGCCGCAAGCGGCGGATTCGCAAGAAGGTGACGGGGACGGCAGAGCGTCCGCGTCTTTCGGTGCACCGCAGCGCGCGGCACATCTCCGCGCAGGTCATCGACGACTCGACGGGGCGTACGCTCGTCGCGACGTCCACGCTCACGCCCGGTTTCTCCGCCGAGGGCGACAAGAAGGCGAAGGCCAAGGCCGTGGGTCAGGCGCTCGCCGAGGCCTGCAAGACGGCGGGCATCGAGAAGGTCGTCTTCGACCGCAACGGCTATCTCTATCACGGCCGCGTGCGCTCCCTCGCCGAGGGTGCGCGCGAGGGCGGACTGACGTTCTGAGGGTTTTTCGATGGCGTACTCGGAAGAGATCATCAATCCAAACGACCTCGAAGACCTCACCGAGCGGGTGATCTACATCAACCGCGTCGCGAAGGTTGTGAAGGGCGGTCGGCGCTTCAGCTTCAGCGCGCTCGTCGTCGTCGGTGACGGCAGCGGGCACGTGGGCGTCGGGCTCGGCAAGGCCAACGAGGTGCCGGAGGCCATTCGCAAGGGCAACGACCATGCGAAGAAGAGCCTCTTCAAGGTGCCTCTCGTGGGGACCACCATCCCGCACAAGGTCAACGGCCACCACGGCGCGGGCCGCGTGATGCTCCGTCCGGCTTCGCCCGGTACGGGTGTGATCGCCGGCGGTGCCATGCGTGCCGTGCTCGAGGCGGCGGGCGTCAAGGACGTCCTCGCCAAGATCATCGGCACCACGAACCCGCACAACGTGCTCGGGGCCACCGTCGCCGCGCTCAAGCAGCTCGAAGCCGCCCGCATGGTCGCGGCGCGCCGTGGCGTGCCCGTGGACCACGTGGCCTCGCAGACGAGCGACAAGATGCGGCAGCAGCGTGAGCACGCCGCCGCGGAGTCGAACTGATGGGCGCCGCGCAGCTCAAGGTCACGCAGGTCCGGAGCGGCATCGGCCGCACCGAGCGCCAGAAGCGTGTGCTCAAGGGCCTCGGCCTGAAGGGGCCCAACCGCTCCGTGGTCGTGGCGAACACGCCGGCCTTCCGGGGCATGGTCAAGAAGGTTCTTCACCTCGTGACGGTGGAGGAGATCGATGGCTGACGAGCAGGATACGAACGTGCCGCTCCTCTCCCGCCTCCGAGCGCCGGAGGGGGCGACGCACAAGAAGAAGCGCAAGGGCCGCGGCGTGGGCTCGGGCCTGGGCAAGACGGCCGGCAAGGGCATGAAGGGCCAGAAGGCTCGGCATCCCGGCGACTTCGGCATGCTCGGGTTCGAGGGTGGTCAGACGCCGATGTACCGGCGCATCCCGAAGCGCGGCTTCACGAACAAGTGGGCCAAGAGCGTCGCGACCTTCAACGTCAGCGAGCTCTCGAAGCGCTTCGACGCCGGCGCCACCGTCGACGTGGACGCGCTGAAGACCATCGGGCTCCTCAAGCGAAAGGTGGACCTGGTGAAGGTCCTCGGCGACGGCGAGATCGACAAGGCCCTCACGGTGAAGGTCCACGCCTTCTCCAAAAGCGCGCGCGAGAAGATCGAGGCGGCCGGCGGCTCCGCCGAGACCCTCGCCTGACCCCGTTCCGCCGCGAACGGCCCGTCCTCCCCTTCCCCCCAGCCGGCGCGGCGTGCACGCAGCGCCGACCCTGGTTATGCAGTCAGCCTCATGAGCGCCTTCGCCAACATCGCCAAGATCCCGGAGCTCCGGCGGCGGATCCTGTTCACGCTCGGGATGCTCGCCGTGTACCGGGTGGGCATCTTCGTGACCACGCCCGGGGTCAACCGGGAGGCCATGAAGACCGTGGTCGCCGGCCAGTCCGGCGGCTTCCTCGGCATGTTCAACCTCTTCAGCGGCGGAGCGCTCGAGCAACTCTCGATCTTCGCGCTGAACATCATGCCCTACGTGTCGGCGAGCATCATCCTCTCGCTGATGGCGGTGGTCGTGAAGCCGCTCGAGGAGCTTCGTAAGGAGGGCGAGGCGGGCCAGCGCAAGATCAACCAGTACACGCGCTACGGCACCGTGATGCTGAGCATCGTGCAGGGCTTCGGCATCGCGCTCTTCCTCGAGAGCCTGAACGGCTCGGCGGACGCCAACGGCGCGGACGTGGTCGCGGACCCGGGCTGGAGCTTCCGCTTCATGACCGTGCTCGCGCTCACCACCGGCACGGCCTTCCTGATGTGGCTCGGTGAGCAGATCACCGAGCGCGGCATCGGCAACGGCATCTCGCTCATCATCTTCGCCGGCATCGTGGCGAACCTGCCGGACGCCCTCGTGCAGACGGTGCAGCTCCTGGAGATCGGGCAGCTGCAGCCCATCGACCTGCTGCTCATCGCGTTCATCGCGGTGATCGTCACCTCGGTGATCGTCTTCTTCGAGCGGGCCCAGCGGCGTCTCCCCATCAACTACGCGAAGCGCGAGGTGGGGCGGAAGCAGTACGGTGGGCAGCGCTCGCACCTGCCGCTTCGCGTGAACATGAGCGGCGTCATCCCGCCCATCTTCACGTCGTCGCTGCTCATGTTCCCCATGACGCTCTCGAACGTGGGCATCCCGGGCATGACCTGGCTGAACAACCAGCTTCAGCCCAGCGGCGCGAACCAGTGGGTTTACATCACGGTTTTCGCGACGCTCACCATCTTCTTCTGCTTCTTCTACACGGCCGTGACCTTCCAGCCCGTCGACGTGGCGGAGAACCTGAAGAAGCAGAACGCGGTCATCCCCTCGAAGCGCCCCGGGAAGCAGACGGCGGACTACATCGACCGGGTCCTGACGCGCATCACCGTGGGCGGCTCCCTCTACGTGGCGGCGGTCTGCACCGTGCCCACGCTCCTCCAGTCGGGCTTCTCGGTTCCCTTCTACTTCGGCGGGACGTCGCTGATGATCGTCGTGGGCGTGGCGCTCGACACGGCACAGCAGATCGAGTCGCACCTCATCACGCGACACTACGAGGGCCTCACGGGCCCGGGCGGTCCGCGCATCCGAGGTCGGCGCGCTTGAACGAGCGGGGCCGGTCCGGCCCCCAGGGGATCACGGGGACATGGATCTAATTCTCTTCGGCCCGCCGGGGGCGGGTAAGGGCACGCAGGCCAAGCGCCTCGTCGCGGCGCACGACATTCCGCAGATCAGCACGGGCGACCTCATGCGCGCCGAGCGCAAGTCGGGATCGGAGCTCGGTCAGCGCTTCGACGAGTTCATGTCGCAGGGCAAGCTCGTCCCGGACGCGATGGTCATCGAGCTCATGGAGAAGCGCCTCACCCGGGAGGACGCGAAGCGCGGGGCCATCTTCGACGGCTTCCCCCGCACGGTGGCGCAGGCCGAGGCCCTCGACGCGCTTCTCGCCAAGCTCGGCCGGCAGATCGACAAGGTCGTGGTGATCGACGTGGCGCGCGAGGAGATCGTCGAGCGCATCACGGGGCGCCGCCTCTGCGAAGAGACTGGACGCGAGTACCACATTCGCTATAATCCGCCGCCCCCGGACGTGAAGGTCACGCAAAGGGGCGACGATACGGAAGAAACCGCCCACAAGCGGTACGACACGTTCGAGCAGAACACGCTGCCCGTTCTTCCGCACTACGAGGCAAAGGGCCTGGTCGCCAAGGTAGATGGCGTCGGTGCCCTCGACGAGGTGACGACGCGCATCGAGGCCGTGCTCCCCCGCTGAGGAGCCGGCGCCTGAGGAGGCACCGACGGAGACGAAGAGGACACCATGAGCGAGCGCGACCGCAGCGCTCGCGAGGGCACGGTCGAGGAAGCGCTGCCGCGCGATCTCTTTCGCGTGTCCCTGGATGAGGGGGGCGCCATCCGCGCCGGCATCTCGTCCGCGGCTCGCCGGGTCACCATCAAGGTGCTACCCGGCGATCGCGTCCTCGTGGAGGTCTCCTCCTACGACCCGAGTCGGGGTCGCATCGTCCGCAAGCTGGGATGAGCCCGGCGGACACATGAAGCTCTCCGCGGAGCATCACGAGCACCGCGGCACATCGACGGATACATCGAGAGTGGAATCAGGGTCGCGACGACGCGGCCGAGGCCCCCGGGCCCCACGAGAGACGAGAGACAAGGTTCTTCGCCATGGCACGCATCGCGGGCATCGATCTTCCCGGCCGGAAGCACACGGTCATCGCCCTTCAGTACATCTACGGCATCGGCCCGCAGCGGGCGAAGCAGATCTGCGAGCTCACGGGCATCCCCGAGAGCAAGAAGGCGGACGACCTCGACGACGGTGAGGTCCGCAAGATCCGCGAGACCATCGACCTCCACTACAAGGTCGAGGGCGACCTTCGCCGCGAGGTCACGCTGAACATCAAGCGCCTGATGGACCTCGGCTGCTACCGCGGCCTCCGTCATCGCCGCGGCCTCCCGGCCCGCGGTCAGCGCACGCACACCAACGCCCGAACGCGGAAGGGTCCGCGTCGTGGCCCCATGAGCCGGAAGCGCTGAGCGCCCGAGCTGATCACCTGAGCAGGAAGAACGAAGATGGCCAAGGGCAAGGGCGCCAAGTCGAAGGGCAAGAAGAAGGCGAAGAAGTCGATTCCGACCGGCATCGCCCACATTCAGAGCACCTTCAACAACACCATCGTCACGGTCACGGACCTGAACGGGAACGTCGTCTCCTGGAGCACCGCCGGAGCCCGCGGCTTCAAGGGCAGCCGGAAGAGCACGCCCTTCGCGGCTCAGCTGGCGGCCGAGGATGCGGCGCGCAAGGCCCAGGACCACGGCATGAAGACCGTGGCCATCTTCGTGAAGGGCCCCGGCTCCGGTCGCGAGTCCGCGCTCCGCGCGTTCCAGAACGTCGGCATGCGCGTCACGCTCATCCGCGACGTGACGCCGGTGCCGCACAATGGGTGCCGTCCCCCCAAGCGTCGCCGGGTCTGAGCCTCCGCTCCCCGGCCCTCGCGCCGCCGTCGGCGGCACGTCTCCTCCCGTCCCTCACCCTCTCGCCCTTCGCATCGGCGCCACCCTTTCCCTCGAGAGCTAGATGACCCAGTCGACCCTGCCCGCCCGCAACTGGCGCGACCTCATCCGGCCGAAGACCGTCCCCGTCGACCAGGGATCGCTCACGGCCAACTACGGCAAGTTCGTGTGCGAGCCCCTCGAGCGCGGCTTCGGCATCACGCTCGGCAACTCGCTTCGTCGCGTGCTCCTGTCCTCGCTGCAGGGTGCCGCCATCACCGCCGTCAAGATCGACGGCGCGCTCCACGAGTTCACCTCGGTCCCGGACGTCGTCGAGGACGTCACGGAGATCATCCTGAACCTCAAGGAGGTCGTGGTGAAGGCCCACACGGCGCGGACGCAGGTCGTTCGCATCGACAAGGAGGGCCCCTGCGAGGTGACCGCGGCGGACATCCAGGTCAGCGACCAGATCGACGTGCTGAACCCGGACCACGTCATCTGCACCGTGGCCAAGGGCGGCCGCTTCGCGGCGGAGCTCACGGTCAACGTGGGCCGTGGCTACGTGCCCGCCGACAAGAACAAGGTCCCCGGCATGGCCATCGGGACCATCCCCATCGACGCGCTCTTCTCGCCGATTCGCAAGGTGAACTACACGGTCACCAACGCCCGCGTCGGCCAGGTCACCGACTACGACAAGCTCACGCTCGAGGTCTTCACCAACGGCGCCGTCACGCCGGAGGACTCGGTGGCCTTCGCCGCGAAGATCCTCAAGGACCAGCTCACGATCTTCATCAACTTCGAAGAGGAGGAAGAGGTTGTCGAGCCGGAGAGCGAGGACGAGCCGCTCAACGAGAACCTCTTCCGCTCGGTGGAGGAGCTCGAGCTCTCGGTGCGCAGCGCGAACTGCCTGCAGAACGCCAACATTCACCTCATCGGCGAGCTGGTCCAGAAGACCGAAGCCGAGATGCTCAAGACCAAGAACTTCGGCCGCAAGTCCCTCAAGGAGATCAAGGAGATCCTGGCGGACATGGGCCTCTCCCTCGGCATGAAGATCGACAACTGGCCCCAGATGCTCGAGCGCTGGAAGGCCCAGCAGGCCGGTCAGTAGGGCATAGCGCGATGCGTCATCTGAAGCCGGGCCGGAAGTTCGGCCGCAACACCTCCCCCCGCCGCGCGATGTTCCGCAACCTCGCGGGCAACCTCGTGCTCCATGAGCGCATTCGCACCACCGACGCGAAGGCGAAGGAGCTCCGTCGCATCGTCGAGCGTCTGATCACGCGCGCCGTGCGCCTGGGCGATGACCTCGTGGTGGACATCGGCACCATCAGCGACGAGACGCAGCGGGAGACCGTGCTCCGGAAGCGCGTTCACGCCCAGCGTGAGGTCGCGAAGTTCCTGCCGAAGCACCTCACCAAGACCGTCGACGAGGACACCTATGAGGACGTCGACGTGGTGCACAAGCTCTTCCACGAGATCGCGCCCCGCTACCTGGACCGCGTGAAGGAGGGCAAGGGCGGCGGCTACACGCGCAGCGTGAAGCTCCCGCGCCGCGAGGGCGACAACGCCCCCATGTCGGTCATCGAGCTGCTCGGCGCGCCCGAGCTCGCGCGTGCGAGCGACGAGGTCGGTGTTCCCGCGGCTTCCGAGGTCGAAGAGACCGCCGGCGCCTGAGCATCGGATGTCGCGCCCGCGAAGCGGAGGGGCCTCGGCCTCTCCGCTTCGTTCGTTCCGGAGCAAGCGTCCGGCCTTCTAAGGGGCCGAGAGGGTCCCCGGCGAGCTCTCCTTCGCGCCGAAGAGGAGCGAAGGCGGGAGCACCGCGTCCCCGTCCACGGCGGCCTCGGGCGTCTTCGCCTGCGGGGCCGGGTCTCGGACCGTCGCCGTCCCGTCGCCCAGCAGCAGCGCGGCGAGGCCTTCCGGCGCCTCGGGAGCGCTGG
>CALCTH010000071.1 GCA_937893795.1 uncultured Myxococcales bacterium | reverse complement strand
GGGGCGTGCTCGTGGTCACCGCGGCCCTCGGTTGGCTACCGCCCGCCGCAGCCGCCGTCTGCGCGGTCGGCGTCGACGCCGTGGTCCTGCGCGCCGGAGAGCGCGTGCTGCGGCGTACCGAGCTCCGGCTGCCGGTCTGAACCCGGCGGGTCCTCGACGCGCGACGTTGGCCCGCGCCGGCGGAGCTGATACGGGGCCAGGGTGAGCAGCGACGACGACACCGGCAGCAGCGGCACCCCCGCCCCTTCGGCCACATGGGGCGGACGCTTCCGCCAGGCCCTCGACGAGGTGGCGCTCCGCTACAGCGCGAGCGTCGACGTCGACCGGCGGCTGGCCCCCCAGGACATCCGCGGCTCGCTCGCCCACGTGCGCATGCTGGCGGCCCAGGGCGTGCTGCCGGCGGCCGATGCCGAGACCATCGCGAAGGGCCTCGAAGCCGTAGCCGCGCGCATCGAGCGCGGCGAGATGCGCTGGGATCCGGCACGCGAGGACGTCCACATGAACGTGGAGGGCACCCTCGCGGAGGACATCGGGCCCGTCGCCGGCAAGCTCCACACCGGGCGGAGCCGCAACGACCAGGTCGCGACCGACATGCGCCTCTGGGTCCGGGACGCCATCGACGGAACCGTGGCGCGCACCGAGCGCTTCCTGGCGGTTCTCGCCGTACGGGCGGCGGGCACCGTGGACGTGCTCCTGCCCGGCTACACGCATCTTCAGCGGGCGCAGCCGGTCCGGCTCGCGCATCACCTCTTGGCCTGGGCCGAGATGCTCCGCCGCGATCGCGGGCGTCTGCTCGACGCCCGGCGAAGGCTCAACCGGTCGCCGCTGGGCGCGGCGGCGCTGGCGGGGACCACCTTTCCCCTCGACCGCGACGCGACGGCGAAGGTCCTCGGCTTCGACGGTCCACTCCGGAACAGCCTCGACGCCGTCGCCGACCGTGACTTCCTCGTCGAGGCGCTGGCGGCCCTCGCGAACCAGGCCGTGCATCTGAGCCGTATCAGCGAAGAGCTGGTGCTCTGGTCCACGCAGGAGTTCGGCTTCGTGCAGATGAGCGACGCCTTCACGACGGGCAGCTCCATCATGCCGCAGAAGAAGAACCCGGACATGGCCGAGCTCGCGCGCGGCAAGACGGGGCGCGTCGTCGGTGACCTCGTGAACCTCCTGGTGATGCTCAAGGGGCTCCCGCTCGCCTACAACCGCGACATGCAGGAGGACAAGGCGCCGGTCTTCGACGCCTTCGACACGGTGGACGACACCCTCGACGTGCTGACGGGCTGCGTGGCCACGGCGCGCTTCGCCCCGGAGCAAATGCGCGCCGCGCTCCGCGACGGCTTCCTGGACGCGACGGAGCTGGCGGACTGGCTCGCCGCGCGCGGCGTGCCCTTTCGGGACGCCCATCACGTCGTCGGGCGCCTGGTGGGTATCGCCCATGCGGCTGGCAAGGTGCTCGCCGAGCTCCCGCTCGAGACGCTCCGCGCCGAGCACGAGGCCTTCGACGCGAGCGTCTTCGAGGCCCTCGACATGGAGGCCGCCGTGGAGCGTCGCGACCTTCCGGGCGGCCCCGCCCGCACGCGCGTCGACGTGGCGCTGCAGGAGCTCCGCGCCTTCCTCGGCGAGGCCGGCGTGGACGTGGACGCGGCGGCCGCCTCGTGCGGCGCCGAAGCGCGGCCCTGAAGCGACGCCGAACTGGTCCTAAGGAACGATCGCCGCGATGGGTGCACCGAAACCGCCGAGCTTTGCCCGCATGGACGTCCCGCCGAGCCGGGTCTTCGTCATGCGCGAGGGCGCCTTGCACGCCGAGGGCGTGGACCTTCGCGCTTTGGCCGAGGCGACGGGGACGCCGACGTGGGTCTACTCGGCGCGCGCCGTCGACGCGGCCTACGACGCCGTCGACGACGCCATGCGGGCCGCGAGCGGCGGTGACCACGTCATCGCCTACGCGATCAAGGCCAACGGCAACCTCGCTCTTCTTCGGCGCCTCGGCGCCCGCGGCTGCGGCGCGGACATCGTCAGCGGCGGCGAGCTCGCGCGCGTGCTTCGCGCGCGCATCGATCCGGCAAAGGTCGTGTTCAGCGGCGTCGGCAAGACGCGGGACGAGCTGGCAGCGGCCCTCTCGGCCGGCATCAAGGCCATCCACGTCGAGAGCGCGAGCGAGCTCCGGGCGCTGGCCGAGGTCGCCCGGGACCGCGGCGTCGTGGCCGACTTCGCCTTCCGCGTGAACCCCGACGTGGACGCGAAGACGCACCCCTACATCGCGACGGGGCTTCACGACACGAAGTTCGGGCTGGAGCTCGACGCCGCCCGGGACCTGCTCGCGGGCGTCTCGAGCGAGCCCGCGCTTCGCCTCATCGGCGTCGCCTGCCACATCGGCTCCCAGCTCGAGACGAGCGCGCCGCTTCGCGAGGCCGTGGCGATCCTGGCGCGCTTCGGCCTCGAGCTCGAGACCGCCGGGTTCCCGCTCACACACCTCGACGTGGGGGGCGGCTGGCCGATGGAGTACGGCTGCGAAGACGCGGCCTTCCCCGGGGCCGAGGCCTTCGGCGCCGCCATCGCCGGTGGTCTCGCCGACGCTGGCGCCGAGGCGCGGCTCACCAGCGCCGGGGGCGATTGGACGCTCTTCACGGAGCCCGGACGCTCGCTCGTCGGCGCCGCGGGCCTGCTCCTCAGCCGCGTGGTCTACGTGAAGGACCAGGGCACGAAGCGCTTCGTCATCGTCGATGGCGCGATGAGCGAGCTGATCCGGCCCGCGCTCTACGAGGCCTACCACGCCGTCACGCCCGTCGTGCCACGGGAAGGGAAGGCGCGCGTCGTGGACGTCGTCGGACCGGTCTGCGAGAGCGGCGACTTCCTGGCCCTCGGCAGGGCGCTGCCACCGGTGGACGAAGGCGACCTCGTCGCGGTATTGGGCGCCGGCGCCTACGGCCGCGAGATGTCGAGCGCGTACAACGCGCGCCCGCCCGCGGCCGAGGTCCTCGTGGACGGCGACGCCTGGCGCGTCGTCCGCCGAAGAGCGACCCCCGCGGACCTCTGGGCCCTCGAGGAGCACTGACGCGGCGCCTCACGGCATGTCAGGGCTCCCAGCGGAGCTCGAAGTCGACGCGGCCGGGGCGGTCGTGAACCGCGAGCTCGACGTCGGCGCCGGTGGCGTCGAGCACGCCCCGGACCATCGCCTCGAAGCAAACGCGACGGGCGGCATCGCGCACGACGATCGGAGGAGCCTCCAGCAGGCTCGCCGTCGCACGTCCAGGTCCCGTACGCTCGACCTCCACGTGCCCCGCATCCCGGTACGCGTGGCCGTAGCCCTTGGCGAAGATCCAGAGGGCGGCGTCGACGCCGCGACCGAAGAGGCTCTGCGCCGTACGGAGCAGTCCCCGATAGAGGGGCGTGTCGAACTGAGCCGCCGCGTGCGCGCGAAAGAACGCCCGCGCCCGCGCCTCGCCGATCTCCTCCAGCAGAATCGCCGGAAAGGGAAGCAGCGGGAGCCACGCGGTAGGGATGGCCGCTTCGATGCTCTCCTGGGCGCGCGGCGGGAGCCGCGCGAGTATGCGCTCGGCCTCGGGTAGGCTCTGGATGCGCGTCACGAGGGCGCGGAGGCTTCGTGCTCGAACGCTCGGTCGAAGCGCTCGCGCGGGTCGCTCGCTGGAGGCGCGCTCAGGCGACCCCATCGGCGTGGCCGTTGGCCCAAAGCGACTTTCGGAGCGTGCCGATCTTCCCTTCGACCTCGACGAGGCGCGTCAGGCTCATGCCCGTCTCGTCCTGGAGCATGGTCTGCGCGACCTCGCCCTCGGCCTTGGCGTCCCGGGCGGCCCGGACGAGCTCGGCGATGGACTTCGTCGTCTCCTCGGTCGCCTGGGTGACGAAGGCGATGAGCTTCTCGCCGAACTCGTCGATGCGGGCATCGAAGGCCTCGGCCATCTTCTGCCCGGCCTGCGCGACGACCTCCGGGGCCGCTTCCTTGGCGCGCTCCTTCAGCGCCCGGTCCGAGCGCCCCCGGAAGACCATGGCCAGCACCGGCGCCGCCAGCGCGAGCGCTCCGCCCACGAGGAAGTTGCCGAGCACGGCCAGGGTCACGCCGAAGGCGCCCACGGCGAAGACGCCCACGTCGTAGGCGAAGGTGTCCACGGCCAGGTCCAGCTTCGGCGCGTCGGCGCCGAGCGCTTCGCGCAGACGCTCGGCCTGTCGCGTCGCGTCCTCGGCGACGAAGGCGATGGCCTCGTCCGCGACCTTCTCGAGGCGCGTCGTGATTTCCTCCGCTTCGCGCTCCGCGAACTTCCGGAACTCCTCCTCGATGAAGCCCGCGAGATACTTGCGGAGGTCCTTGGCGTCGCTCTGGTCGATCTCCACCGGGAGCTGCTCTCCGAAGCGTTTGGCGAAGCCCTCGACGTCCGCGCGCACGACGGCCTTCACGGCGCTGAGCGACTCGCGGATGTGCGCGCGGCGCTCGGCCATGCGCTCGCCGCTCTTTTCGAGGTCGCCCTCGAGGGCCCCGAGCCGGCGTTCGAGATCGACCTGCTCCATGACGAGGGCGCGCTTCTGGATCTCGATGCCCGTGCGCAGCGTCTGCGCCGTCCGGAGCGCAGCCTCGAGGGCGTTGTCGAGGAGCACGCGGCCGCGCTCCTCCTGCAGGAACGAGCGGAGCTCGTCGAGGAAGGGCTCCATGCCGGAGCCCTCGCCGCCCTCGAGCGCCTTTTCGGCGCTGATGCCGTAGACCTTGGGGTCCTTCATCAGCTTGCCGAGGTTCATGCGCGCGTAGGCGAGCGCCTCCTGCTGCTCCTCGTCGTCGAGGAGGTCCATCTTGTTGACGACGAAGAGCACCTTGTCGCGGCTCTTCTCGAGCAGCCGCTTCTCCACGAAGCTGCGCTCGCTCTCCTTCAGGATCTGCCCGGCATCGAGGAGGAAGAGGATCGCGTCGGCCCGCGGGATGTAGCCATAGGTGATTTCGGCCCGCGCCTCGTTCAGGTCGTTCACGCCCGGCGTGTCGACGAGCACGATGCCGTCTTCGAGGAAGGGCGCCGGGTAGCGCACGACGAGGTGCTGTACCCCCTCCGCGAGCGCACCGCCGCCGACCTCGAACTCGCTCAGCGTGTCGAAGGGGACGACGCGCTCGCCCCCGTCCTCGCGCACGGCCTTGGCGTCCTGCTCGGCCGCGTGCTCGATGCGATGGATGACGGCCGTCGTCGGGGTGACCCCCGCCGGCAGGACCGGCGCGCCGAGGAGGGCGTTCACGAAGGTGGTCTTGCCGTGATTGAACTCGCCGAGCACCACGAGGTGGAAGCGCTCCTGCTCGAGGCGAGGGATGCGGTCGTCCCGAAGCGCCCGCGCGAGGGTCTTGGCACCGATCTCGTCGGCGAGGGACGCCACGTCGCGCAGTCGGGCGAGGGCCTCGCTCTTCTGGTCACCGAAGTCGCTCACGGCTCACTTCCTTCGCCGGTGTCGCCGGCGCTCAACTCGGGGGTGGCGTCCTTCGGGCCGCGGACGATGCGGAGCAGCTCCGACACGCGCTCGTCGACTTCGAGCATGGACGGCCCCTCCGCGTCCTCGTCGCCCTGGGCGCGCCGATAGTAGGCGCTCTCGCCGAAGAGG
Source organism: uncultured Myxococcales bacterium (assembly GCA_937893795.1). Taxonomy (GTDB): domain Bacteria; phylum Myxococcota_A; class Polyangia; order Polyangiales; family Houyiibacteriaceae; genus CALCTH01. The sequence goes on along the minus strand of CALCTH010000071.1, from coordinate 30,895 downwards.
CGGAGCGCCTGGATGCGCTTCGGCAGGTAGGGGTGCGACGCCCCGAGCTCGCCGAGGCGACCGAGGCCCTTACGGCCGTCCTCGAGCTGCTCGAGATAGGCGTCGACGTCGAGCTCGCCGTAGAGCTTGGTCGAGCCGCAGGCGAGCTTGAGGAAGCTGCGGGTAGCCGCGTCGAGGTCTCCGCAGCAGAGGAGGCCCGCCCGGTCGCAGGTGATCTCGGCGTTCCGCGCCCAGGCCAGCAGCGCGCTCCGGAAGGCCGCGTCGAGCGGAAGGAGCACCCACTTCAGCGTCGCCAGGATCGCGACGGGCGAGCGAAGGATCTGGAGCGCCGTGCCGTAGACGACGTGCTTGTTCTGTACGTGACCCATCTCGTGGCCGATGACGAACTTCAGCTCGTTCTCGTCGAGGTGGTCGATGAGCTGCGAGTGGAGGACGATGAACGCTTCCTCGTCCGTGCCGAAGGTGAAGGCGTTCATGCGCGGGTCGTTGACCACGTAGAGCGTCGGCAGGGACACGCCGAGCCGGTCGGCGCAGCTCTGGGCGATCGCATGGAGGCCCGGCAGCTGCCGCGGCCCGACGCGCACGGTGGTGCCGAGGAACTGGCTCCGAAGCACGCTTTCGTAGCGGCGCACGAGCTCCGCAACGGCGCGCTCGGCGAGGCGGACCTTGCGAAAGGCCCGCAGCATCTTCAGGTCGGGGCCGTAGGCGTAGCGGCTCTGCTCGTCGGTGCCGCCGTGGACCTCGCGTTGGCGGCGCTCCACGTAGCGCTGGAAGCTCGGCTGGGTCATCGCTCGGGGGGATCTCCGGAGAGGCCCGCATCGGGCTGCGCGGCGGAGGCCACCGAGCCCGCTGCCGGCGCCACGGAACCGTAGGACTCCCGCATCTCGGGGGCAACGCCCGGCGGGCTGGAGCGATTCCGCGGCGGCGGGGGCACCGAGGCCTGCCCGCCGACCTCGTCCGACCGCACGAAGGTCCCCTGCCGGTAGTCCTTCACGACGCCGGGGAAGCGAAGGAGGCGGTTGTGCATCGACACATAGACGCCGGGGGCCGCCAGCTGGACGGCCAGGAGCGCCTCCGTGAGGTTCTGGACGGCGTCGGTGTGGCGGAGCGCGTAGGGCCGCATGGCGCCCGTGAGGACGATGGGCACCGGCGGATCTTCATCGCCGTAGAGCGCGACGATGCGGTCCCCCGTCGCCGTGAGGCGGTCCGTACCGTGCACGATGACCACGCCCTCGTTGGCCATCGCGAGCACCTCGGCCGTGCGCGCGATCTGGTCGTGGTCCCAGTCGTCCATGTCCCGGGAGTCCTTGTTCATGAGGGGGAAGCGGACGAGGTCGACGCCACGGGTCTCGAGGCCCGCGAGGACGATGTCGAGGTTCGAGACGTCGTTGACGAGCACACCCTCGAGCTCGTCGTAGGTCTTCTCGATGGTCCCGCCCGTGCTGATCAGGGCGACGCGCAGGCGGGTCGGCGGGCGGGGCGCTTCCATCGCTCGAAGGATGCCAGAGGCGCGGCCGCGCTGGGGGGTCCCCGCCCCGGGCCGTGACCCGGGGCACGGCGAGCGCTAGCGCGACGGGCGCGGCGGACTAGAGCCTCCGCCGTGGGGATCACCATCATCGGAACGGGCCACTACGTGCCCGGAGAGCCCGTACCGAACGAGGCCCTGTCGAAGGTCATGGAGACCAACGACGAGTGGATTCGGAAGCGGACGGGCATTCACCAGCGCCACTTCGTGAGGGAGGGCGAGGGCGTGGCGGACATGAGCGTCCACGCCGCCCGGCGCGCGTGCGAGGACGCGGGGATCACGCCGGAGGACGTCGACTTCATCGTCTTCTGTACGATGACCCCCGAGTACGCCTTTCCCGGCTCCGGCGGGCTCCTCGGTGCGAAGCTCGGCATCGCGCGGGTCCCAGCCCTCGACATCCGCCAGCAGTGCGCGGCGGTCCCCTTCGGCCTCCAGGTCGCCGAGGGCCTCGTGGCCACCGGAGCGGCGAAGACCGTGCTCCTCGTCGGTGCGGACGCACACGCCGGGCTCATGCCGTGGACCGACTGGGACGTGGTGCGCGGTGAGCGCGAGGGCGAGGTCGACCAGGCCTGCTACGAGCGCGGGACCCGGCACCGGGGCATCGCCGTGGTGTTCGGCGACGGGGCGGCCGCGATGGTGCTTCGGGCGGCGCCGGAGGGTCGGGGCTTCCTCGCCGCGGATCTCCATACGGACGGCAACCGCTACGACGGCATCTACCTGCCCGGCGGCGGCTTTCGGAGCCTTCCCTACCTCACGCATCAGACCATCGAGGACGAGGAGTACGTCCCGCGCATGCGCGGTCGCGACCTGATGAAGACGGCGGTCACGGAGCTCTCGAAGAGCATCGAGAGCCTCTGCGAGCGCCTCGGCGTCACCAAGCACGACATCGACTGGGTGCTCGCGCACCAGGCCAACGACCGCATCAACGGCGCGCTCCGAAAGCACATGGGGCTCCCAGAGGAGAAGGTGCCTTCGAACATCGCGAAGTTCGGCAACACCTCGGCGGCCACCGTCGGCATCCTCACCGACGAGCTGCGCCGCGAAGGCAAGCTCGAAGAGGGTCAGCTCGTCTGCTTCGTCGCTCTGGGCTCCGGTTTGAACTGGGGCTCCGTGATGATGCGCCTCTAGCCTTCAGCCCTCCAAGACCGACTGGATGATGGCGCGCGCCTCGTCCTGAATGCTGGCGAGGTGCGCGGCGCCTCGGAAGCTCTCGGCGTAGAGCTTGTAGATGGCCTCCTTGCCCGAGGGGCGTGCTGCGAACCAGCCGTTCGCCGTCACGACCTTGAGCCCGCCGATGGCCGCGCCGTTGCCCGGCGCCGCGGTGAGCCGCTGGAGAATGGGCTCGCCAGCGAGCTGTTTTGCGGCGACGCGCTCGGGGCTGAGCGCCTTCAGCGCCTTCTTCTGCGCGGGCGTCGCCGGCGTATCGATGCGCTCGTAGAAGGACTGCCCGTGCTTCGCCTCGAGCGCGGCGTAGTGCTGCGAGGGATCCTGGCCTGTGCGCGCCGTGATCTCGCAGGCCAGGAGATCGAGGAGCACGCCGTCTTTGTCCGTGGTCCATGCGCTCCCGTCCATGCGGAGGAAGGACGCGCCGGCGCTCTCCTCGCCGCCGAAGCCGAGGCTGCCATCCTCGAGGCCCGGCACGAACCACTTGAAGCCCACGGGGACCTCCCGGACCGGACGCCCGAGCTCAGCGGCGACGCGGTCGATCATGGAGCTCGAGACGAGCGTCTTGCCGACCTCGACCCCGCGGCCCCAGCCCGCCCGGTTCTGAAAGAGGTAGTGGACGGCCACGGCCAGGTAGTGGTTCGGGTTCATCAGGCCGCCCGTCCGAGTGACGATGCCGTGCCGGTCCGCGTCGGGGTCGTTGCCGAAGGCCACGTCGAAGCGGTCCTTGAGCGCGATGAGCCCAGCCATGGCGTAGGGCGAAGAGCAGTCCATGCGGACCTTGCCGTCCCGGTCGAGACGCATGAAGGAGAACGTCGGGTCGATCGTTCGGTTCACCACCTCCAGGGTGATGCCGTAGCGCTCGGCGAGCGGGTCCCACAGGTCGATGGAGGATCCGCCGAGCGGGTCGACGCCGATGGCCAGACCCGCGCCGGCGATGGCCTCCATGTCGACCACGCGCCCGAGGTCTTCGACGTAGGGAGCGATGAGGTTCCGCGTGTGCGCGCGGTCCGACGCGCGCGCAGCCTCGTAGGAGAGCCGCTTCACCTCGGCGAGGCCGCCCGCGAGGATGGCGTTGGCCCGGTCCTGGACCGCACCGGTGGTCGCGGTGTCGGCGGGCCCTCCGTTCGGTGGATTGTACTTGAACCCGCCATCCGCCGGAGGGTTGTGCGAGGGCGTGATGACCACCCCGTCGGCCAGCCCCTCCGTGCGGCCGCGGTTGTGAACGAGGATCGCGTGGGACACGACGGGCGTGGGAATGGGCCGGTCGCCGGGCTGGAGCACGAAGTCGACGTCGTTGGCGGCGAAGACCTCCACGGCACTCCGGAGCGCCGGCGCCGAGAGGGCGTGCGTGTCCGTTCCGACGATGAGCGGCCCCGTGATGCCCGCGGCGCGGCGCTGCTCGGCGATGGCCTGGGCGATCGCGAGGATGTGCGCTTCGTTGAAGCTCCCGTGCAGCGAGGAGCCCCGGTGGCCCGACGTCCCGAAGCTCACGCGTTCCCCCGGCGCGCTCGGGTCCGGGCGCCGGTCGTAATAGGCGTGGTCGAGCGCGCCGAGGTCGACGAGATCGGTCGCGGCCACCGGCTGCCCGGCGCGGGGATGCACGTCGCTCTTCGGTTCCGCCATGCTTCGTCTCCTTCGCGCCAGGCATCGCTCGACGCGCGGCGACGCTACGCGGCGAACCCGGCCTTGGAAAGGTCGACAGCACCATTGGACCGCCCTTCGCGGGGGGTTAGCGTCCCGGCCATGAGCGGGGACCTCCTCACCGACCTCTACGACCACATCGAGGACGACCTCGACGACCTGCAGCAGACCTCCGACGCGCTTCGCGCCCGCTTCGACCAGCGCTACGGCGACGTTCGGGTCGTCGTCACGCACGACCCGGAAGCGGAGATGCTCCGCGTGTCGGTACGCGTGCCCCCGCCGGCCGGCGCCGGTGCGCCCTTCCTCGTCTTCTGCCTCTCGCTCAACGCGCGCTATTGGGACGTCAAGACGGGGCTCGATCACGACGGCCGCCTCCTCGTCCACGCGGACCTCGAGGCACCGGAAGACGTGGACCTCGAGAGCCTCGGCGAAACGGTGGTGGAGCGTGCGGAGACGGTCGTCGACGTGCTCGACGACGACCTCGTGGAGTGGTGCCTCACCGAGGGCTTCGGCACCCCCACGCAGCGCGAGCGCTGGGAGACCTTCGGCGACTGACGTGAGGGCCGGAAGGAAGACCTACGGGCGGCGTTTCCTCCGGGCGCCCGCGCCGCCTCGCCGCCGCTGGGCTCCCCGCCCTCCCCGGCCGGCGCGAGCGTCTCCGTCCGGCCGTCGGGGTAGATGGCGACCGCCCACGCCTCGTCCTCGTAGGGCCCTCCCGGAACGCCCGCGTTCCAGTCCAGGTTGAGCCACACGGGGCACGTACCGGAGGGCCGATAGTGTACGGCCTCCACGCGCTGCCGTCCGAGGTTCCGGTCGCGGTGGCGGCGGTAATGCGCCCGCAGCTTCTCCTGCACCGCGACGGCGTCCTCGGGAACGCAGGCCTCCGCGTAGGCGTGACCGCCTTCGGGGCCATCCATCATCACGCGGCGCGCCTCGCCGCCGATGGCCTGGATCATCGCGACCAGGAGGATGGCGAAATCGTCGCAGTCCCCGACGTACTCGTTGGCGATGGTCTCGCTCGCCTTGGCGAAATACTCGTTCCCTCGCGGATCGTTCACGTAGCGCCACGCCGACCGTGCATGGCTCCACAACCGCGCGACCTGCTCGACGCGATAGGCGCCCTCTTCGTCGGCCGCGATGCGCGCCGCCGTATTGCGCGTGAGCGGCGTCGTCGCGTCGAGGGCCGCGAGCACGTCGGGGAGCGTGTGAAGGCGAATCGAGGCCTCCTGCGGGCTGTTCGCGCTTCGCTGCGCGTCGAGGCGCCCGGGCACCTCGCCCAGGGTCTCGGCGGCCCGCGCCAGCGTCTGTCGGGCCTCCCCGCTCCTTACGATCAGCAGCGCCGCCGCGGCGAGAAGCCCCAGCAGCGCGAAGATCATCACCGGCCGACCGATGGCCCGGCGTCGGCCGTCGGCCACCACCAGCCGCTCACCGCAGGCGCCGCACTTGAGCACGCCCGAGACGAAGCCCCGCGGCATCACGCCCCGTGTGCCGCAGCTGCCGCAGATGAAGCGGCGCGCGCCCGGAAGCGTGACGCCCTGGACCGTGTCGCCGGCCCCCGCCCGCAGGAACCCGCGGAGCCGCGGGTCGCTCCAGACCAGCTCCGCGCCCCCGAAGCGTATCGAGTCGCCCGGACGGACGAGCTCGCGCTCCACCCGCTCGCCGGACACGAAGGTGCCGTTCGCGCTTCCGAGGTCTTCCACCAGGATGCGCCCCGCCTGCCAGCCGAGCCTCGCGTGACGACCGCTCACCGTGGGCTCCTTCAGCACCACGTCGCAATCCCTCGAGCGGCCGACGATGAGCTGCGGTCGCGCCGTCACGTGCCTCCGCGAGGGGCCGCCGGCGTCGGCAAGGCAGCGTCCGCGGCGCGACCTCGAAGCAACCACACGCTGAGGCTCAAGCCCGCCGCGACGTCGTGATCGATGGCGACGCGCCCGTGCTGCTCCTCGACCAGGCGCCGAACCACCGCGAGCCCCAGCCCCGAGCCGCCCGCGCGCGTTGCGAAGAAGGGCTCGAAGGCCCGGCGCTCGGCTTCCGCCTCGAGGGCCGGGCCCGAGCTGAACACACGGATGCGTACCGCGGCCGGGTCATCCTCGGCGGGGGCCGCGCTCACCACCACGTCGCCCTCCGTACCGGCGTGCACTGCGCCGTGGAAGAGCAGGTTCACGAGCACGTGGCGAAGCATGCTGGGGTCGGCCTCGACGCGGAGCGATTCCGGGACCTGCACGCGCAGGCGGACCTCCTCGAAGATGCTCGGGGCGTCGCTGCGAAGGCTCTGGGCCGTCCAACGAACCAGCTCGGCCAGGCTCACCTCGAGGGCGCGCGCTCGCCCCGGCGCTGCGTAGCGCACTAGGTCGTCGACCAGCATGCGAAGCCGGTGCGTCTCCTCGTCGATCATGGCGAGCAGATCCGGCCCTCGATCGTGCGGCTGCATCCGCGGCCGGAGCTGCCGCGCGGCCTGGAAGAGCACCGCGAGCGGGTTCCGGACCTCGTGGGCCAGCTGGGCGGCCATCTGCGAGAGCGCCGTCCGTCGCTCCTCCTGCGCGAGAGAATGAACGAAGGACGCCACCTGCTCGCTCGCGCCGATCATCGCCGCCAGGAGCTCCACCAGGACCACGTCGCGCTCCGTGACGCGAGGACCGACGACGGTGAGAACGTGCGCGACGGCGCCATCCACGCGGATGGGTACGGCGAGGCCCGTCCGCACCTTCGTGGCGGCCAGCGCATCGCGTTGCGCCGCGGCCAGCTCCGCATCGCCGCGGGCGAGCGCGCTCGCGTGGGCCACGGCGGGGATGTCGTCGAAGAGCGCCGGCGCGTGGGTGCGCAGCACCTGCGCCACCCCGGGGACCACGTCCAGCGATACCGGGGCGCCGGAGAGCACGTCCCGGAAGGGTCCCTCGGGATCCTGGGCCGGACCGCCCTGCACCATCACGTTCGCCCGGAGCCTCACGGCGTCCCCCGAGGGCAGCGCCTCGAAGACGCTCACGGACCAGTCGAGAGCGGCGAAGATCGGGCGGCTCTCGGCGACGAGGGCCTCGAGGCTCACCAGCGCCGCGCTGGCGCCCCCGGAGTGAAGACGCGCCAGGCGACCCATGACCTCGAGGCGAAGCTCGTGGTCGGTGACGTCACGCGCGAGGAGCACCTGCGCTCCGCGGGGGAGCGGGCCCGCGCTCACCTCGACGAAGACCCTGTCCCCGTGGGCGACCAGCAGCTCCAGGCGGCGCGGCGCGTCGTCGAGGGAGCCGGGAGCCAGCCCCGGAAGCACCGCGTCGATGGGCTCGCCGCGCGGGTCGCGCACGAGGAGCGCGCACCACGCCGGGTTCGCGTACGTGATGTGGCCGTCCTGCAGAACGAGGCACGGATCCGGCAGCAGATCGAAGGCGTCGTGGAGCCGGTCTCGCGGAGCGCTCACCTCCACGGTATCCCGGCACGCTCTCGGGGCGTCAAGGCCGAGGGGCGTGACGCGGCGGCACGGTCACTCCAGGTCGGCGCGTACGCCAGCCCATACCGTGAAGGGCTTCAGTGGCCGCGGTCCGAAGGGCAGGGTCGAGACCACCGGCGACTGGTTCGCGAGGTTCTCGAAGCGGAGGTACGCACGCACGCGCTCAGTCACGTCGCTCCAGAGCACGGCGTCGAGAAGGACGAAGTCGTCCGTCGTCGTGAGGCCCGGTCCGCCCTGCGCCCGCTCGCGGAGCTCGCCGACGTAGGTGAGGACCGTGCGCACGCCGAATCGTGCGTGCTCGAGCCCCAGCTGAAGCTGGCCCTGATGCCGCGGCAGGAAGGGCAGCGGGTCGCCCTCCTGAACGGTCCCGATGGTCGGGTCGTTCGACGCGAAGGCCTCCTGAAAGCGGCTGTCCGTGTAGCTGTAGCTTGCACGCACGGGAAGCAGCCAGGCGTCGCCGAGGGGAAAGCGCCACTGGGCGGCGGCTTCGATGCCCCAGATGAAGATGTCGCCGCCCTCGAACTGCTCGTCGAGGTCTTCGACGTCGCAGCCCCGCGCGAAGGCGCATTGGCTGAGGAGGTTCGAGTAGTCGTTCAGCCAGCCCACGAGCTCGAGGAGCCGGCCCTTCTCCGGGTCGACGTAGCGCGCGCCGAGCTCGTAGTTGAGGCTGAGCTCGGGGTCGATGCCCTCGTCCTGGCCCGGCGCGACGGGCGAGAAGCCTCGATGCACGCCGGCGACGAGGCGGAGCTCCTCGCTCAAGGCGTAGGTGACGCCGAGCCCGGGCAGGACCACGGTGTCGATGGCGTCGGTATCGGCGTCGCGGTCGAGGTCGTTGGTGCGCTCGGTGCGGATGATCTCCGTACGAAGCCCAGGGCTCAGCTCGAAGCCGCGCCAGGCGAGCTTCCAGGTCGCGTAGCCCGCGATGGCGAGCGCTTCGTCGAGGTTGTCCGTGACGAGCGTCGTGTCGTCGGGGCGGCGAACGAGCGTGCCGCTCCGCATGTCGAAGCCGAACTCGGTTTGCTCGCGCTCGACCTGGTCCATGTGCACGCGAAGGCCGGCGTCGACCTCATGGCGCAGCGCGCCCGTCGCGAAGGTCGTCCGGAGCCGGCTCTGCACACCCTGCGAGAAGAAGCGGCGGTCGTTGTCGATGGAGTAGGGGCGTCCGAGGAGCTCGTCCGAGTCCTCGTCGCCGCGCAGCACCGCGAGGCGTACGGCGTTGGCGCCGGTCGGGTTGTTCACGATGTCCCGCAGGCCGACCTGGTCGTTCGCGTCCGGCACTCCGTCGCCGTTCGCGTCGGCCCCGCGCGTGGTCCCGAAGCGATTCAGCCGGAACCAGCTCCGCTCGAAGTCGTGCCGGTAGACGTCCGTGACGAGCGAGGTGTGCTCGCCGATGCCGAGGGTCCACGTGAGGACACCGCTCGTGCGCCACCAGTTCATCCGGTCCGGCGCCGTCGACGCATAGCGACGGGTCGCGTTGGCAGCGAAGTCCTCGCGGCTCAGACCGAGGTAGGTCTCGTCCGAGCGCTCGCGCCCGAGCCCGAGGCGAAGCTCCAGGCGATGATAGACGCGGGCCGTGGGGTTCGCGCGGACGAAGCCGCGCACGACGAAATCCTGGCGCTGGAAGCCCGTGTTCCGGTTGGAGTTGTCGATCTCCTTGAAGCCGAGGGTGCCGACGTGGAGGCCCTCCACGAGGATCCCGCCCCAGCGATTCGATGCGCCGTACCAGAGGTGGGCCTTCTGCGAGCGGAAGCGGCCGAAGGAGAGGTCGAGCTGGCCGCGGCGCCCCTCGGGAACCTGCCGGGTCCGGAAGTCGATGGCGCCGCCGATGGTCTGGGGACCGAAGAGGATGGCCGCCGGGCCCTTGAAGACCTCGACGCCCGTGATGCGCGTCATCAGCGGGAAGTAGTAGGCCGCCGGGGCGGCGTAGGGTGCCGGTCCGAAGAGAACGCCATCCTCGAGGAGCGTGATCTTGCGGCTCCGGCCCGGGTCCGTGCCGCGGAGACCGATGTTGGGGCGGAGCCCGAAGCCGTCCTCGGTGCGCACGTAGACGCCCGGCGCCTGCAGCAGCACGGAGTGCGGGTCGTCGTAGTTGAGCGTGTCGAGCTGCTCCTCGTCGAGGACGGTCACGCCCCCGCCGATGCTCCGCGGGTCGACGAGCGGCAGCACGTCGACCCTCATCTCCTCCATCTCGCGGTCAGCACCTCGGTCGGCGCCCGTGCCCGTGCCCGTGTCGGTCTCCGTCTCCGTCTCCGTCTCCGTGTCCGTGTCCGGTTCCGTCCCCGTCGCCGGATCCTGGTCCGTCTCCGCTCCCGTCTCCGGCTCCTCGTCGAGTTCGAACTCCTCGTCGAGCTCGAAGCCGCCCGCGTCCGGATCCGCGGGTGGACTCTCCTGCGCGAGAGCCGTGCTCTCGGCCGCCAGCGCGACCGAGGCCGCGAGCGCCAGGACCCGGAACCGCTTCATCGCTCATCCTCCGCGACCCGTGGGGGTCGCTGCAGCCGAATCGGCGCGCCGCCGGGCGCCGGCAGGATCCAGCTCGCTTTGCCGAGGCCATCGGGCACCCGCGAGAGGTCCACATCGGGGTCGATCATGCGCGCCATGCGTCGTCCGTTGAGGCTGACCCAGGCGTCCACGCGCACCTCGACGTCCTCGTAGCCGCGCGCACGGTGGTCCGCCGCCACGTGATGCGCCAGCTGGAGCACGAGATCGGGCTGCCCCGCCATCTCGCGTTCCTGGTGATCGGTGAGGTAGCGCTGCGGAAACACGTAGCGCTCTCGCTCGCTGCCGGTCCAGCGAACGCGGTAGCGAATGGAACCGTTCTTCTCGCGGCAGAGAACCCGCCAGCTGAAGCGCATGCCCTGCTCGTGCCAGAGCACGTTGCCACCGTAGGCGTGCGCACGGAGCGGCCAGAGCACCTGCAGAAGCGCAAAGATGGCGAGCGTCACCGCCAGGCCGCGGCGTGGTCTCGTGGGCTCGATGGGCCGGGACGCCTCGTCACGCGGACCGACGAGGCGACCGAGGAGCCGGCGAGGCCACGCGGGCTCGAAGAAGATCGTCGCGGCGGCCGTCATGATCCAGGGAAACATCCCGATGTCGAAGAGCACGGCGGTCATGCCGTGGAAGACGAGCAGCAGCGTGTAGGCCGGCACCCGGGTCCGGCGAAGGCTGAGCCAGAGCGGGATGGTGAGGTCGTAGAGAAAGCCGGCCCACCCCAGCACGAGGGCGACCTCGTGGTGCGCGAAGAGGTCCCCGACGAGCGGAGTGTCCGTGCGCGCGGCGAGCCAGATGCCCATGGGCTGCCCATGCAGCAGCCAGTCCCCGGTGGCCTTGGCGAGCGCCGCGTTCACGTAGACGACGGCCACCTGGAAGCGGAGCGCCCAGAGCATCCAGGCCCGAAGCGGGGGACGCGGCGGACGGCCACGCCGTGCGCGGATCCATGCGTCGAGGCTTCCCCGGGCCCCGAGGGGCATGAGGCACATCCAGAAGGCCAACAGGCTGACCAGGACGTAATGGTTCAGGTACGTCGTGACGTCGATGAGCTGGACGTACGTGAAGAGCACCGCGAAGAGCACCGTGGCAAGCCGCGTGACGAGACCGAACGCGATGAGGCTGCCCAGCGCGAGAATGGCGACGAAGAGGCCCGTGACGACGCCGTCCGGGGGCGTCGGCACCCAGCCGAAGCCGTAGTAGCGGAAGTGGAAGCTCGGCGCGTCGAAGAGCCGCTCGTCCCAGCCGAAGCTCAGGAAACGTTCCGCGCTGACCATGCCGAGCAGCCCGAAGGCCACCCGGAAGGCCACCAGGCTCGCGGGGTCGACGGGCGCGTGCCCACGCGCCCAGAGCGCTCGCATGCCCGTGGCCTCGGACTCCACGGACTCGCCACCCGCTCAATCGTTGTCGGCGGCGACGCTCTGCGGCAGGCGCAGGTTGAAGACGCTGACGAGCTCCGTACGCTGAAGGCGCACGACGTCCTGGATCGCGTTGAACGCGGGGTCGAGACCCTGCGGATCCGCCTCCAGCAGCGCCGGGAGCGTGCCGCTCAGGCCCTCCACCACCGGGTCGGCGGTGACGATGGCGGCGTCCATGCGGTCCGCCAGATCGGACGCGCCGACGTCACGAAGAAGCTGGTCGAGACCCATCCCCTCGCCGCCGCGAAAGCCTGCGACGTAGCCGCGGTAGTTGGCCTGGATGTTGGCGAGCGAGCGGTCGGCGAAGAGGCTCTCTCGGGCCTCGGGGCACGTGTCCGCCGTCTCGCAGCCGCTGAGCCCCGCAGGCTCCGCGATCTTCACGTTCACGGTGATGCCTTCGAGATAGAAGAGCGCGTCGCTCACGCCGTTCAGCGCGTCGAGGCTCGTCCGGTACACCACGGAGCCCGCGCCCGCCGTCGCCAGCTCGTCGCGGAAGCCGCCCGTCCAGGCCGCCTCCAGCTCTTCGGCACGCTCGCGCACCAGCGTCGCCGCCGAGGCGGCGTAGCTCGCTCGCCGCGCCGTCACGTCGCCGGGCGTCGCCGCCACGGCCTCCCACAACCCGTCCAGGATGAGCGGGCTGCTCGACGGGCAGGCGGTCGTCTCGTCCACGACGAAGAGCAGGCGCTCCAGGGCGTCGAGGCCACGCACGTTGACGAGCTCGCTGCGAAGCCCGTCCGGGGTCGCGGCCGCGTCTTCGATGGTCTCCTGGTCGACGCGGCAGGCGTTGGTCGTGGGCCAGGAGTAGATCTCGTCGCGAAGGCCTTGCCCCCCCTCGATGTCCCCGGTGGTCCCAGCGGGCCCCACCTGCAGCACCTCGAGCTCCTGCCAGGTATCCATCGCGTCCACGAAGGCGGCCTGCGCGGCGCCCCGCGCAGTCGCGTCCGCCGGCGCCGCCGCCCAGGCCTGGGCGGCGGTTTCGAGGGCGGCCGCGTCACCGCGGAAGCGGGCGAGGCGGGGAACCACGACGTCGTCGGCGAAGGCCGCGAGGACCTGGCGCCGCGCATCGGCCTCGGGCCCCGTGTCGCTCGGGGCGCCGTCGCCGCTGCAGCTCGCCAGGGTCAGACCGGATGCCGCGAGGAGGAAGAAGCTCGAGAAGCGCATGGCGTCGTCCTGGGGTCGGTGGGGGCCGAAAGGCTACCAGGCCTCGAGGTCTGCCTGGGCGAAGCCGTAGGCCGTGCCCATCAACGCACGCGCGTCGAGAAGCGCCTGCTCGTACGCGGCGATGGCCGCATCGCCCGCATCCTCTAGCACGGGCTGGTCCCTCATCAGATCGTGGACCTGCGCGAAGGTCGGCAGCAGCGGCGAGCCGGGGTTGAACTGAAGCCCGAGCGCGAAGCCCTTCATCTCGGCCCAGTGGACCGCGTGAGTCGCGAAGGAGTAGGCGTCGGTCCCGAACTCGCTCATGTCGTCGAGCGTGTCGTTGATGTAGTGGATGGCGGTCGCGGCGATGACGCGCTCCCACGTCCCGCGCGCCTGGTCCCGGGCCGCCCGCAGGTCGGCGAGCTGAGCCTCGCTCAGCGGACCCTCGGCGGACTCCGCGAGGATCTGACGCCCGCGCAGGAAACCCTCCCAGACCTCGGCGGTGAAGTCCGTGCCCGTCGCCGAGCCCAGGTCCCGCTTCGCGGCGTTGGAGGCGGCGCCCCAGACGTTCTCCGTGATGAGGTCGATTTGACCGTCACCGTTGGTGTCGTGGCGTCCCTGCCAGTCCTCGCGACCGCCACGCCCGGCGATTTCCTCGTCGGTGTAGTCGCCGTAATCCCGCGGCGCACCGAAGTAGCCGAAGCCCTCGTCCCACTGGTGCTCGAGGGTGCGGTAGGGGTCGCCGTCGCTCGGCAGGTTGTCCGAGAGCAGGCCCTTCCCGTCCACGTCGTCATCCAGGTAGTCGTCGGCGCCCTGCGAGAACGTCACGCTCACGCGGAGGAACTTCTCGAGCAGCTGGCGAAGGTCAAGGCCCTCGGCCGTCGTGTACACGGGCAGCGGCGAGCCGTCCGGGGCGGTGGCCTGGGATCCCGCCGCACGGGCCACGGCCTGCGCGTCCATGGCGGCGATGAGCGCGTCCACGAAGGCCGTGGGGTTGCTTCCCGCGTCGGCGCCGAGGAGCGCCGTGTCGTTCCAGCCGAGGAAGGCGCCGCCGTTCCAGTCACGGTGGTCCGTCGAGCTGTCGTTGCCGGCGGTCTTGCTCTCGAGGCCGCGCGGCGAGGCGAGCTCGTCGAAGGAGTCCTGCCGGCCGAAGGTCACGAACTCGAAGGTCCGCTCCGCCGCCGAATCGTCGAAGCGGAACCACGAGTTGAGCTCGGCCGCCGTGCGTCCCGCGGTCCCGAAGGGCGACGCGGCGTCGCCATCGATGGTCTCCGAAAGACCGTTCACGAACCCGTTCATTTCCTGGATCAGCACGTGGCGGAAGGTCTGCCCGCCGTAGACGACCGAGCTCTCGCCCGTGGCGTTCGTGAAGTTGTAGGTCGCGGGCAGCGCGGCGTCGCCGTCGTCACCGCAGCCAGAGAGCGGCGCCGCCGCGATCATCGCGGCCGCGAGCAAGCGCGTATCGAAGTACTTAGCGAAGTTCATGGGGTCCTCTGCCCGTAGCTGGGCCTGCGAGCGTCAGGGCTCGCTGCTCGAGCGCCGGGTCGCCGGGACCGCCTCGCGCTGTTGAAAATCACTTTCAACGGGCGGAGAGTTAGCGACGTGTGTCGCATCCGGCAACCCCAAAAGGTGCCCATGGAGCGCGACGAACGTCGAAGAGCGGCTCAGTCGCGGGATCGGGAGGGGCGCGCCTGCCAGCCAATGTCCCGCCGGAGCTGCTTGCCCTCGAAGTCGATCGCATCCGCGGCCGCATAGGCCCGTTGGGCCGCAGCGGCGACGTCGGCCCCCGTCGCCGTGACGGCGAGCACGCGTCCCCCGCTCGTGACGACGCGGCCCTCGGCCTCCGCCGTCCCGGCGTGGAAGACGGTGGCGTGGGCCGCGGCCTCCTCGAGACCCGCGATGGGCTTGCCCTTGGCGTAGGCGCCCGGGTAGCCGCCGCTCGCGAGCACCACCGTCATCGCGGCCGGAGCCTCCCAGGCGGGCTCGACGCCCGAGAGGTCGCCCGTCGCGGCGCCGTGGAAGAGCGGCCAGGCGTCCCCGCCCCAGCGCGCCATGAGCACTTCCGTCTCGGGGTCGCCGAAGCGCACGTTGTACTCGAGCACCTGCGGCGCGCCGTCGACGATCATCAGCCCGATGAAAAGCGCGCCGCGAAAGGGCGTGCCCTCGTCGCGAAGCGCCGCGAGCGTGGGGACGACGACCTCGGCCCGGATGCGCGCCTCGAGCGCCGCGTCGACCATGGGCGGCGGCGAGTAGGCGCCCATGCCGCCGGTATTGGGGCCCTGGTCGCCGTCGAAGGCGCGCTTGTGGTCCTGGGCGGCGGCGAGGGGCACGGCGCGCGTCCCGTCGCACACCACGTGGTAGCTCACCTCGGGTCCCACGAGGCATTCCTCGATGAGAACCCGCGCGCCGGCGTCTCCGAAGGCGCGCTGCCGCATGATGCGGTCGATGGCTCCCGCCGCTTCCTCCGCGTCCTTGGCGACGGTCACGCCCTTCCCGGCCGCGAGACCGTCGGCCTTCACGACGAGCGGCCGCTCGGCGCCGCGCACATAGGCCTCGGCCGCGTCCGCGTCCTCGAAGACCCGGAAGCCGGCCGTCGGGATGCCTGCGCGCTGCATCAGCTCCTTGGCGCGGATCTTCGAGCCCTCGAGCGTCGCCGCGGCCCGGGTCGGGCCGAAGGCCGGAACGCCGGCGGCCTCGAGTGCGTCGACGAGCCCGGCGACGAGCGGCGCTTCGGGGCCGACGACGACGAGGCCCACGCCGAGCTCCTTCGCCAGCGCGACCTGGCCGGTGACGTCGTCGGCGTTCACGGGGTGGTTCGTGGCGAAGCCCGCGGTGCCTGCGTTGCCGGGCGCCACGTGCAGCTCGGCGCCGCTTCGGTGAAGGCGCCAGGCGAGGGCGTGCTCGCGCCCACCCCCGCCCACGACGAGGGCCTTCCGTTCGGTCGTCATGAGCGCGTGCTTATCAGGCCTCGGACGCCAAGGCGACGAGCCGGCAGCCCTCGCACCCTCAGTGTTTGAAGTGGCGGAAGCCCGTGAAGACCATGGCCATGTCCGCCGCGTCGCAGGCCGCGATGACCTCTTCATCGCGCTTGCTCCCGCCGGGCTGCACCACCGCCGTCACTCCGGCCCGCGCGGCGGCTTCGACGCCGTCGGCGAAGGGGAAGAACGCGTCCGACGCCATCACCGCGCCCTTGGCGTCGTCGCCCGCCTTCTGGGCGGCGATCTCGACGGCAAGCACGCGGCTCATCTGCCCGGCACCGATGCCCACCGTGCGTCCGGGCTTGGCGAAGACGATGGCGTTCGACTTCACGTGCTTGCAGACGCGCCAGCTCAGATCGAGGGCCGCGCGCTCGTCCGCGGTCGGCGCGCGCTTCGTGGCCACGCGGCCGCCCGCGACCTCGCCAGCCGCCGTCGCGTCGCGCTCCTGCACGGCAAAGCCGCCGCTGATGCGCTTCATCTGCAGCATCGGCGCGTCCGCTGCGAGCCAGCCGCCGGTCGCCAGGAGCCGGAGCGACTTCTTCTTCCGGAGCCGCTCGAGGGCGTCCCCCGCGAAGCCGGGAGCGACCACGCACTCGATGAAGGTCTCGGCGATGACCTCGGCGGTGGCCAGGTCGACCTCCTGGTTGAGCGCCACGATGCCGCCGAAGGCGCTCGTCGCATCGGCGGCGCGCGCCCGCCGGTACGCCTCGACGAGGCTGCCCGCCGTGGCGACGCCGCAGGGGTTCGTGTGCTTCACGACCACGGCGCCGGGCCCGTCGAGCTCGCGCGCCGCCTCGAGCGCCGCGTCCACGTCGACGAGGTTGTTGAAGCTGAGCTCCTTGCCGCCGGCGCCGAGGCTCTCGGTGCGCGCGAGCGATCCCTCGGGTGCGCCGCGCTCCAGATAGAAGGCGCCCTTCTGGGGGGGGTTCTCGCCGTAGCGGGTGTCGTAGGCCTTCTCGAGCACCGTGGTGAGCGTGCCGGGGAAGGTGTGGCGCCCGCCTTCTCCATCGAGGGCCGTGAGGTAGCCGGCGATGGCGCCGTCGTAGGCCGCGGTGTGGCCGAAGGCCTTGGCGGCCAGCCGCGCGCGAAGGCCCTCATCAGCGCCTGCGGCGATGGCTGCGAGCACGTCGCCGTAGTCCCCGGGATCGGTCACGACGAGCACACGCGCATGGTTCTTCGCCGCGCTCCGCACCATCGAGGGTCCGCCGATGTCGATGTTCTCGATGATCGTCGGGTGGTCGGCGCCGCCGGCGACGGTGGCCTCGAAGGGGTAGAGGTTCACGCACACGAGATCGATGGGCTTGCCGCCGATGCGCTCGAGGTCGGCCCAGTCCGCGGCCTGGTCTCGGGCCAGGATGCCGCCGTGGACGCGGGGGTGCAGCGTCTTGACGCGGCCGTCCATGACCTCCGGCGACTCCGTGTAGGCCGCCACGTCGACGACCGGGACGCCGCTTGCGCGGAGCGCCCGCGCCGTCCCGCCGGTGGAGAGGATCTCGACTCCCTGGTCCGCGAGGCCCTTCGCGAAATCGACGATGCCGGCCTTGTCCGAGACCGAGAGGAGCGCGCGGCGTACCGGAGTCGTCATGGCCGCCGGGCGTAGCGCAGGCCCGCCTCGCGCGCGAGCCCGCGCGTGCGAGGAAGCAGCCGGGCGGCGGAGCGTGCGTGCGGCGAGGGGATGCGTGCCGCTCAACGACGCAGCCGGCGCCATGCCGTTCCGCCCGCGAGGACGAAGAGCGCGATCGCCAGGCCCTGGTAGTAGGTGAGCCCGAAGAGCACCGGGGGGTGCGCGCGCACCGTCTCCAGGCCGAAGCGCACGAGGGCGTAGGCCGCGAGGTAGAGCGCCAGCTGGGCGCCGCGGGCGAGCCCCCGGGCGCGGAGCGCCAGGAGCACGACGGCGGCGAGGGCATGGAACCAGGCCTCGAAGGCCGCCGCCGGCAGCCGCGGCACCCCATGGAGCGCATGGCCTAAGCGACCGAAAAACGAGTCGGCGGACACCAGAGCGCCCTCGCAGCAGCCCCGGAGCGTGCAGCCGAGGCGCCCGAAGACCATGGCCAGTGCGAGGGGAAAGGCGAAGCGGTCGCCGGTCGCCCCGCGATAGCCGCCCCGGGCCTTCGCGAGCTCGACGGCGGCCCAGCCTCCGAGCAGTCCGCCGAGCACGGTGCGTCCGCCGAGGGGGATCAGACCCCGCGCGCTCGGCGCCGACCAGCCGAGGAGATCCGCCGGAAGCTCGAAGACGTCCGCCCCGAGCACACCGCCGACGAGCGCCGCGACGCGGACCCTCCCGGCCAGCGATGGGGCCTGGGTAGCGGCCTCGCCGCGTAGCACCCGCGCGCCCCCTACGCCCGCCACGACCCCGACCGCGACGCAGGTCAGATAGGCGAGCTCGCCGGCGTTCATCGCGCCCGGGGCCCGGCCCTCACCGGCGCCCGATCGTCACGAGCCGACTCGGAGCACCCTCCCCGCGACGCAAGGGCGCCAGTCGCGTCTCCTCGAGACCGTCGCGGTAGAGCACGTTGTACGTGTCGAAGGGGATCACCCGCCGTCCATCCGGATGGGCGATGTGCACGCAGGTCTTCCTCACGCTCCGCAGATCCATGGAGTGCCGGTCGAGGAAGGCGTTGATCACCACGCGAAAGACGCGCTCGTAGCTCAGCTCCGGCAGCGCCTCGATGCGGGGGAGGCAGCAAAGCAGCTCCTTCAGCGAACACGCCGCGCTCTCCGGCCCGTGCGCCGTGCTGAAGGAGCCCGTGAAGGCGCGTGCCAGTGCCTCGCCGACGGCCTTCTGGAGCGCGGGGTCCTTCTCGACGCTCAGCGTGCTCCGCGGCCCCGCGAGCAGGACCTCGGGCGGCACGTAGCGGGTCAGCGGCGCCACCGCGCTCTCGTGGGCGCCCTCGCCCTTGAGCGCATACGCCATCGCGAGGCTGTCCGGGTGGCAGGGGACCGGGACCACGTCGGCGGGCGTGAAGAGCTCGCATTGCTCGAGGAGCCGGCGCCTCACCTCCGTGAGCGTGAGGCGCCGCGGCGCCGATGGGCCCTCGTTGCGTCCCGCGTCCTGCACGGGCTGGAAGGTCACGCCGCGCACGCAGCGCCACCCGAGCGCGAAGCGCACCAGCTCGCCCAGCTCGTCGTCATTCACGCCTCGCTTCAGCGTGACCACGAGCGTGGTGGAGATGCCGAGGGACTCGAGGCGCTCGAGGGCCTGCTCCTTGACCCGCCGAAGGTCCGCGCCCCGAAGCGTGCGAAGCGGCCCCTCCCGAAGCGAGTCGAGCTGCAGGTAGACCTCGAAGCCCGGCATGTACGTGGCCAGGCGCTCCGCGAAGGCGGGGTCCCGCGCGATGCGGAGCCCGTTGGTGTTCACCATCAGGTGCCGTACGGGCCGGCGACGGCAGGCGTCGAGGATGGCGAAGAAGTCCGGATGCGTCGTCGGCTCGCCGCCCGACACCTGGAGCACGTCGGGCTCACTTTCCTGGCGGACGATGGCGTCGAGCATGCGCTCGAGCTGCGCGAGCGGCCGGTGCGTCTTTCGTTCCGGACCGCTTGCCGCGTAGCAGGTCGGACAGCGGAGGTTGCAGTGGTCCGTGACCTCGAGGATCGACACGCAGCCGTGCTGTTCGTGGTCGGGGCAAATCCCGCAGTCGTAGGGGCACCCGTACTTCACGGGCGTCGCGTGGCGCGCGACCTGTTCGGCGGGCTTCAGGTAGACCTCCCGGGCGCGGCGCCAATACGCCGCGTCGTCGGCCAAGAGCACGCGCTCCGTGCCGTGCTCCGGGCATCGCTTCCAGAGCCAGACCTCGCCGTCCTCGATGACCTCCTTGGCATCCACGACGCGGAGGCACGTGCCGCAGAGCGCGCGCGTCGCGCCGTAGAAGACGTAGGGGCGCACCCGAGCCATGCAGCACCCTACACCGCGGCGCTCGCCCCGGCGTCGTGTACGCTGCGCCCCATGGATGGCGAAGGGCTGGTTCTCGGGCTGCTCGTCTTCGGGCCCGCGCTCTTCGGGCTCGTCGCCCTGGGCCTCGGCGTGTGGCTCATCGCGTCCTACCGCGGGCGCGATCCCGCCGCAGGGCCGCAGGGCGGCGGCGGGCAGGTTTGGAAGCTGGTCCTCGGGGGCACCTGCCTCATCGGTGCACTCGGCATCGGCGGCTGCTACGGGATCATGTTCCTGGGCGCGGGCCTTCACTGAGGCTCGCGGCGCCCGGCGCCTCAGCCCGGTGGCTCCTCCGTCTCCACCACCCTCTCCTGCGCCTCGAGCACCCGGAGCACGTTCTCTCCGAAGATGGCCCGCGCCGGCAGGCCCGCGTCGAGGAGCGCCTCCCGGAGGTTGCCGAGCTGGCTCACGTCGTCCAGGCCGAGGGGCAGCTCGGGCACGCCGTCGAAGTCCGATCCGAGACACGCCGCACCGGGGCCACCGACCTCGGTGATGTGAGCGAAATGCGCCACCAGCTCCGGGAGCCCCGGCGGCGCGAGATCCGGCGACAGCTCCTGGGCGAGGGCGTAGCGAGCCGTCCCGCGATCGACCCACGACGCATCTTCGAAGCGTGCATCGAGGGCCGCGAAGGCCTCACGCTCGCGGTAGTCGAGGCGCTTTCGCCGCCGCGCATAACCCTGGTCGATGAACTGCGTGTAGTAGTTCACGCAGACGGCGCCGCCGGCCTCGGCCACCGCACGGATCATCGCGTCGCGCATGTTCCGGGGGTGGTCCGCGAGCGCGCGCGCCGACGAGTGGCTCGCGAGCACGGGCCGCGTGCTGACCTCCATGATGTCCCAGAAGGTCTGATCGCTGACGTGGCTGACGTCGACGATGATCCCGAGCTTGTTCATCAACCGCACGACGCGACGCCCGAGCGCCGTGAGGCCCTTCTCCGGCGCGACGCCGCTCGAGCTGTGCGCGAGGGGATTGTCGATGGACCAGGTGATGGTCATGTACCGCACGCCGAGGGCGTGAAGCTGCCGCACGCGCGCGAGCACCTCTTCCTCGTCCGGCGGCGTGATGGACCGGTTCCCCGCGAAGCGCCCGAGCGCGTCGCCCAGGCCGTGGGCGCCCTCCACGCCCATCAAGAGCGCCGCCTTGCCCTCGCGTGCCGCGCGCCGCACGTCGTCGGCGCTCGTCGCGAGCATCGCCGCCTCCGGATGCGCTTCGGCCAGGCGCCGCACGGACGCGATGAGCGCCAGCGTTCGGTCCCACGCCGCGCGGTGCCGGAAGCGCCGCGGGCTGACGTAGATGCTGAAGAAGGCGCCCGTGAGCCCGCCCTCGCGCATGCGCGGGAGATCCAGGTGCCCGCCTTCCTGCCGCTCTCCGATGTCGTCGGGCCCGTCGACCATGCGCCCGGGCGTGTCCACGTGCGTATCGATGGCGATCCACGGCTCTTCGGGCGGTGCGACCTCCGGCGGTGCGACCTCCGGCGATGCAGCCTCGGGCGCGGGCTCGGGGTCCGGCGGCGCCGGGGCCGGGGCGCGCTCGTCCGTCGCGTCCCCGCCGCACGCGGCCAAGGCCAGGGCCAGGGCTCCCCATCCGATCCGTCGAAGCTGCACGGCGCGAAACGTGGCATCGTTCGCCGGGGGAGAGAAGCCGGGCCGCGCCGGCGACGCCCCTCGTCGTCCCTTCCTCGTCGCGCATGGCTTCGTCCTCCGCCTCGCCCCTGGCACTCCGCACGCTCGCCGTGGTGGAGCAGTTCCCTTCCGGTGACGTCCTTGCCTACCCGGTCATGGACCCGTCGATCGCCGCGCACGCCACGGACCCCGAGAGCGCCCTCGACGACCTCCACCTTTATCTGAGCGAGGCCCTCGCGCGCGCACCGGCGACGGAGGTGAGTCGCCACGCCCTCCCGGCCGACGCGACGCTCCTGCAGGTTTACGTGCCCCTGCCAACGCTCGGCGACCCGCCGAAGGGCCACGACGAGCGACCGCATTCCCTCCGGCTTGGTGTGCCCGTGGTGCTTCTCCCCATCGAGCGCGGTGCGGAGCTCGGGCCGCGCTGGGCGCTCGTGCCCTCGCTCGCGCAGACGATGTATCTCGGCGCCGACGAGCCGGTGGAGGCCACGCTCACACGGGAGGTCGCGCGCTTGCTGGACGCGCGCCGCTACGACGCGGAGAGCTGGGCGGAGAGGCTGCCCGGAGGGCGCATCGCGCTCGCGCCGCTCATGCTCGAGGTCGCGCGGCGCGACGTCGCCGACGCCGAGCCGGGCGCAGGTGGGCTTCGCCGGCGCCTCGAGCGCGCGACGAAGATGCGCTTCGCCCTGGAAGTTCTGTCGGACGTCGCCCTTCCCCTCCACGCCTCCGCGTCCATCGCCGACGCCGCGCCGACCGTGGGCCGCGACGACGAGCTTCGGGTGCTCGCCGAGCTGCTCGAGGGTGAGCCCCGGCGCTCCGTGCTTCTCGTCGCCCCGAGCGGGGCCGGCAAGAGCGCCCTCTTCGAGCAGTGGGTCCGCGACCACGCGAGCGGCGCCTCGTTTCGGCGAGGAGCGTTGCTCCCCCGCGACGGGAAACGCCTCGCCTACCAGACGAGCGGTGCCCAGCTGGTCGCGGGCATGAGCTACCTGGGCCAGTGGCAGGCTCGCCTCGCGCGCGTCGTGGACGCCGCCGAGGAGCTCGACGCGGTGCTCTACCTCTCGGACCTCCGCGACCTCTTCGACGCGCGGACGGGCGAGTCCCACGTGGACCTCGCGGGCGCTCTCAAGCCCGCGCTCGAAGAGGGTCGCGTCCGCGTCGTCGCCGAGCTCACGCCCGAGGCCCACGACCGGCTCGCCGCGCGGCACGAGGGCTTCTTCGCCAGCTTCCACGTGCTCGGGATGGAGGCCCAGGACCGAACGGCCGGCGGCGCCGTGCTGGCGGCCCGCGCGGCGCACGCAGAGGAGCACGCGCCGGAGCGCCCTCGCGTGACGGAGGAGGGGCAAACGACCCTGCTCCACCTCGCCGAACGCTATCTCCACGACCGTGCGTTCCCGGGGAAGGCCGCGCGCCTCTTCGAGGAGCTCCGCGACGCGGCCGACCGGCCCGGCCATCGCGTGGAGGGGGACCTCGGGGGCGCGGCCGTCGTGCAGCTCTTCAGCCTGCAGACGGGCATCCCCGAGGTGCTGCTCCGCGACGACCGGGCCTTCGACGCAGATCGGGTCGCCGCGACGCTGCGCCGCCGCGTGGTCGGTCAGGACGCAGCCGTGCGCGCCGTCGCGGAGACGCTCGCGGTGGTCAAGGCCGCGCTGCAGCCGGCGGACAAGCCGCTGGCCACCTTTCTCTTCACGGGCCCGACGGGCGTGGGCAAGACCGAGCTCTGCCGGGCGCTGGCCGGCTACCTCTACGGGGCCGAGGAGCGCTTGCTTCGCTTCGACATGAGCGAGCTGGCCGGACCGGCGGCGGTGCAGCGCCTCGTGAGCGGCGACGGCCGCGATGACGGGTTGCTCACGCGGCGCGTACGGCAACAGCCCTTCGCCGTCGTTCTCTTCGACGAGGTCGAGAAGGCACATCCCTCCTTCTTCGATCTGCTCCTGCAGATCGCTGGCGAAGGGCGGCTGACGGACGGCGCCGGGCGCGTCGCGTCGTTCAAGAACACGCTGGTCATCCTGACGAGCAATCTGGGCGCCCGGCACGAGGGACGGCTGTCGCTCGGCTTCCAGCGAGGCCCGGAAGACCTGCAGGCCGCGGCCATGGAGGCGGTACGCGCGGCCTTCCGCCCGGAGCTCGTGGGCCGCCTCGACCGCATCATCGCGTTCCGCCCGCTCGCGGCCGCGGATGCGGCCCGCATCACGGGGCTATTGGTCGCCCAGCTCGCGGAGCGACGCGGGCTGAGCGAGCGCGGGGCGACGCTCTTGGTGAGCCCCGAGGCCCTCGAGGCCCTCGCCGCGGAAGGGACGTCGCCCGCCTACGGCGCGCGCGCGCTACGGCGCCACGTCGACGCGTCGCTCGCCACGCCGCTCGCGGCCGGCCTCAGCGCCGAGACGGGTTCCTTCGCCATCGAGGTCGTGCCGAGCGCGGGAGCCGCCTCGTTGGCGCAGGCGCCGGGCTCCTTTCGGAGGAGCACCGGGCCGCTGACGCTGCAGTTCACGCCACGGAGCGCCGACGATGCCAGCGCCCTGAAGGGACTCGGCGGCGTCTTCGCGCTCCGCCGCGAGGTCCAGCAGCGCATGCGGCTCCCGGCTGTCGAAGCCCTGGCCGAGGCCGAGGCCCATGCCCTGGCACGGACGGCGCAGCTCTTCGCGCCACGGAAGACCAAACGCGGTCGGCCGCTGCCGCCGCCGAAGGCCGATGGCGCGGAGGTCGCGCTCCTCGAGCAGACCCGCAGCACGGCCGAGAAGCGCCTCGGCCCGCTGCGCGAGGCGGAGCGGGAGGTGCACGCCCTCGAGGAGCTTCTCCTCGACGCGATGCAGGCGCGGGAGCCGCCGCCCTTTGGCGACGACGAGCCGCCGCGGCTCCGGCGGCACTTCCGCCGGGACCTGCTGACGCTCTTGCTCGAGGACGACCCGAAGCACGCCGTGCTCGTGCTGGCGACGGAGCTCGACGACGGCCGCAGCCTCGACCCCTGGCTCACCTCCCTCCTCGAGGCGCTCGGTCCCCGGGGGTGGGAGGCGACCTTTCACCTCCGCGGCGACCGGGCGCCGCCGAGCGCGCCTTTGCCCTCGACCTGGCCTTCGAAGCCCGCCTTCGGCCCCCCGCGCGCTGCGGCGTTCCTGCGGGAGCGCCTCGAAGCCGAGCGCCGCGACCGGATGGCGCTCCTGCTGCGCCTCGAGGGCCCTCACGTCGGCACCTTCCTGGCGTGCCAAGGGGGCCTGCATCGCGTGCTCGGTCGCCCGCCGCTCCCCGAAGGGGCCCATCACGAGGTCGCGCCAGTGGCCTACCGCGCGACCCTCGACCCAGCGCGCGACTTTGGCCCCCCCGCCCTAGCCCCGCCGGCCATGGTGTCCCGGCCCAAGCTGCGTCGGCGGACGGCCGCCCGCCTCACCGACGTGCGCGCGAACCCGGAGCGGCAGCCGAACGCGCCGCTCGTGCCGTGGGGGAAGGCCTTCGCGCCCGAGGTGCTCGACGAGCTGACGCTCGCCGCGCTGATCCCCCTCGACGAAGCCGGCACCCGCGACGAGCTCACGCCCTCGCCCCTCGACGCCCCGACCGCCGAGGAAGCCGCCAAGGCGCGGGCCGAGTCGGGAGGCGCCGCGTGAGGCTGCTGCTCCCCGTCTACCAGCGCCGCGAGGCCCACGACACGACGTGGACCACCGTGGGCATCCATCCCTTCACCATCACGGTACGGGGATCGCCGGCCTCGCGTCTTCGCGCGCTGCTCGGCCGGCGCCTCCGCGAGTCGCTCAACCCCCGCGCGGGGGCGGAGCTGAGGCCCTTTCTCTTCGCGGGGCGGGCGCGCCTCGAGCGACTCCGCGTCGATCTGCGCCTGGCCGGCGACAAGCGCCGACGCTTCGTCGCCGTCGTCCCTCTCGTGGTCGAGACGCGGCCCTGCGAGGCCGTGCTGGGCGAAGGCGACGCCGCGCCGGCGAGCCTCGAGATCGCCTATCACCCACAGCGCCAGGACGAGCCCTTCGTCCTCGAGCCTGGCGGAGACCTGAGACGGCAGGCGTCACGCTTCTTCGAGGCGCGCTGGAGCGAGCTCGACGACCGAGAGCTCCAGGCGCTCGCCTCGCCCGGGCGCCGAGACACGCTCAAGTCCGTGCCTCTGACCGTGAAGACGGATGCGCTCCTGGACCGCCTTCCGGACAAAGGGCAGGGGCTCTGGGACGACCTTCGCCTGGACGCGGCGCGCGGTAACGAGGGGCGCGCGGACACGCAGAAGGGCACCTCCTCGCTGCTCGCACGCCTCGGCGACGATCTGACGCCCCGGGCGGCGGACGGGACGCTCGTCACCGGCCGGCCCCGGGAGCCGCTGAGGAGCCAGCTCCAGGCGCTCCTCTGTGGGGCGCGCAAGCGCCCGGTCGTGCTCCTCGGGCCGCCTGGCGTCGGCAAGCGCACGCTGCTCCGCCATGCCGTGCTCGACATGCTCGAGGCCGATGCCTACGCGATGCATCGAAACCTCGACGAGGTGACGCACGTCTGGTCGCTCAGCGCCAGCCGGCTCATCGCCGGCATGTCCCATCTCGGCGAATGGGAAGAACGCTGCGTGAAGCTCGCCGCGGAGGCACGAAAGCGCCGCGTCGTGCTCCACTTCGAGGACCTCGTCGCGCTCGGCCGCGCGGGCCGGAGCCGGGACAGCGAGCGGAGCATGGCGGACGTCTTTCGTGGCCCGGTGGAGCGGGCCGAGGTCGTGATGGTCGGGACCGCCACCGAGGCCCAATGGGCGCGGCTCGAGGACGACGCTCCCGCCTTCGCCCGCCTCTTCACCACGCTCCGCGTCGACCCGCCCAGCACCACCGAGACGCTGCGCATGATGTTGCACGCCTCCCGGCGCCTCGCGCCCGAGCGCCGCGTGAGCTTCGCGCCGGACGCGCTGCGCGCGGTGCTCGAGATCGGCGCGCCCCTCCTCCCGGCCCAGGCGCTCCCCGGGGCCGCGCTCGACCTCCTCGACCACACGGCGCGCCGCCACGCGGGCGCGCCCGGGCCCATCGACGCGGACCTGGTCCTCGAAGCGCTGACGGACCGGACCGGGCTTCCCGAGTTCCTCCTCGAGCGCGACACCGCGCTGACCGTCGAGGACGTGGTCACGGACCTCGAGGAGGGCGTCATGGGCCAGACGCCGGCCGTGCGCGTCGCGGCGGAGCTCGTGATCCGGGTACGCGCCGGTCTGACGGACCCGAAGCGCCCCTTTGGCGTGCTCCTTTTCACCGGTCCCACGGGCACCGGCAAGACGCAGCTGGCCAAGGAGCTGGCGAGCTACCTCTACGGCGCCTCCGAAGACGGCCTCGGGGAGCCCGAGCGCCTGGTCCGCTTCGACATGGGCGAGCTCTCTGGCCCGGACGCGGTGCCGCGGCTCATCGGCGAGCGCGGCGCCCCGCGAGGTCTGCTCACCGAGGCGGTGCGACAGCAGCCCTTCTGCGTGCTGCTCCTCGACGAGATCGAGAAGGCCCATCCCTCGGTGCTCTATCTGCTGTTGCAGCTCTTCGAGGACGGCCGCCTCACGGACGCCTCCGGCGAGCTCGCGAGCTTCACGCGGACCGTCGTCATCATGACGTCCAACCTCGGCGCGAAGGGTCGCCCGAGCGTGGGCTTCGGCGAGGAGAGCACCGCGAGCCAAGAGGCCGACGTCCTCCAGGCCGTGCGCGCCTTCTTCCCACCCGAGCTCTTCAATCGCATCGACCGCGTGGTCTCCTTCGCGCCGCTGGGCGCGGACGCGGCGGAGCGCATCGCCCGGCGAGAGCTGGAGCGCCTGCTCGCGCGCCGCGGCCTGACGGAGCGAAACGTCTTCGTCTCGACGCACGCGAGCGCCGCCGCGCGCATGGCGCGGGAGGCTTTCGACGAGCGGGCCGGGGCCCGCTCCGTGCGTCGCTATCTCGAGGCGGAGGTGGGCGCGCAGCTCGCGGAGCATCTCGCCTCCCGGACCCGCAGCGAGATGGAGATCGTCCGCCTGACCGCCAGCCCGCCGGGGGCGGAGACTCCCTTCCGGCTGGTGAGCGAGGCGCTCCGGGAGGCGGAGCCCCTCGACGCACGCTACGCGCTCGAAGGCCTCGAAGAGGCGTCCTTGCCCGAGCTGCGCGCCCGGCTGCCTGCGGCCCTCGCGGAGCTCGACGCGCTGCTCGCCGGGCCGGAGCTCGCCGACGTCAACGCCGCCCTCGGCGAGGCCGTGTCGCGCTTCGCCGCCGGGGACGCCGAGGCCGCCGACGCGGCCTACCGGCTGGACCAGCTCCGGGAGGAGCTTCTCCGCTTCCGCGAGCGCCTCGACGGCTGGGTCCACGACGCCGGACGCCAGGAAATGCTTCACCTCGAGCAAGCGGTCGACGGCCGTCGCGAGCGGGTGATACGCCGGCCACCTTACCGGGACCCTCGCGCCTCGCACCCGAGGGTGCGACTCCTCGATGCTCGCGCCACCGCCGGACGCCTCCCCCCGCCGGACCGCGACGGAATCCTCGCCGTGCTCGCCGAGATCACGTTTCTCCGCCGCGCCTTGGCCGCCGGCGCCGGCGCCAGCAACGGCTGCGAGGTCGTGCTCCGCCGCATCACGCCCCGCTCCACCTCCGCGCGGCTGCTGCCCCACCTGGCCGCGACCTACGCGGCGGCCCGCGGCACGCTCCCGCGCGCCGCCTGCCGGACGCGGGGCATGCTGCGCTCCCTCGACGTTGCCGACGTGAAGCTCGCCGGGCTCGGGCCCAGCCCCGAGGAGATCGCGCTCAGCTTCAGCGGCCCTCAGCTCTACGAGTTCTTCGCCGGCGAGCAGGGCTGCCACGTGCTCGACGCGCTCGCCGACGGATCCGAGGTGGTACGCGTGAGCGTCTTCCCCGCGGAGCACGACGCGAAGGCGCGCCTCGAGGCCACCGGGACTGCCCGCGCGGCTTACGAGCGCGCGCTGGACGGGGGCGCGCCCGCGCTGCCGGCGAACCCCGACGCCCTCCTCCCGGTGGTCCGGCGCCTGCGCTGGTCGCGGCGGCGCCGGGGCCCCGCCGCGCCGCCGGAGATCGAGGGCTACCGCCACGTCCGCGTGCAGCGCGCGGAGGCGCAGACGCCGACGCAAGCGCTGCCGCGTCTCCTCCGCCTCCACATGTCCCGCCTGCCCGACACGGCGGGGGAAGCCCCGTGACGGCGAAGGGAAAATCGTCGCTGCGCGCGTACCTGGTCACCCACACGGACGACAACGTGACGGGCTACCTCATGCGCCGGGAGCGCCGCCTCTTCGACGCGGCGCCACCGGCGGCCTACGGCAAGGACGACGAGGCCGTGCTCCTCGCGCTCGAAGCGGAGCTCCAGACGCGCGTCGTCCGCGGCACCGAAGACCTGGCGCGCTACCTCTGGACCGAGACCTTCCAGACCAAGACCGTGCGGGTCCCCGTGCGCCCCGCCAGCCGCATCGACGGCCTGTGGGCCGTCGGCGCGCGGGAGGTCCCCTTTCGCGTGACCTACGTCTGGAGCCGGGTACGGGACCGCGGTGGCGCGCAGCGCGGCGACGAGTCGGCCGCGTTCCGGGTGATGCTCCCGCGCTTCGACTGGGGGCTGCTTCTCGAGGACCTCGAGAGCGCGCCGGCCGTGCTCGCGAGCTGCATCGGCGGCGCCCTCGTGGGCGAGAGCGCGCAAGTCCTCTACGACTTCCGAAACGAGGGCCGCGAGCGCGTGGTCGCCTACGAGCCGAGCCTCGTGCGCAAGGAGCGCCATGCCGCCATCCGCACCCAGGCGGCGCTCCCCGAGACTCTCAGCGCCGTCGCGGACGATCTCGTGGACCGGGCCGCGAAGAACCGGCTGCCGAGAACGGTTCCGCTGGACGGCCCGCGCGGGCTCACGCTGCGCCTCTACGAGGGCGAAGGGCCGCTGCGCTCGCGGCTCCTCGTCGGCGGCGCCGGCACCGGAAAGACCACGGCCGTGAACGCGCTCGCGCGGGCGCTTCTCAAGGCCCGACGCGGCGACGAGAGCCCGCGCCTGGCCGGAGTCCATCGCACGAGCACCGAACGGCTCCTCGCCGGGATGGTCTTCGTGGGCATGTGGCAGGAGCGGGCGCTGGCGCTCGTGGACGAGCTGCGCCAGTCGAACCGGCTCCTGGACGTCGGACGCCTCGTCCCCTTCGTCCAGCCCCGCTCCGGCGGCGCGAGCCTCGCGGA
Organism: uncultured Myxococcales bacterium; assembly: GCA_937893795.1. GTDB lineage: Bacteria > Myxococcota_A > Polyangia > Polyangiales > Houyiibacteriaceae > CALCTH01. Next base: position 1,433 of record CALCTH010000071.1, on the reverse strand, counting down.
CCTCTTCGCGCCGGCGATCGCGGCGGGCGACGTGGCGCTGATCGCGGAGGCGACGCCGGAGGAGCTGGTCGCCGCGCGGCGCCTCAACGCGCGTTTCGTGGGCCTCTTCGAGCGCTGGGATCTCCACGAGCCGGGCCGCGGGGCGCTCCTACCGGCCCTCGCCGTCCATGCGGAACGCGTGTTTCGCGGGACGCGCAAGACGCTCCCGCCGAAGGGCGCCCGGCGCCTCCTTCAGCTCCTCGGCACCTACCGCCGCGACCAGTCCTTCCCGGGCAAGGCCTTTCGCTTCCTCGACGCGGAGGCCAAACGCAGCGCGGGTCCGCAGACGCTCGACGCCGCGGGGGTCGAAGAGGCCTTCGCGCGCTGGAGCGGGCTGCCGCTCGAGCTGGTGAGTGACCGGCACGTCGCCGGCCGCGAGGTGGTAGCCGAGCGGCTCCGGGCCCGGGTGATCGGTCAGGACGCCGCGTGCCGCGCGGCGGCGACGAGCCTCGTACCCTTCAAGGCCGGCCTGAACCCGCCGGACCGGCCCCTCGGTACCCTCCTCTTCGTGGGCCCGACGGGCGTCGGCAAGACGGAGCTCGCCAAGCAGCTCGCGCGCTATCTCTTCGGCGACGCCAGGCGCATGGTCCGCCTCGACATGAGCGAGTACGCGACCTTCGGCTCGGCGCAGCGGCTCCTCGCGACGGGTCGTGGGGCGCGTAGCCTGGCGAGCCAGGTACGCCAGCAGCCGCTCACGCTCGTGCTCCTCGACGAAATCGAGAAGGCGCACCCGAGCGTCTTCGACCTGCTCCTCGGCCTGCTCGGCGAAGGCCGGCTGACCGACGAAGGCGGACGCCTGGTCGACTTCCGCATGGCCTTCGTCGTGATGACCTCCAACCTCGGCGTGCGTGAGAGCGCACCCGTGGGCTACGGGGCGGCGCGCGACGACGCCGACTACCGGCGCGCCGTACGTGAGCATTTCCGCCCCGAGCTCCTCGGGCGCATCGATCAGGTCGTGCCCTTCCAGCGCCTCGGCGCCGCCGACGTCGAGCGCATCGCGGAGGTGCTCCTCGAGGAGGTGGCCGCGCGGGAGGGCTTCGCGCGCCGGGGGCTGCGGCTGGAGGTGAGCGAGGCAGCGCGGGCACGCCTCGCCGCGCGCGGCCTCGACCCGCGCTACGGGGCGCGGCCGCTCAAGCGCGTGGTCGAAGCCGCGGTCGTGACGCCGCTGGCCGTGCGCATGGCGCGGGAGCCGGAGCTACGCGACCGAACGCTGCGCGTGGTCGGCCCCGGCGAGGCGGGGGACCTCGTGTTGGATTCCTGAGCGCGGCCGCGCGGGCCTCAGCGCGCCACGCCGCCGGGCGTCTCGCCAGTCTTCGGGCGGAGCGTCTCGCGCTCCGTGTAGATGGCGTCGACCAGGCGGGCCGGCGTCACGTCGAAGGCCGGGTGCCGGCAAG
>CALCTH010000070.1 GCA_937893795.1 uncultured Myxococcales bacterium | reverse complement strand
GCGTGGCCTCGGTGCCTAGGTCCTGCACCCGGTCGAGGGGAATGCGCCGGACCCGCCGCGTGAGCACGCCCGACGCGATCTCGAGGGCATCCGGCGTCAGCCGGTAGGACGTGCGCGCGTATTCGAGGAGCGAGAGTCCGGTCGAAAGGCCGACGACGAGCAGCCAGGGCGCGAGGTTGCCCGGGTCGTTGAGCACGAGCGCCACCAGCACGATGGCGAAGCGCGCGAGGCGCTCGAGGATCCGCAAAGGGATGGTGCGCGGGTCGAGTCGTCCCTCGAGGAGGATGTCGCTCACGACGCCTGACCGCGACGGGCCAGCAGCGCCGCGCGAAGCGCCTGGGCCCGCGCGGGATGAAGCCCCGGAAGCGAGAAGGTGGCGCCGCTGCCGCCGGCCGTGAAGACGTGAAGCGAGGCGAGGCCGAAGAGCCGCTCGATGGGCCCGGCCTCCACGTCCAGGTGCTGCATACGGTCGACGGGGATGACCTTCTGCCGGTGGATGAGCACCCCGTCGTGGAGCTCCAGCAGACCGCCTGCGAGCCGGAAGCGGAAGCGCCGGTAGCGGAGCGGGGCCACCAGGAGACCCCAGCCCAGGCTGAGGAGCGCGATGCCGCCGGCGACGGCGAGGAGCACGAGCCCGGCCGTACGCGCCTCGAGGAGGGTGATGCCGCCGGCGAGGGTCAGCGGCGCCAATAGCGAGACCACGCGCGGGGCGGCGACGAGGCGCCAATAGCCGATGACGGCCCGGTCGAGCTGCTCGAAGGGAGACTCCACGGGGGGAGCCTAGCGCCGGACCCGAGGGCGCGGCCTGCCGAACGCGGCCACGGTGGCGCGCGATGGCTCAGGCGGCGTCTTCGACGACTTCGAGGACCCGGTCGAGGCGCGTGAGCTGGAGGACGCGCCTCGGCCCGCCACCAACGTTTCGAAGCCGTAGCGTGCCGCCCACGGCGCGGAGCGTCCGGAAGAGCGTCATGATCGCCCCGAGGGCCGTGCTGTCGAGGACCTCGGTGACCTCGAGGTCGAGCACGATGTCGCGCTTGCCCGACTCGCGCAGCCCGTCGAGGCGCTGCAGGAACGCGCTGGCGTTCGTCGCGTCGACGCGCGCAGGGAGCGTCACGACGGAGGCTTCGTCGTCGGCGGACGCGGGAAACTCGCTTTCGGGGGACATGGGACCCCGAGGGAAACGGTCGCTCCACCAGCCCCTTGAAGGGTTCCACGCCACGCGGGCCATACGCCCGACGCACGTTGCGTGAAACGACGAACGCCCCACCGGGAGACCGGCGGGGCGTGCGTCAGGGTGGACGAGGGTCGTCAGATGAGGAGCTGGAGCTGCGTGATGATCTCGCTCGCGCGGCTGTCGTTCACGATGTCACCGTCGGCGTTTCCGTCGTGAATCGGACGGCTGCGGTAGTTGATCGTGATCTTGGCGTTGTGGCCGATGATGAAGAAGTTGGCGCCGACATCGACGACCATGGAGGGCTCGTCCAGGGCCTCGAAGGCCGACACCTGCAGACCGAAGTAAGGCTGAATCTGCGCGCCGAGCGGACGACCGGGGAGCAGGTAGCCCGCCTGCGTGTAGAAGATGTGGCCCGTGCCGATGGTCGGGTATTGGTTTCCGCGGCCGTTGAACGTCGTGCCGCTCCCCGTGTCGCCGAGGTTCATGATGCCGATGTTGCGGATGTTGTTCGGACCGAAGTCGAAGTAGTTGTAGCCGGCGTATGCCGTGACCGCCGAGCCGCCCGCGAGGGGGATGTCCGCGAACACGTCCGCGCCGAACGCGAGGATGTCGTGGAACTCGCGATCGGTCTCACTCTGGACGGTCTCCGTCGCGTCGTTCTGCCAGTACCAACCGGCGCCTAGATTCAGTACCTTCTTCTTGCCGAGATAGGTGCCTCGACGATAGGGAAGCAGGTTCGACTCCTGCTCGAAGAAGGACCAGGTCGCATACCCGACGAAGCTGGGTGTGTTCACGTCGGAACGATAGTCCGCGAAGTTCGGCCCGGGCGTACCGCTCGTCGCAAAGGGCCGATTGACCGCCATCTGCAGGTCGAACTGGCAGAGACGTAGCGTCGAGAAGACGCCCATCTGGCGCGCGAACTGGTCCGACTTCTCGATGACGTGCCAGTTGAAGATCGGCATGTCGATGCTCATGAAGAAGAGCGTGCTGGCGTTTGCCAAGCGTGAGACGCCGTTGAAGTAGTGAAGCCCGGCTCCAAGGACCCAGATGTCCTCGAGGACCTCGTAGCTCGCCCACAAATCGTGGACGAAGAGACCGGGCTTCCGTGCGTTGGAGAAAGTCTGGTTGTTGATGCCCGCGTGGAACATCAGCTGCAGGCGGTCGAGCTGCGCGAGGACGATGAACCGCGAGCGCCGAATGCCCGCGTCCCACGACCAGTCTCGGTCGTCGCCGTTGACGGTCGTACCCGGATTCTGCTGCTGCTGGCGAATCCACAGCTGGTGCCAGGTGATGAACCGGACCCAATAGTCACCGTCATCCGTCAGGTTGAACTTCAGCGCAGGAACGGGAGGCGGCCCGTCATGACCTTCATGTTCGTCCGCCATCGCCGTGCTTGGCACGATTGCGAGCGCCAAGACCGTTGCCGCCAGCGCCGTCCCCACGGCGCGACGGAGTTTCATCCAATCCATCATCACATACCCTCCAGACCGAGCGTGCTCAGTGAGCCGCCGCGGCTGTACCTGCACCACGGGGGATGCGGATCTCCTCGACCATCTCCTGCACCTCCACCGGCGGCGGAGGCGTGAAGCGGCTGACCGTCGCGGTCACGAGGAGGTTCACGATCGCGCCGATGGCGCCGATGCCCTCAGGCGAGATTCCGAACCAGAGCTGGTCCGGCGTTCCGCCCATGAACTTGAAGTAGACGACGTAGGCGACGGTGAAGCCGAGGCCGCTGAGCATGCCTGCGATGGTCCCCTCGCGGTTCGCCCAGCGGGTGAAGATGCCGAGGATGATGCAGGGGAAGAAGGTCGACGCCGCGAGGCCGAAGGCGATGGCGACGACCTGGGCTACGAAGCCCGGTGGATAGATGCCGGCCAGACCCGCGATGCAGACCGCGAGGGCCGCGGCGAAGCGCGCCGCCCGGAGCTCGTTCTTCTCCGAGATCTCCGGCATGAAGACGCTCTTCAGCAGGTCGTGGCTGATGGACGTGCTGACGACGAGCAGGAGCCCGGCGGCCGTGGAGAGCGCGGCCGCGAGAGCGCCGGCGGCGACGAGGGCGATGACCCAGGCGGGGAGCTGCGCGATCTCCGGGTTCGCGAGCACCATGATGTCTCGGTCGATGTAGAGCTCGTTGGCGGAGGCATCGAGGCCGCCGTTGGTCACGAGGCGCTCGCCGCTGGCGCCGCGGCCCTCCGCGAACTCCGGCTTCTTGCCGGCGAAGGGGGCACCGGCGAGGTACTGCACCCGGCCGTCTTCGTTCTTGTCGACCCAGGCCAGGAGCCCCGTGTCCTCCCAGTTTCGGAACCACTCGGGGATGCTCTTCTCGCCTTCGCCACCCGCGTAGCTCGCATCGCTCACGGCCTCGATGAGGTTCGTACGGGCAAAGGCCGCGACGGCCGGCGCCGTCGTGTAGAGGATGGCGATGAAGAGGAGAGCCCAGCCCGCGCTGATTCGCGCGTCCTTGACCTTCGGCACCGTGTAGAAGCGGACGATGACGTGCGGGAGACCGGCAGTGCCGACCATGAGCGCCGCCGTGATGCAGAGGACGTCGATCATGGTCTTGCTGCCGTCCGTGTACTCGGTGAAGCCGAGCTCGGCGTGGAGGCCGTTGAGCTTCGAGAGCAGGGTGATCGTCTCGCCGTTGGCGATCTGCGAGCCGATCTCGCCGCCGAGGTTCGCCCCGAAGCCGATCTGCGGGATGGCCGTGTCCGTCAGCAGGATGCTGATGAAGATGGCCGGGACCATGAAGGCGAAGATGAGGATGCAGTACTGGGCCACCTGCGTGTACGTGATGCCCTTCATGCCGCCGAGAACGGCGTAGAAGAACACCAGCACCATGCCGATGATGACGCCCAGGTTGATGTCGACCTCCAGGAAGCGACTGAAGACGACGCCGACGCCGCGCATCTGACCCGCCACGTAGGTGAAGCTCACTACGATGGCGCAGATGACGGCGACGATGCGGGCGGCGTTCGAGTAGTAGCGGTCACCCACGAAGTCGGGGACCGTGAACTTACCGAACTTCCGGAGGTAGGGCGCCAGGAGCAGCGCGAGGAGCACGTAGCCGCCGGTCCACCCCATGAGGTAGACGCTGCCGTCATAGCCCGCGAAGGAGATGATGCCGGCCATCGAGATGAACGACGCGGCGCTCATCCAGTCGGCGGCCGTCGCCATCCCGTTGGCCAGCGGGTGCACGCCGCCACCGGCGACGTAGAAGTCCTTGGTCGAACCGGCACGCGACCACACCGCGATGCCGATGTACACCAAGAACGTCAGGCCGACGATCAAGAAGGTCCAAGACTGAACATCCATTTGAAAACCTCTTCTGAGACTCGAATACTTGATTAAAGGGTGCCAAGGTCGGGCTGCGGAGCGCGCAGATCACCTGCTCCACGCCCTTCAGGCTGGGATAGAAGGGAGCGGCTTCAGGGAGCGCGCAGAGCCTGGACACCTTCCGCGGTGCACGGGCCCCGGAGCGAGAGCAGCCCGACCTTGGCGGGTATGAGATCTAGAGTAGCTATTCCTCTTCGACGCCGTAGCGCTTGTCGAGCTTGTTCATCAGCGCGACGTAGATGAAGATGAGCGCGACGAATACGTAGATGGATCCCTGTTGGGCGAACCAGAAGCCCAGAGGGAATCCAGTGCCGGGTAGGTTCACGGAGTTCAGAGCATCCACGAAGAGGATGCCGCATCCGTACGAGACGACGAACCAGATGGTGAGCAGGACGCTCAGAATCTTCAGGTTCTCCTGCCAATATGCTTTCCGGTCCATGGTCCCCGACTTCGTTGTGGATTTCGATTCATCCGTCGCGGCGGCGACGGGAAGCTGCATGCCTTCTCTCATGTGCTTTGCCTCTCTGGCAACGCCGGTCGTATCTGACTGCTCGCCTGTCGTGACGTCGTTAGTGAAGAGAGTGCTAAGCGCGGTAGGCGTTCTCTGCACCAGGTTACGTCACTGAATGCGCCCGAGAACCCTCACTGATGGCCGACTACGATTCCTTTGAAAGACCCTCGCTACGTGCCTCTGCACCCCGAAGCGGCGCGCGGAAGACGCACCTCTCCGCCAGCCTCGCCGGACACCCCTGTCCGCGAAGCCCCCACGGGACGCACACCTCGTCCCACCGGCAGGTACAGCAATCCCCGTGCCGGGGTGTTCCGTACCCGAAATCTCTCGGCAATGAAGGGATGAGCGTGGTGTTCGGTCCCCCGGCGCGCCCCGGCCGTGTCACCACGCGAAACGGGCGCGTTCCGGCACGTAACGCCGTCCGGGGCCCGTGCGCCCGGCGAGAGGTTCAGCCCAACGCGCGCGCCGCGAGCCAGCCGCGGAGCACCTCGAGGGGGCGTGCGTTGAGCACGTCCGCCGGCCGGAGCCCGGCGCGGCGCGCGAGCGTCACGCCGTGGTCCAGGTGATCCAGCTCGCCCGGCGCGTGGGCGTCCGCGGCGATCGAAACGAGCACCCCCCGCTCTTTCGCCATCGATACGTACCTCGCGTTCAGGTCGAGGCGCTGGGGGTTGGCGTTGAGCTCGACGGCGCAGCCACTCGCCGCACAGGCCTCGAGGAGCGCCTCGACGTCGAGCTCCGTCGGCGCCCGTCCGAGGAGCAGGCGGCCCGTCGGATGGCCGATCACGGCGGCCTTCGGGTGGTGGGCCGCCCGAACCATGCGCGCGGTGATGGCCTCGCGTCCCTGCCCATGACGTCGATGGACGCTGGCGATGACGCAGTCGAGGGTCGCGAGCACGTCGTCCGGCGTGTCCAGGCGGCCGTCCTCGAGGATGTCCGACTCCACCCCCGTCAGCAGCGCACAGCGATGCTCTTCGGCGTTCAGCGCCTCGATCTCCTCCGCCTGCGCGTGGAGCCGCGCGCCGTCGAGGCCGCCGGCGTAGTGCGCTGCCTCGCTGTGCTCGCTGATGCCCAGGTAGCGGAGACCGCGGGCGGCGGCGGCAGCGCGCATCGTCCGGAGGTCGGCCGTGCCATCGCTCGCCGTCGTGTGGTTGTGGAGCGCTCCCTGCAGATCGCCGCGGCGGATCAGGCGCGGCCCCGGGGTCGCGCGCGGGACGGGAGCGCCGGAGTCCCGACGTTCGGGCGGCGTCGGCCACAGATCGAGGCGCTCGAAGACGTCGTCCTCCTCGAAGGTCGCCACGGTACTCCCGGCCTCGAGGAGCCCGTCGCGCGTCACGGCGAGGCCGCGCGCTTCCGCGCAGGCCCGCACCGCATCGACGAAGCGGTCGGGGCCCGTGGCCTCGAGGAGAGCCCACCCGAAGGCCTCCGGCGACGCGCGCACGAGGCGCAGCGCGTCCGGGAAGGGCCCCGTAGACTGCAGATCGCCCGCCGCCACGACGACCACCTCCGTGACGAGCTCCGCGCCGCGGCGGAGCGGGCCCGCGACGGCCACGCGCTCGGCTCCCGCCGCTTCGAGGGCCTCTCGCGCCTCCGCGGCGAGCCCGAGCGCCTGGTCACGGCGGAGCTTTCCCTCGCGGGAGCGGAGGGCGGCGATGGCGACGAGGACCTTGGCCTGGCTCTTCGCCCCGAAGCCCGGGAGCTCCACCAGGCGATTCTCGCGGCAAGCGTACTCGAGCTCGGCCACCGACGCGATGCCGAGGACCTCGTGGAGCACCTTGATCTTCTTGGCCCCGAGGCCCTCCAGGGCGCGCAGCTCGAAGAGCCCGGCCGGGAGGCCTTGCTCCAGCGTGGCGAGCTTCGCGGGCGTCCGACCCGCGAGCACGTCGCGCACGATGGCGAGCGTCCCCTTGCCGATGCCCTTTTGCTCCGTGAGCGCGCCGCTCGCCGCGAGCGCGCCGAGGTCGCCTTCGGCGCGCCGGATCGCCAGCGAGGCCATGGTGTAGCGCCGCGCGTTGCGGTCCCCCTTCAGCGCGGCGGCAAAGGCCATGCGCTCGAGGACGTCCCGCACCTTTCGCCGCTCGCTCACCCCCTCGAGGTGCCACGAGCGTGGCGCGGGGACAATCGTCGCTCGCGCGGCAGCGCCGGCGCTTGCCGCTTGCGGTCTTCTGCCGGAGCGCCGGGGGCATCTTGGACGTACGGGGCTGCTCGCCGGTCAGCGACATCACGCTGCTGCGAAGGTCCGCCGTGATCTCGGCTTCGAGGGCGTCGTCGGTGCCGAGGAGCTCGCGCCCCTGCTCGATGACCTTGAGCGTCTGCTCCGCGTCGATGGTGCCGAGGTCTACGCCTTCGCGCCGCGCGAGCGCGTTGCCGTAGCGGAGGAGGTTCGACACGGAGCTCGCGCCGCCGAGCTCGTAGGCGTGGAACTTGGAGATGCCGTCGCGGACCAGCTCCGGCAGGCCCCAGCGGTCGGCGAGCACGCGGCCCACGCCCTGGTGGCAGTTGTCCACGATGCGGTACCAGAGCGCGTCGGTCATCCAGGGCTCGCCGAGGTCGGGCATGAGCTGCCGCTCGACCTCGAGGAGCATCGCGCCCACGACGGGCTTGCCGACGTCGTGCAGGAGCCCGGCCAGGTACACGGCGTCCTTGGGCGGCGCGCCCTCGAGGGCGCCGGCGAGCTCGCGGCTGATGATGCCGACGGCGAGGCAGTGCTCCCAGATAGCGCGAAAGCTCTGCTCGATGCGCGGCTCCTTCGACTGGAAGACGGCGCGCACGCTCATCTGCGTGAGCAGCATGCGGAGTGGCTTCATGCCGAGGCGGCTCGCCGCCTGGCTCATGGACTCGATGCGTCCGCGTCCGCCGTAGATGGGGCTGTTGACGATGCGCAGGAGCTGGGAGGCCAAGAGCGGGTCGCGCTCGAGCTCCTTGGCGATCATCGGGAAGGTGAAGTCCTCGCGGTCCAAGAGCCGGAGGCAGTTCTGCGCCACCATGGGCATGCTCGGGAGCGTCAGCCGGCCTTCGACGATGCGCTGCTGGATGATCTCCTCGAGCTTGTCTCCGACGCGCTGGGTGCGGGCCTCTTCTTCGTTGCGCTCCTCGCGCTCGGTCCGCCGGACCTCGACGGTGCTGCGGCCCTGGATGGCGGCGTCGAGGGCGAGGCGGAGCTCCTCCGCCGTCTGGTGCCGATCCTCGGGCTTCTTCGCGAGGGCCTTCGCGAGCACGTCGGCGACGTCGGCGGAGACGTCGACGAGCGAGTCGATGCGCGGCGGCTCCTCGTGCACGTGGGCGAGCACGTAGCGGCCGAAGTTCTCGGCCTCGAAGGGCGTGCGACCGGCCAGCATCTCGAAGGCGACGATGCCCAGGCTGTAGACGTCGCTGCGCCGGTCGAGGTGCGTGTCCCCGACGCACTGCTCCGGCGACATGTAGGCCGGCGTGCCCATGATGACGCCGGTCTGCGTCTTCCGGGAGGCCTCGCCGCCTTCGCCGAGGAGCTTGGCGATGCCGAAGTCGAGGACCTTCACGCGGTCCGGGTAGTCCGCGTGGTTGGTGAGGAAGACGTTCTCGGGCTTGAGATCCCGGTGGATGATGCCGCGCTCGTGCGCCGCGTGGAGCGCCAGGGCGATCTGCCCCGTCACGCTCCGCGCCTTCTCGAAGCTCATCGGTCCTGCCTCGAGGCGCTCCGCGAGCGTGTCGCCCTCGAGGAGCTCCATGACCAGGTAGTACTGGCCTTCCGAGACGCCGAAATCCGTGATGTCGACGATGTTCGGGTGCCGGATGTCGTTGACCGTGCGGGCCTCGTCGAAGAAGCGCTCGACCACGTCCGGGATGGCACTGACGGCGTTGCTCAGCACCTTGATGGCGGCGCGTCGCCCGATGACGCCGTGCTCGGCGTAGTAGACGGTGCCCATGCCGCCGGCGCCGAGCTCCGCCACGATGCGCCACGGTCCGAGATGACGGCCCTCGAGGTTGGCCGAGTCCCGGGGCTGCACCGGGTCCGTCATGGTGCCCAAGGTCGCGGCGGCAGAGGCGGAAGACACGTCCTCACGGAGTACGGCGCGGAGCGCGGAGCCTGAGGGGCCGGGAACCGGCGGAGCTCCCGGGTTCCCTCTCCGTCTCCGTGCACGTCCACGCCACGTTCACGTCCCCCTCCCCCTCACGGCCGGCGGCCCGCACCCCGCTTCGAGATCCCCGTGCCTCCTGGTACAGGGCTCGCGTGCGCGCGCTGGTCATCGGGCTCGATTGCGTTCCGCCGGTGCTGGCCTTCGAGCGCTGGGCCGAAGCGATGCCGAACCTCCAGGCGCTTCGGGCGCGGGGGCGCTCCGGGCCGCTGCGGAGCACCTCGCCGCCCATCACCGTGCCGGCGTGGGCGTGCATGACCACCGGGCGGGACCCGGGGCAGCTCGGGCTCTACGGCTTCCGCAACATGCCGCCGGAGCGCGGCTACGACCTTCGCCTCGCGCGCTCGGACGACGTGCCCTTCAAGCGGGTCTGGGAGCTCGTCGGGGATGCCGGGCACCGCGTCGCCGCGCTCTTCGTGCCGCCCTCGAATCCTCCCCGGCCCGTGAACGGCGTGGCGCTCGGCTGCTTCCTCACGGCGCCGGGAGCGCCCTGGGCCTTTCCCCGGGCGCTCGAGGCCTCGCTCGAGGCGCGCTTCGGCCGCTTTCGCCCCGACGTGCACGACTTCCGAGGCGGCGACGAGGCGCGCATCCTGAACGAGCTCGACGCCATGACGGCGCAGCATTTCGCCATCGCCCGGGCCATCCAGCACGACGAGCGCCCGGAGCTCATGATGATGGTCGCCATCGGGCCGGACCGGCTCCACCACGCCTTTTGGCATCACCTCGACCCGGAGAGCCCGGCGTATCGCCCCGGCAACCGCTGGGAGGTCGAGGCCCGCGCCTACTACGCGCGCCTCGACGCCGAGGTCGGTCGCCTCGTCCGGGCGGCCGACGACGACACGCTCGTGCTGGTCGTCAGCGACCACGGCGCCCGCGCCATGCAGGGGGCCGTGGCCGTGAACGAGCACCTGAAGGCCCACGGCTGGCAGGCCTGGAGGCGCGAGCCCGCGGGCCCCACGCCGCTCCGGCAGGTCGTCGACTGGTCGCGTACGCGCGCCTGGGCCGAGGGCGGCTACTACGCCCGGGTCTTCGTCAACCTCGAGGGGCGTGAGCCGCGAGGGATCGTCGCGCCGCAGGACTACGAGCGAGCGCGCGCCGAGCTCACGGCGCTCTTCTCCTCCGTGCCGGGGCCCGAGGGGCCACTGCCGGCGCGCGTCGACCGGCCGGAGGCCGTCTATCGGGGCACCCGCGGCGAGCCGCCGGACCTGATGGTGTATTTTGACGATCTCACTCACCGCGCCGTCGGCACGGTGGGTCACGGGCAGGTGCTCACCGCCCACGACGACCGCGGGGTCGACGGCTGCAACCATGCCTTCGACGGGATCTACGTGGCGGCGGGGCCGGGCGTCGTGCCCGGCGCGACGCCCGCCGACATCCTCGACGTCACGCCGACCTTGCTCGCAGCCTTCGGCCTCCGCCGGCCCCCCGGCATGCAGGGCGCGAGTTGGCTCGCGCGGGCGCCCTGAGGGGCTGGCCAAGGGGACGGGTCCGTGCGATGCATCTGCAGATGACGCCCTCCCTCACAGCGCGCTGCCAGGAGATCGGGGTGGCGTGGGCGAACGACGTGCTCGCGAACCTGGAGGCCGAGGGGCGGCCGGCCTCCGGCATGTGGCCGGGCACCCTCTCGGAAGCGCGGACGCTCGTCGCCAGGGACGCCAACGCCCGCGGCGGGAGCTACGACCGGCAGGGCGACGAGGACAAGGCCCGCGCGGTCTACGCCGCGGCCCGCGACTGCTGGAACCGGCGCCGGGCTCCGGACGTGCCGGATCCCTCGCTCTGAGCGAGCCGAGCCAGGACGCGGACCGCGCCGCGCGTCACGGGCCACGCCTCGTGGGACTGGCGACCGCCGCGGCGCTGGTCGTGGCCTTCGTCCTGCGCTGGCGCCTCGCGGGGCCCTTCCTGGGCGAGCCGCCGGTGCCGGGGCGACCCTGGCTCACCGGCTCGGACGGCTTCGCTCACGCGCACCGCATCCGGCGCCTCGTCGAGGCGTTCCCCGTCCCGGTGTGGCGCGACCCCTTTCTCTTCCACCCCGAAGGCACGATCAACGAGTGGCCCCTCGGTTTCGACTGGCCGCTCGCGCTCTTGCTGCGAGGAATCACGGCGCTGGGCGTCTCCCTCGACGATGCGCTCCTGGCGCTTCCCTTCGTTCCGCTGGCGCTGGGGCTGGGGACGGTGCTGGCCTTTCATGGCCTCGCGAGACGTTGGCTCGACCCCTGGACGGCGCCGGTGGCGACCCTCGCCTTCGGCGCCAACGCGGCCTACCTCCACGTCTCGCGCCCCGGTGCGCTCGACCACCACGTCGTCGAGCCCCTCGCCGTCGTGCTGCTCCTCGGGCTCCCCGGCGCGCTGGCGCGGGACCGGCAGGTGCCGGCGCTGGCCCTCGGTCTCGCGGCCCTGGCGTGGACCAGCACGCTGCTCGCGCTCCTCCTGGCCGGGACGCTCGGGCTCATGGCGCTCGTGGCCCTCGCGCGAGGCCGGGCCGCCGACGCCGGCGTCGAGCGCTTCGCCCGCTGGCATCTGCCGGCGCTGCTGCTGCCCTGCGCGCTCGAGGCCTTCGCGCGGGCGGCGCCCGTGTCCTTCGCCACGCTCTCCTTCGTGCCCTGGGTCGCCGCCGCCGGTGCCCTCGGCCTCTGGCTCCTCGTGGGCCGCGTGCCGCGTCCGGCGCTCATCGCCGCCCTCGTCGTGCTCCTGCCGCTCGCGCTCCTGCTCCTGCCGGGCGGGCTGAGCTTCGCGTCGGGCGTGGTGCGGGGGACGAACCCCTTCCTCCAGCGGGTCGGTGAGGCCCGGGCGCTCTTCCTCGGCCCCGAGGGGCCGACGCTTCGCGTGGCGCACGCCAGCTTCGGGCTGGCCTATGCGCTCTTCCCGCTCGCCTTCCTCGCGCTACGGCGGCGCGTCGGATCCTCCGGCGGGCCGGAGCCCGCAGCGCTCGGCCTGGGCCTCGTGCTCTTCCTGGTGGCCTTCGCCCAGCAGCGCTTCGCCGTGCTCTTCGTGCCCGCGCTGCTGCTCCTCACGCTGCGCGCCTTCCTTCCCCGCGACGGTGTGCGGCTCCGGGGGAGACGGGCGCTCGTCCTCGCCGGCCTCGCGCTCGTGCTCCTCGAGCCGCCGCTCCGCTTCGCGTGGCGGGAGGGCGATCCCGTCAGCCCTGCGATGCGCCGCGCCGTGGCCGTGGCCGTGGCCGTACGCGCGGCGGGCGTCCCCGAAGGCCTCGGCGTGGCGGCGCCGCCCAACATGGGCAGCGCGCTCAACTTCGTGGCCGACGTGCCGGCGGTCACGAGCACCTTCTTCTATCCGCGCTATCTCGTGCGCGACTACACGCTGCGCTTCCACGAGCGTACCGAGGACCTCGTGCGCGAGCTTCGGGCCGAGCGCATCGGGGTCTTGGTCGCGGCCGACGATGGCCGCTACGGATCGCTCCTGCTCGAGGCCTTCGGGACGGCGGGCGCGCCGGTGGATGCGGGCGCGACCCCGGCCTTCCGGCCGGAGGTCGACATGGAGCGGTTCGAGCTCCTGGGCATGGAGCCCTGCAACGCGCTTTGGCGGCGCTTCGCGCACTGGCGGCTCGCCTGCGCTCCGGAGTCCGCTCCGGGGCTCACGCTGCTCGGAGAGCAACGCTTCGGCGCCGACGCGGGGCAGTGGGTGCGGCGGGCCGTGCTCTACCGCGTCGAGCCTTGACGTCGACGCCGCCTCTCACGCGGGTGCGGGAAGGGGCATCGTCCGCCGCGGAGCGCGTCAGACGAGAAGATCCGGCAGCGCCTGGTCCACGTTGCTCGCGTCGTAGTCGCGGGCGAAGCCGTCGCCCTTGTCCACGGCGCGCGCTTCGCCGAAGCCGGCGCCGGGCGAGGTCTCATACTCGTCGGCGCGCAGGCCCATGGCCTGGAGCAGGGAGACGAGCAGCCGGTTGTACTGCACCCCCTCGACCACGTTGCCGTCGTGCTGGCGGAAGCGGATGGGCCGGTCGTGGTCGACGTAGTCGAGGTAGCGGCCGGCGCGCACGACGCCGCCACCGGTGCCGAAGAGCACCGTGGGCATGTTGTAGTTGAGGTGGTTGAAGCTCAGCTCGTTGCCCCAGAGCACGAGGGAGTTGTCGAGGAGCGTGCGGCCACTGCCCTCCATCACCTCGTCCATGCGCCGGAGAAGCCGGGCCACCACGACCTCGGCGATCCATTCGTAGCCCAGGGAAAGCCAGCGGATCGCGTTCGCGTCCCAGTTGTGCGCCTGGAGGTGCCAGTTGCTCCGGCCTGCGCTGAAGGGGTTCTCGCTGTCGCCGATGCCGAAGATGTCGCCGGCGTCGCGGGCGATCATCTTCTGCACGTCGAAGGTGGCGACGCGCGTCGCATCGCAGGCGAAGGCGAGCACGAGCACGTCGACCATGTCGCGCATGAAGGTCTCGATGGTCGAGACGCCCACGTCGAACTCGCCGCCGGAGTCGGTGCTCGCCGGCGGGGAGGACACGTCGCAGCTGCTCGGCGCCGGCGCGTCGCTCCCGCCGAGGCGTCGGGCGAGGTCCGCGAGATAGCCGACGTGGGGCTCGAGGGTCTGCCGGTCGTCCCGGCTCAGCCGCGGGTTCCGCTGCGCCCGTCGGTAGTCGTCGAGCACGCGGTCCATGAGCCGCGCCGAGAGCGGCACCTCGGGGCCGCCCGGATCGTCGTCCGGCACGAAGGCGCGGAACACGGCGTCGAAGGCGGTCCGCGGGTTCGTGAACGCCGTGGCCCGCTGCACGGCGCCTTCGCCCGTCGCCAGCAGGTTCGAGGGGTCGCGGGGCTCGAAGGAGCAGGTGTCCGTGCGGCTGCCGACGTGCAGCACGCGGGGTCCGAGCGGCGCCGTCGGGTAGACGGCCGCGGAGCGCGCCATGACCTGGTCGATGGTCACGTTGATCTGGGCGCCGGGAAGCGGGCCGCCGACGCCGAAGGTCCGGAAGCCGAGGTTGCCGAGGAAGCCACCGTGGTTGTGGTTCAGGTTCGGCATGAAATCGAGACCGCGGAAGAGCGTCATGCGGTCGAGGAAGGGCGTGAACTCGTCGCCGAAGACGTTCGAGACGCCGGTGGCCGCGAAGTCCGAGAGTGGCGCCTCGTGCCCGAAGTACGCCTCGCCGTTCGCATGCCGTCCCGTCGCGACGGAGAGCTGAGTGTTCAGTCGGACGCTTCCGTCGACGTCGTGCGTTCCGTAGCCCGTCGGCGCTCGCGAGGGCATCCAGTGAAGGATGGGCGCCCCGTTGTAGGTCTTGATGGCCAGAAAGCGCCGCGGCGCCGTCGCTCCCTGCGCCTCCGCCTTGGCCTGGAGCTCCCGCGGCAGGAGCGAGGGGAGGAAGGGGATGGCCACGGCGGCGCCGCCGAGACCGGTGAGGAAGAGCCGTCGTCCGAGGGGGTCGTAGCGCATGGCGTGGCGGTGCGGGTTGCGGTCCAGGTCAGTCGACGGGGAGGAGGCGCTCGCGGAAGGTCGGGCTGAGCGCGATCTCCGCGAGCCAATCCCGGAGCGAGCGGCCGGCGAAGAGGTCGCCGGCGAAATGGTCGACCAGGCAGGCCTCCCCGCGCGTCTCCTCGCGGCGGAAGGTGAAGCGGAACATCTGACGCGAGAGACAGGCGTCGCCGAGGCCGCTCGCGGCGAGCTCCTCGCTGAGCTCCACGGGCCCGGACACGGGCACGTCGGCGCCCGCGAAATCGACCGTGGCCGTGGCGTCGACGGGCACGGTACCGAGGTCCTCGCCGACGTCGGTCACCAGGCGCTCCTGCGTCCGGAAGCGACCGAGGCCGTCGTACGCCTCCATGGCCCAGCCGAGCGGCGTGAAGCTCGCGTGGCAGCTCGCGCAGGGCTCGCTGACGACCTTGGCCGCGAACTGCTCCCGCGTGCTCGCGTCGGCGGCCACGGGCGGGGGCGTCAGCGCGTCGCCGGGGAGGTCGCCGGGTGGCGCCGGCACGTCGTCGCAGAAGAGCAGGCGCCGCAGAAAGGCGCCGCGCCGGAAGGGGTTGGTCGAGCCGTCGGAGCTTGCCAGGAGTGCGGCGCGGGTCAGAAGCCCGGAGCGCTCGCCGGCGGGAAGCTCGGGCGCTTCGCTCTCCCCGTCCCAGGGGGCGACGCCGTAGATCGCGGCGAGCCGCGGGTCCGTGGCGTAGGACGCGCGCGAGGTGAGCACGTCGCTCCAGGTGCCGCCCTGGTGAAAGGTCTCCATGAAGAGGGCGAGGGTCTCGTCACGCATGGCGTCGAGGAGCCCGCCCGTCTCGAGGTCCGGCGCGAGCGTCATCAGGCGCGGGCTCGCTTCGAGCTCTCGGTCCTCGAGGTGCATCCACTCCGCGAAGAAGCGCTCGAGCTGCGCCTCCGTGCGCGGGTCGTCGAGAACGACGTCGACCATGGCCGCATAGCCGCGCTCGTCGTCGAGGTCTCCGGCCAGCGCCGCGTCGAGGAGCGCCGCGTCCGGACCCTCGCCCCAGAAGGTGAAAGCGAGGCGCGTGGCCACCTCTTCCGGCGCGAGCGCGAGGCGTCCATCGCCGAGGTCCTCGCCGCCCACCTCGAAGCGGTAGAGCACCTCGGGGCTCATCAGCGTCGTGAAGACGATGGCGTGGATGCCGTCCTCGCCGCCGCCGAGCTCTTCGGCGAGAGCCACGGCGTCGCGCACCTCGTCGGCGCTCACCCGGCGCCGCTGCGCGCGCGGCTGGACGCGCTCGGCGAAGGACCCGAGACAGCCCGCCGCCACGGCGCCCGGGCTGGCGTCGCCGACGCGGGCGCGGAGCGCCCCGTCGCCCGCCGTGGCTCGAGCCAGGGCGTCGGCGATCTCGTAGTGCAGGTCGACGCGCCCCTGCGAGAGGCGTTGGTCCTGGCGGGCGAAGAAGCCCTCCTCGTCGGTGGAGTCGGCCGGGAGCCGCTCGAAGGCGCTCGCCACCGCGCCCATGGCCGCGTCTCCGAAAAGACCGCGGAGCGTGCGCTCGAAGTCGTCCACGGCCAGCCGCTGCAGCGGCGCGTTCGTGGCCACGGGACCGCCGTCGCACGTGAGGGCCGGCCCGCCGGGCTGACCGCCGCCGCCGATGCCGCGCGCGGGGGTCCCGATGTCGCCCGTGCAGCTGACGAGCGGAATCCACAGCGCAGCGAAGAGGGTGCGTCGGATGGACATGCCGCCAGCGCTTGTATACGGCCGGCTCGAGGTCGAAAGGTGTTACCGGAGCGGCGCCCCTTTCGCCGCGCGCCGCCCAAGCATGTGAAAAGGCCCGCGAACTTCCGCTCGCGGGCCTTCTCGTCGGGCGGGCCCGTTCAGCGGCCGCCGTCGCAGGCGCCTGGCGGGTAGGTGCCGCCGAGGAGCCGCACGTCGCGCTCGGAGCGCAGCCGCGTGCCGTCCGGCCGCTCCATGGTGGCCTCGAGGCGTACGAGCTCGCCCACGAGGCAGGCAGGGTCCGGCACGATGCCGGTCCAGCCGATGTAGCGGCGAAAGCCCTCGTCGTCGGCCCGGTCGAGGAGGAGCTGCACGTCCGCCCTGTCCGGGGGGCGGCTCTCATCGGCCGGTTGGATGCTCAAGGCGAGCGGCGCGCGGTCCTCGGCGACGCCGCGCACCCGGAACGACACCCATACGTGCCAGCCGCCCTGGGCGCCGCGAATCAGCTCGACGTCCTGGCCGTCGTCGAGGGCTTCGAAGCGCCAGGACCCGGTGCCGAGCTCCAGGGAGGCGGCCGCCGGATCCTCGGCGTCACCGCACGCGATGACGCCGAGGAGGCAGGCGAGGAGTCGCGCGCGCATCGTCCTCAGGCCCAGCGACGCCGCAGGAGCAGGGCGCCGAGCGCGAGGCCGAGGATGCCGAAGCCTGCCGCCGACTGGCCCGCGGGGCTCGCGGAGCAGAAGCCCGAGCTCCGCACGGGCGGTCCGGGGATGGTGCGGTTGTGGGCGACCAGCGCCCGGCTGATGACCTCCCGGTTGTCCTCCTCGATGTTGCCTTCCCCGGTGCCGGTCGGACCGACGCGCTTGATCACGGCGCTCGCGGGCATGTCCGTCGTCGCGAGGTCGAAGGGCCAGCCGCCGCCCTCACCGCGGAGCACGTCCCCGCTCGCGAGCTCCACGCGCCAGGGCGCCTCGAAGCGCGAGACCGCGGGGGAGCACTCGATGAATCGGTCGGCCGTGTGCTGGTTCGAAACCTCGGGCAGGTCCGCGTTGAAGTCGAAGACCGGGTCCATGGTCATCTCGTCCGCGCTCATGGTCGTGTAGAGGCGGGTCTGCACGGCCGTGCGCTCGAAGAGGGCCTGGGTCTCGACCATCGGATCGATCACCTCCGAGGCCACGTCCTCGAGGAAGCTCGCGGGCTCGAAGCCCTCCACGTCGACCACGTCGAAGCCGATGTAGCAGCCGATGCACCCGAAGAACTCGTCCTCGCTGATGCCCTCGGGCGGCGTGAGGTGGGTGCCGAGGACCTCGCGCATGCCGTCGAGGAAGAAGAAGCGCTGGCTCATGTCGATGAGCGCGCCCTCGCGGTCGGTCCAGCTCTGCGTTCGGAGCTCGTCCCAGAGGTCCTCTTCGCCCTCGCTCCAGATGAACGCGCCGAGCTCCGGCGCACTGCCGCTCATCTCGGTGACGAAGCCCTGGCCCTGGGCCTCGTTGGCCGCGCGGGTCACGACGGCATCGTAGGTCGGGCCGGGGCTGATCCAGTTGATCAGCGCTTCGTTGAGCTCGAGGGAGCGGTAGTTGGCGGGGACGGCGCGGCTCGGGCCGAGGACCCAGACGAGGATGCCCATGTCGGGCACCGTGGCAACGGCCGTCGGACGAAGGGGGATCGAGGGCAGGCCCTCGCCGAAGCTCAGGCGTACGGGACGAATGGCCCCGGCGTCGTTGCCCTTCGTCAGCCGGAAGGCGAGGAGGTTCTGGCCCGCCTCGAGATACGGGCGGAGCACGTCCGAGCCCATGTCGGGCACGTCGTAGCCGTTGTCCTGCAGCCATTCGATGGCCAACGCGACGAGGTCCGCCGCGTCCGGGTCGATGGAGATGAGCACGAAGTCGTAGGGACCCACCGAGCCCTGGTCGACGACGGTGACGTTCTCGGAGCCCGGGTCCGCCGTCCCCATGTCGACGGCGATCATGTCCGAGCTCGGAGCCCCACCACCGAAGGCGAAGTCGTCCTCGCGGCAGGTGCCCTCGACCGTGTCGTTGAGCTGGTAGATGGGGTTCGAGACGGCCTGCAGGCGTGTGAAGGCCGCGTTCGACGACACGGCGATGTCCGGCCGGCCGCTCACCGGGAGCATCCAGGCGAAGCGCTCCGAAGGGCCCGCGTACTGGATCTGGATGACGGCCGTGACCGTCCCGTCCGGCTCCTGGGCGAAGATGATGCGCTCGGCCTGCTGGTTGACCGGCTGGTTGTTGTCGCAGAAGAAGCCGCCGCAGGCCGCGGCGGGCGCCGGCTGGAGCGTGAGCCCCGCGGCCATGAGACCCGCGAGGGCCAGGGGGAAGGCGTGGCGAAGATGCATGGGCGTCCTCGAAGCAGGGCGCGTGCCACCGCGCTTTCGTCAATGATCTCAGGCAGGGGTCCCGGTCGCGGCACGGCGTGACACAACGTGGCCGGAGCGGCTGCGTCGACACGACGCGGCTACGCGGATCCCTCGTCCGGACCCGCGTAGGGCACGGGCGTGGCCGTGAAGAGGCTTCGGAAGTCCCGATCCTCGTGCTCGGCGCCGAGCATCCAGGGCATCACGCGGAGCGTGAGGATGGACTCGAACATCACCCAGAGGCTCTCGTCGCTTCCGCGCAAGGGGCGGTCGGCCTCCTCGTCGCTCATCGCGTACTGGTGCGCGACGGCGCTCGAGGCGACGCCGTGGCCCGTGAGGTTCGGGGTGAAGAACGCGCAGCCGGGGACGAAGCCCTTGCTCCCCTTGCCGCCGGGCATGGAGACGATGCCGTTGAACTCGCTCGCCGCGTTGCGGTGGAAGTAGGGCGGCCGGAAGGAGTGCTCGGCGACGTCCCAGCGACCGCGGAAGGCGACGAAGTCGGCGAGGTTGTTGCCGTCGTCGTCGAAGGGGACCGTGAGCACGGTTTGCAGCGAGGGATCCGGGTGGTCCCAGGTCGCCGTCCCCATGGCGTTGTAGCGGAGGAGATCGTAGCGGTAGGGCGCCCAGTTCCCCCACCAGGCGACCACGTCGAAGGGCGAGTGGTCCATGGTGGCGCGATGGAGCGAGCCGGCGGTCTTCGCGATGAGCTCGGTCGGGCGGAGCGCGTGCTCGAAGGAGGCGACGGGCGCCTCGAAGTGCCGGCCGTCCGCGAGACCGTTGGCGCCGATGGGGCCGCGCTCCGGGAGCCGGAAGGCGCCGGCGTAGGACTCGAGCACGTAGCCGCGCGCCCGGCCGTCGGTGAGCGCGACGGCGAACTTGATGCCCTTCGGGAGCACGAGCGCCTGTCCGGGGGCCACGTCGAGGAGGCCGAGCTCGGTGCGCACGCGCAGCGCGCCCTCCTGCGGGACGACGAGGAGCTCGCCGTCGGCGTCGTAGAAGACGCGGTCCTCCATGGACGCGTTGCAGGCGTAGAGGTGAATGGCGAGGCCCTGGCGCGTATCGGGGTCGCCCTGACCGGCGAAGGTCACGAGGCCATCGACGAAGTCGACGCGACCCTCCGTCGGGATGGGCTGGGGCTTCCAGCGCCGGAGGTTCGGGTCCGGGATACCCTCGTCGAAGCGGCCGACGAAGCGCGGGTTGCCCGCGTAGGGCGTGAAGTCCGACTGCAGCACGCTGGGCCGGATGCGGTAGAGCCAGGTCCGGAGGTTGAGCTCGCGCTTCACCGTGAAGCCGACCGAGTTCACCTGCTCGGCATGGAGGCCGTAGGCCGGCTGGCGTGGCGAGGCCTGCTCCGTCGGGAGGGCGCCGGGGAGGGCTTCGCTCTGCATCGTGGCGCGGAAGCCGGTCTGGTAGGTGAGCGTGTCGCCGGGGCGGTACACGGCCGGGAGCGCGCCGGCGCGGGCGGAGGCGACGAGGCCGCGGAGCTTCTGCTTCGAGGTCTCGCTGATGGCGTGTGCGGCGCCGGCCTCCACCGCGAAGTCGAGGCGTGCGCCGCGCGCGATGAGGGCCTCTGCGCTGGCAACGAGGCGATCCGTGGGCACCCACTCGTCGTCCCGGGCACCGCGGAGCACGATGCGCTGGCCCTCCATGCGCTCCGGGAGATGGGCGTCGAGCGTGTCGCCGATGAGCGCGCCGCTGAAGGCCGCGACCCCGCCGAGGTTGGAGCCGCCCTTCCGGTGCCATTCACCGGCGGCGGTCAGCGCGAGGCAAGCGCCCTGGGAGAAGCCGGCGACGACGACGCGCTCCGGGCCGAGGGCGGCGGCGGCGTGGCCGAGGGCGGCCTCCACCTTTGCCAGCGCGCTCTCGAGCTGCGGGCCATTTTCGGTCTCGGCCGCGAGGAAGCCCTTCGGGTACCAGCTCCGGTCCTCGGCCTGTACGGCGAGCAGCGCGACGCGCTCGGCCTGGCGCCCGTCTTCGGCACCGAGGATGGCCTCGAGGCGGTCCATGAACTGCTCGGCGTCGCTGCCGCGGCCGTGGACCGCGACGAGGGCCACCTGGGCGTCCTCGAGGGAGGCTCCGCGGCGCCGGAGCGGGAGCGGCCCGTGATGACCGGCGCTCGGCAGCTCCAGGGTGCACGCGCCGGTGCGTGGGCGGAGGCCGAGGCGCGCGTCGTGGAGCAGCGCGCGGAGCCCGGCCTCGTCGAGCGGCACGGGGTTCGGATAGGCCTGGGACGTCGCGCGGCGCGCGGCGTCCGGGACGTCCTCCGCCGCGAAGGACGCGAGGCGCGTCGGTGCCTCGAGCGCGAGGGTGAAGTCGTGGAGCGCGCTCGCCGGGTCGCCGCCGGGCGAGAGGCCGAGCGCCCGGCGTAGCCGTCGCATCGCGGGCTTCGCCCCGTCGTGGTTGTAGGCGACGACGTGGGGCAGCAGGGCGGCGTGGGTCTCGGCGTGCGGCTGGCCGAAGCGGCCGCCGAGCACGTGGGCGAGCTTGTGGTGCAGGCCCATGGTGCTCTCCGAGAGCACGTGGCCGGCGAGGTGGGCGCCGTAGAGCGCGTCGGCGCGGGCCCGCACGTCGTCCGGCGCGTCCTTCACGCGGGGGAGGGCGCCGTGGAGGGTGCGGAGGGCCTCCTCCGCGGTGAGCGCGACGAGCGGGTCGACGCCGGGGGCGTAGAGGGCCTCGGCGGCGTGGGCCATGGCGTTGAGGCCGCTGGCCATGGACACGGGCACCGGGAGCCCCAGCGTGAGCTCGGGGTCGTAGAGCACGGCCTTCGGGCGCACGCGCTCGTCGCGTCCCGTGACCTTCCCGTCCGCGCCCGTGATGCCGTAGATGGGCGTCATCTCGGAGCCCGCGTAGGTCGTGGGGACGGCGACGAAATGGAGGTCGCCGCTTCGCAACGCCAGCGCCTTTCCGAGGCCGATAGCCGAGCCGCCGCCGAGCGCGACGACGGCGTCCGCGCCGGCGAGGGCCCTCGCGGCGTCGGCGACGGACGCCTCGGGCACCTGGGGGGTGGCCTCGGCGAAGAGGCCGGCCGCGCGGTCCCCGAGGAGGCCGAGGGCGCGTTCGCCGAGTGCGCGCTGCCCGGGCGAGACGACCACGAGCACTCTCCGCACGCTTGCGGGAAGGAGCGAGGGGAGCTCGGTGAAGGCACCGGGGCCGAAGAGGATGCGCGCGCCACCGCGGTGGCTGTCGAAGCGCCGGGCGTCGGGCTCGGCGGGGGGAGGGTCGCGGTGGACGATGGGCTTGCCGCTCATGGAGGTCTCCGGGGTCGGGTGAGGCTGCTTTCGGACGCGAGGGGGAGGCCGACAAGGGACCTCGCTTGGGTACACGGGGCGACGCCGGACGCTTCGCGGCGGAAGCGCCCGGCGTCGGGATCAGGCCAGGTCGAAGACGAGGACTTCGGCGTCCTCGAGGCCCTTGAGGGTGACGGCGTCCATGTCCTCGAAGGAGGCGCCGTCGCCGGCGTCCAGGCGCTCGCCGTTCAGCTCGATGGCGCCGCGTGCGACCTGGACCCACACGCCACGTCCCTTGGCGGGGTGGTGGGTGACCTCGGCGTTGGGTGAGAGGAGCCCGACGTAGAGCTCGGCGTCCTGGTGGATCGTGAGCGAGCCGTCGCGACCGTCGGGGGAGGCGACGAGACGGAGGCGGTTGAGCTTCTCATCGCGGGAGAAGTTCTTCTGCTCGTAGCTGGGGGTGATCGCGCGCTGGCCCGGGAGCAGCCAGATCTGGAGGAAGTGGACGCCTTCGTCCCGCGAGTGGTTGTACTCGCTGTGGGCGACGCCGGTGCCGGCGGACATGCGCTGCACGTCGCCGGGGCGAATCACGCTCCCGGTGCCGAGCGTGTCCTTGTGCTCGAGGGCGCCTTCGAGGACGTAGGAGAGGATCTCCATGTCTCGGTGCGGGTGCGTGGGGAAGCCGGCGCCTCCGGCGACGCGGTCCTCGTTGATCACGCGCAGGCTGCGGAAGCCCATGTGCCGCGGGTCGTAGTAGTTCGCGAAACTGAAGGTGTGCTTGGAGCGCAGCCAGCCGTGGTTCGCGTCGCCGCGCTCGTTCGAACGGCGGATGGTCATCATCGTGGGGTCCTCCTGCGCGGGGTGTCGACCGCGCACCCTCATCCATTGCGATGCCCATGCCAGATCTCAACCTGCGACGGCTCTGGCGCCTAAGTGTTTGGGATTATTGGGGGTGGGTATCGGAGGGGGGGTGGACGACTCTCAAAATGAGAGTCGCGCTGCTCTCAAAGTGAGAGTAGGTGAGAGTCCATGCGCCTCGACGACCTCCGGCTCTCCGACTTGCTCAAGTTCCCGCCCGACGGAGGCGTCATCCGCTTCGCCGACCGGCGGGCGCTCATCGTGGATGCGGATGCGCTCGGGACGTTGCGGCACGAGCTGGTGGACCTGCTCGGCTTTGGTGCGGCCCGCGCGATCCTGACCCGCATGGGCTTTGCCCACGGCTGGCATACGGCCGGGGCGAACCGGGAGCTGCCCTTCACGGACCCTCAGGACTGGCGTCGCGCCGGTGGGCGCTTTCACCGACTCCAAGGCCAGGTCGATTTCCGTCCCGTCCCGCCCGAGGACCGCGACCCGCTCGCCCTCGCCGAGGCGCTGTGGCCAGACTCCTACGAAGCCGAGCAGCACCTCCAGCTCCTCGGTCGCTCGACCGAGCCCGTCTGCTGGACGCTCTGCGGCTTCGCCTCGGGGTACCTGAGCCGCGCCTTCGGCAGCCGCGACGACCCCGTCTTTTGCCTGGAGAGCCGCTGCGTGGGCAAGGGCGATGCCGTCTGCCGCATGGTCGCCCGCCGCGCGAGCGAATGGGGGCCCGAGGCGGCGCACCTCGCGGACGCGCTCAACCACCGCCACCTCGACCACGTGCTCGACTTCGCGGCCGAAGCGCTGCGGAGCACCGAGGCGAAGCTCGAACGCTCGCGCCGAGCCCTCGCCCGCGCCGTGCCCGACACCGACCCGAGCGGCTGCATCGCCTTCAGCGAGCCCATGAAGCGGGCCCTCGGCCTTGCCCGCCAGGCCGCCGCCGTCGACGTCCCCGTGCTCATCGAGGGCGAGAGCGGCGCCGGCAAGGAGCGCCTCGCCCGCGTCGTGCACGACGAGTCGCCCCGCGCCGCCGGACCTTTCGTACCCGTCAACGCCGGCGCCATCGCCGGCACGCTCCTCGAGTCCGAGCTCTTCGGCCACAAACGCGGCGCCTTCACCGGCGCGGACCGGGACCGCGTCGGCCTCTTCGAAGCCGCCAGCGGAGGCACGCTCTTCCTCGACGAGATGGGCGAGCTCCCCCTGGACGTGCAGGTGAAGCTGCTCCGCGTGCTCCAGGAGGGCGAGGTTCGCCGTCTTGGCGAGAACGTCGCGCGCTCCATCGACGCGCGCATCGTCGCCGCCACCAACCGCGACCTCGAAGCGGCCATCGCCGCCGGCCGTTTCCGGGACGACCTCTTCTACCGGCTCGCCGTCGTCCGCATTCGCGTCGCGCCGCTTCGCGAGCGCAAGGACGACATCCTTCCGCTCGCGCGCCACTTCCTGGGCCTCGCCCGTGAGCGCACCCGGAAGCGCCTCCACGACATCGCCCCGGCCGCCGCCAACCGGCTCCTCGCCTACGGCTGGCCCGGCAACGTGCGCGAGCTGCAAAACGCGATTCTTCGCGCCGCCGTCGTCGCCGAGCACGGCACGCTCGAGGAAACGGACCTCCCCGAGGAGCTTCGTGGCACCGCCGTGCCGAGGCGCGCGGCCGCGACCGCGCCCGGGACCTTCGCCACGCTCGAAGAAGTCGAACGCGCCCACGTGGAGCGCGTGCTCGACGCCCATGAAGGTCACCGTGCCGCCGCCGCGAAGGCTCTCGGCATCAGCCCAGCCACGCTCTACCGGAAGCTCCGCCGCTTCCACCCGAAGTAGACATATTCGATCGAAACGCGGGCTCAGGCGATGGGCTCCCAACCGCCCCCGCGCTGCCGCCGTCGATGCTCGGGTCGCAGCTCGCTTCGCGCGTCGGGCCTCAGCAGCTCGCAGGGGTCGAACCAGTGCACGGTGCGCGCCTGGCCGAGCACGGGCGGGAGCACCCCCGCGAACTCCGGGTTGCCCGGGCAGCGGTGCTTCCAGAGCGCGCCGCGCGTCGGCACCTCGGGGAAGGCGAGCACCTCCTTGATGCCGCCGTTGCAGTTCGTCGCGACGACCAGCACCGGCGCGAGGCCCTCCGGCGGGTCGTCCAGGCGGAGCACCACGTCGTGGTGAAACTCGCCCTGCGTCCAGTGAGCGACCAGGGCGTAGCTTCCGGAGGCTTCGCGCAGGCGCTCGAGGAGGGCTCCGAGCACCATGGTCCCCGCCAGCGCGTCGAGCGTCGTCACCGCGTCAGCGTGCCGAGCCTGGCCGGGTCCGGCAACGAGCCGCCACGCCGTTGGGTTTCACGCTACGGTCCCGGGCGTGCGGCTCGTTCTATCGGTTGTGCTCCTGGCGGCCTGTGCGCGCTCGACCCCGACGGGCGTCGCAGAGGACGCAGGCCTCGACGCCAGGGCCGCCCCCTCCCGGGATGCGGCGCCGGACGCTTCGCTCGAGGTGCTCGGGCCCTGCGAAGACCCGGCCCTCTGGGCGCATCCCATCGCGGGGTGGTCAGAGCGAGAGCTCACTCCCTCGCCCCCGTGCGGACCTACCAACCTCGCCGGGACCGGCTTCGCCGTTCAGGCGCCGGAGGCCTGCTTTCGGGTCACCCAGGCCGGCCCGGCGACCGGCTACGACGTGGGGACCACGTGGCGCGCCACCGCCGTCGGGGAGGGAAACCCGACGGTGGCGGGGCTGTCGATGCGCGTGGGCGCGGGCCCCCTCGAGGTGACGGCGCGTTTCGTGGTGGAAGGCCGACTCCGCGAGGCCGTGGCGACGCTCGCGACCACCACCCGCCAGCCGCTCCTCGAGGGCATCGAGGACTTCGTCGGCTTCGGTCGACCCGGGGTCCGCGGCGTGTTCACGGTCGTGACCGCCAGCACCGTGCTCTCGACCGAGGGCGAGCGGCTGCCGCTCTCGGGCCGGGGCCTCGACGCCGTGTACCTGGGCTACGACGTGTTCTCGACCGTCGTGCTCGTCGATACGGCCGAGGGCCGCATACTCGAGGCCTTCGCACGCGAGGATGCGACGCCCTCCCGGCGCGTTCCCCTCGACGTGAGCCCGTCCGCGCGTTTCGTCGTCGGGGCCGCGGCGCTCTTCGACCCGGATAGCCGGGAGGTCGTGCTATTCGACCTGTCGACGCTGAGGGAAAGCGCGCGGCTCCCGCTCCCGGAGGGCGCGGCCGATGACTTCGTCGTGGCCTATCCCTTCGAGGAGCTCTTCACACGAAGGGGAGAGACCGTCTCGCGGAGCGTCCCCGGGGCACCGGTCGAGGTGGGCGCCGAGGTGCCCGGCCTGCGGCGCCTGGTTCCCCGCGCGTCGCCGGGCTGCTCGACGACCCCGCTCCTCGTCGGCGAGGACGCCTTCGGCTTCCTGGGAGAGCGTCTCGACGGTGCGCCTCCGAGCCTCGCCTTCCCACTGGCCGCTCCCTTCGAGGAGGCGCCCGTCGTCGCGACGCAGGCCTTCTGGGTCAGTGCGCGCGGCTTCATGTGGGTGGAGTCCCGAACGCAGCCCCCCGTCGGCCCGCGGGTGGACGACGTGCGTGTCGTGCACGGCGGTCCGCTCGTCGACGTCGTGGGCGACGGGCTGCACGGGGACGCCTACGCCGTTCGCCGCCCCGACGGGCGTGTGGACGTCTTTCCCTGGTCCGCCGGCCGCTGCGAGCGCGAGTAGCCCGCCGGGCTCAGCCGACGTGTTTCGCGACCAGCGCCGCCAGCCGCGGTACGGCGGCCTCGACGTGCTTCTTCGCCGTGCCGCGGAGGCGCTGGTAGGTCGACTTGGCGATCTTGGTCTTCGCCGTCTCGGCCTTTCGGTCCGTCACGGCGAGGAGCGCGTCCGCAACGCGGCTCTTCTCCGCGTTGAGCTGGTCCGCGACGCTCACGCCCTTGGCCTGGCCTTCCTCCACGATGGGGTCGACGGCCGCGGCAAACTCCGGCAGGAGCACGTGCACCACGCCCTCGATGAAGCCGGGCTTGATGCCGTTGACCGTCTTGTAGCCGGCCTTGATGGCCATGCCGCCCATGCCCTTCTTGTCGCCGACCTCGGCGCTGATCAGCTGAAGGCAGTCGGCCACCACGGCACCCTTGCGGGCGTCGTCCTCGAGTACGTCGCGAAGTCCCATCGAGCGAGGTGATGCCTTGGCGGCGCCCGAACGGCAAGGGGCGGCGGCTGGCACGGCGGGCGTCTCACCCCCACATCAAGCTCTGGCGATGGCGGCCAGGCGCAGTACGAATGCCGGCTCGGGCAAGGGCAGCGCGAAGGCAAGCGCGGGGGCGCTTGGCTTCGCGCACCCGTGCACGCGGCGCTGGTTCGAGACCAGCTTCCCCGCGCCCACCTCGGCGCAGGCGAAGGGCTGGCCCTCCATCGCCGCCGGCGACTCCACGCTCCTGCTGGCCCCCACGGGCTCGGGCAAGACGCTCGCGGCGTTCCTCGTCGCCCTCGATCGGCTCATGTTCCGCGAGGCCCCGCCCCCGCCGAAGCGCCGGCGCAAGAAGGGCGAGGCCGAGCGCTGGGACCGCGGCGCGCGGGTGCTCTACATCACGCCGCTCAAGGCCCTCGGCGTCGACGTCGAGCGGAACCTGCGCGCGCCCCTCGCGGGCATCCGCGCCATCGCCGAGCGGGCCGGGGCGCGCTTTCACGACCCGAGCGTCGGCATCCGAAGCGGCGACACGCCCCAGCGCGAGCGCCAGCGCCTCGTCCGCCATCCGCCGGACGTGCTCATCACCACGCCCGAGTCGCTCTACCTGATGCTCACGAGTCGGGCCGCGCGCATCCTCGCCACCGTCGACACGGTCATCCTCGACGAGATCCACGCGCTCGTCCCCACCAAACGCGGCGCGCACCTCTCGGTCAGCCTGGAGCGCCTCGAGGCCCTCCGCGCCCGTCGCCACGGCGGCGCCCCGCCTCCGCTCCAGCGCATCGGCCTCAGCGCCACCCAGCGCCCGCTCGACGAGGTCGCCCGTTTCCTCGGCGGCTACGCGGTGCTCCCGGACGAAGCCGCCGCCCCGGTCCCGCGCCCGGTCACCATCGTCGACGCCGGCGCGAAAAAGGACTTCGACATCAAGGTGGAGGTCCCGGTCGAGGACATGGCGCGGTTGGATCAGATGGCCCCGGTCGACTCCGTTTCCGACTCCGACTCCGACTCCGTTTCCGAAGCCGAACCGGGCCCCGACCCCGACCCCGACGAAGGCGACGACTTCGACGACTTCGAGGACGACTTCTCCCTCCCCGGCGACCTCCCACCGCTCCAGCCGGGCCCCGCGACGGCGCCGCCGACCACCAAGTCCATCTGGCCCATGATCCACCCGCGGCTGGTCCGGCTCATCCGGGACCACCGCTCGACGATGATCTTCGTCAACAGCCGGCGCCTGGCCGAGCGCCTCGCCGGCGCCGTGAACGAGCTCGCCGGCGAAGAGCTGGCGCTGGCGCACCACGGATCCCTCGCCAAGGACACGCGCGCCTCCATCGAGGACCGGCTCAAGCGCGGGCTCCTCCCGGCCATCATCGCCACGAGCTCCCTCGAGCTCGGCATCGACGTCGGCGCCGTGGACCTCGTCATCCAGATCGAGGCGCCGCTCAGCGTCGCGAGCGGCATCCAGCGCATCGGCCGTGCGGGCCACCAGGTCGGCGCCACGAGCCACGGCATCATCTTCCCGAAGTACCGCGGCGATCTTCTCGCCTGCGCCGCCGTCACGCGCCACGTGCGCGAGGGCCACGTCGAGGCGACGCACTATCCGCGGAACCCCCTCGACGTGCTCGCGCAGCAGTGCGTGGCCACCTGCGTGGCCGCCGAGACGCTCGCGGCCGCCTCGCAGAGCACCGGGGACGCCGAGCCCACGACCTCCGTCGCTGGGCTCTACGCCCTCGTTCGCGGCGCGGCGCCCTACGTCGAGCTCCCGCGCCGCTCCTTCGAGGGCGTCCTCGACATGCTCAGCGGCCGCTACCCCTCCGAGCAGTTCGCCGAGCTGCGCCCGCGGCTCACCTGGGACCGGCTCGCGGGCACGCTCACGCCCCGCCGCGGCGCCCGCATGCTCGCCATCGCCAACGCCGGCACCATCCCGGACCGCGGAACCTACGGCGTCTTTCTCGCGACGGACGAGCGCACGGTGCGCGTGGGCGAGCTCGACGAGGAGATGGTCTTCGAGTCCCGTGAGGGCGACGTCTTCCTCCTCGGCGCCACCTCCTGGCGCATCGAGGAGATCACCCAGGACCGCGTGCTCGTCACGCCGGCGCCCGGCGAGCCGGGCAAGATGCCCTTCTGGCACGGCGACCGTCCCGGGCGTCCCCTCGAGTTCGGCCGCGCCATCGGCGAGCTCACGCGCACGCTCCACGCGAAGAGCGACGAGGACGCCGAGGCGACCCTCGTGGCCCACCACGGCCTCGACGAGCGCGCCGCGCGGAACCTCGTCGCCTACCTCGGCGACCAGGCCGAGGCGACGGGCAAGCTCCCGACGGACCGGCAGATCGTGCTCGAGCGCTTCGTCGACGAGGTCGGCGACTGGTGCGTCACGCTGCTCTCGCCCTTCGGCGCGCGCGTGCACGCGCCCTGGGTCACCGCCGTGCAGGCCATGCTCCTCGAGGAGAAGGGCCTCGACGCGGACACCATGTGGTCCGACGACGGCATGGTCTTCCGCCTCCCGGAGCTCGACGAGCCCCCGGACGAGAGCCTCTTCTTCCCGGACCCCGGCGAGGTCGAGCGGCGCATCACCGGCCGCGTGGGCGAGACGGCGCTCTTCGCGGCGCGCTTCCGTGAGAACGCCGGGCGCGCGCTGCTCTTGCCGCGTAAGCGCCCGGGCCAGCGCATGCCGCTCTGGGCCCAGCGGCGAAAGAGCGCGAGTCTGCTCGGCGTCGCCGCGGGGTTCAGCGACTTTCCGATGCTGCTCGAGACGTACCGCGAATGCCTGAAGGACGTCTTCGACGTGCCCGGCCTGGTGCAGCTCCTGACGCAGATTCGCGACCGGAAGGTGAAGGTCGCGGCCGTCGAGACGCGCTCGCCCTCGCCCTTCGCGAGCGCGCTCCTCTTCAACTACGTCGCCAACTTCATGTACGAGGGCGACGCGCCGCTGGCCGAGCGGCGGGCCCAGGCGCTGAGCCTCGACCACGCCCAGCTCCGCGAGCTGCTCGGCGCGCCCGAGCTCCGCGAGCTGCTCGACGCGGACGCCGTGCGCGAGGTCGTGGCGCGGCTTCAGCGCCGCGACGGGCGCGTGCTCCTGAAGCACGCCGACGCGGTCCATGATCTGCTCCTCGGCCTCGGCGACCAGCGCGCCGAGGAGATCCGCGCGCGCTGCGAAACGCCGGAGGCGCTCGACGCGTTCCTCGAGGCGCTCGGCAGCGCCCGGCGCATCGTCCCCTGCACCGTCGGCGGCGAGGCGCGCTTCATCGCCGTCGAGGACGTCGCGCGCTATCGGGACGCGCTCGGCATCGTCCCGCCCATGGGCGTGCCCCAGGCGCTGCTCGACCCGGTGAAGGACCCGCTCGGCGACCTGCTCGGTCGCTACGCGCGGACCCACGGCCCCTTCACCGCCGAGGAGGCCGCGGCGCGCTTCGGGCTGGGCATCGCCCCGGTGCTGGCCACGCTCCGCCGCCTCGAAGCGGACGGCCGCGTCACGGAGGGGGAACTACTCCCGACCGAGCTGCTCCATGCCGCCGGTCGGCGCGGCGGCCGCGAATGGGTCGACGTCGGCGTGCTGCGTCAGCTCAAGCGGCGGAGCCTCGCCAAGCTTCGCGCCGAGGTCGAGCCCGTCGAGCCCGAGGTCTTCGCCCGCTTCCAGCTCGCGTGGCAGGGCGCAGGGGACGAGGGCGGCCGCGGCGGCCTCGACGCGCTCGCGCAAACCGTCTTCCAGCTGCAGGGCGCGGCGCTCCCGGCGTCGGCCCTCGAGGCGCAAATCCTCCCGGCGCGGCTCCGCACCTTCGATCATCGCGACCTCGACGAGCTCTGCGGCTCCGGCGAGGTGCTCTGGCGCGGGGTCTCCAGCCTCGGCAGCAAGGACGGGCGCGTCGCGCTCTACCTCGCCGAGCACTACCCGCTCCTGGCGCCGAGCGTCGAGCCGCTCGAGGACCCGCTCGCCGAGGCGATTCGCGAGGCGCTCTCCGCGGGCGGGGCGCTCTTCTTCCGCGATCTGGTCGCGCACACCGGCCGCCTCTCGAGCGAGGTCTTCGAGGCCCTCTGGGACCTCGTCTGGAACGGCGAGGTGACCAACGACTCGCTCCGCCCGCTCCGCAGCCTCCGCGCCGGGGTGCAGCGCGCCCGCGGCGGGCGTCACGCTCGCCGGGGTCTCGGCGCCGCCCGGGCGCGTCGAGGACCGCCGGGCAGCGAGGGCCGCTGGTCGCTCCTCCCGGCGGCGGGAACGGCGACGCCCACGGAGCGCCTGGAGGCGCTCACGACGCAGCTCCTCGAACGCTACGGCGTGCTCACCCGCGAGGCCTGCAAGGCCGAGGGGCTGAGCGGAGGGTTCAGCACCGTCTACCCCGTGCTCAAGGCGATGGAGGAGGCGGGCCGGGTGCGCCGCGGCTACTTCGTGGCGGGCCTCGGGTCCACCCAGTTCGCGCTGCCAGGCTGCGAGGATCGGCTGCGCGGTCACCGGGATGGCGCGCCGCCGGAGGAGGCCGTCGCGCGCGTGCTGGCCGCCACGGATCCCGCGAGCCCCTGGGGAGCGGCGCTTCCCTGGCCGTCCTCGGCCGAGGGTGCGGGCCGTCCGCAGCGCGCGGCGGGGGCGCTCGTCGTGCTGCAGGACGGGGCGCTGGTCGGCTACGTCGGACGCACCGGTGAGCGCCTGACCACCTTCCTGCCCGAGGCCGAGCCCGAACGAAGCCGGCATGGCGAGGCGCTGGCCGGTGCCCTGGCCCGCGGCGAAGGGCGCACCCCGGGCCGCCGTGGCGGCATGGGTGTGCTCATCGCGCGCATCGACGACGACCCTGCGCCCGCGAGCGAGTTCGCTCCTTATCTCGAGGCCGCGGGCTTCACGCCCTCCGGGCGCGGCCTCTTTCGCCGCGTCGGCGACGACCCGCGCACGCGCGCCAAGGCCGAGCGCTGGCGCCGCGGACCGCTCCGCTCGGGCGATGGCTGAGGTGAGAGCCCGAGGGGGCCGGGGAGCCCACCCCACTCGAAGCGGGGGTTCAGCGGCTAGAGGTCGCGTCCGTAATCAGGGAACCGCGGACGCCGCGTAGAGCCCCATGGTCACTCCCTTCGACGGTGTCGTCCTCTTGGTCGAGGACGACGACGATGACGCACTTCTCGCCACGGAGGCATTGCGCCGCTCCGGCTGCTTTTCCCAGGTGCGCCGCGTTCGCGACGGCTGGGAGGCGCTCTCTGCTTTCGCCGACCGCGACGTGCAGCTCGGGCTCGTCATCCTCGACCTCAACATGCCCGTCATGGACGGCTTCGAGGTGCTCACCGCGCTTCAGGCCGAGGGCGAGGCACAGGGTCTTCCCCCGGTGGTCATGCTGACGTCGTCGGACGACCCGGCGGAGCGTGCGCGGGCCGAGGCCCACGCGATCGTCGCGGAGTACGTGGTCAAGCCGCTCACCCGCGCTGGCGCACAGCGCCTGCACGGCTTGGTCACTGGCGAAGCGGCCGCCTGAGCTGCGCGTCGCGTCCGCCGCTTGTCCACGCCGCCGGCCGGGGGCACATCCTCGGGAGTGCCCGAGGGCGACACCATCTTCCGTGCGGCGCGGACGCTTCACCGCGCGCTCGGCGGGAAGACCATCGAGGCCTTCGCGACGCGGCTCCCTCAGCTCCAGGGTGCGCGCCTCGTCGGCCGCCGCGTCGAGCGCGTGCGGCCGCGCGGCAAGAACCTGCTCATGGAGCTCGACGACGGGCGGGTCCTCCACTCGCACCTTCTCATGAGCGGCTCGTGGCACATCTACCGCGAGGGGGATCGCTGGCGGAAGCCGCGCCGCCGCGCCGACGTCGTGATCACCACGGAGCCCTGGCGCGCCGTCGCTTTCGACCTCCCCGTCGCGCGGCTCCTCAAGAGCGAGCGCGCCTCCCCGCTGCTGCGCCAGCTCGGCCCCGACCTGCTCGACGAGGCGGTCCGCCTCGAGGACGTGCTGCCGCGGCTCCGGCGCGCGAACGAGCTGCCGCTGGGCGTCGCGCTGATGCGCCAGCACGTCGTGGCGGGCATTGGCAACGTCTACAAGAGCGAGGTGCTC
Organism: uncultured Myxococcales bacterium; assembly: GCA_937893795.1. Taxonomy (GTDB): domain Bacteria; phylum Myxococcota_A; class Polyangia; order Polyangiales; family Houyiibacteriaceae; genus CALCTH01. The sequence continues at coordinate 3,339 of CALCTH010000070.1, read as the reverse complement.
TTCCTCGCGCGCCTCGACCCCTTCGCGGCCGTGAGCTCCGTCGGCGACGACGCGCTCCTCGGGGTGCTCTCCACGGCCCGCGAGCTCATGCAGCGGAACCTCGTCGGCTTTGCGCGCACCACGCGCAAGCGCTGGGAAGGGCGCCTCTGGGTCTACGGGCGCGCGGGCGAGGCCTGCCGCGTCTGCGGTGGTTCTCTGCGCATGCGCCGCCAGGGCGACGACGGGCGCTCGACCTACTACTGCCCGGCCTGCCAGGGCGTCGGCCCGCCCGGACCGCACTTCGCCGGTGACGCGGCGCTCGAGACGCGGCGTCGGCTCCAACGGAAATGAGCGAGACCTCTCGGACGCGGCTCAGGTCAGGCGCTTCTTTTGCACTTTGCCCATCGCGTTCCGCGGCAAGGTGTCGACGAAGCGGACCTCGCGCGGCCGCTTGTGGGGCGTGAGCTCGCCGGCCACGTGGTCGATGAGCGTGTCCTCGGCGAGCTCTGCACCGGGCCGCGCGACCACATACGCCACGATGCGCTGGCCGAGGTCCGCATCGTCCCGGCCCACGACGGCGCACTCCGCGACGCCCGGCACCTCCAGCAGGCTCGCCTCGACCTCGCCGGCACCGACCTTGTAGCCGCCGGTCTTGATCAGGTCGACGCTTCGACGCCCGGCCAAGCGGACGGCGCCCTCCGCGTCCCACGTCCCGAGGTCCCCCGTGCGAAACCAGCCTTCGGCATCGTAGGCGGCGGCCGTCGCGTCGGGACGGTTCAGGTAGCCTGCGAAGAGCGAGGGGCCGCGCACGAGCACCTCGCCGAGCGTCGATGTGTCGTCCGCGGCCAGGGGAGCGCCACCCTCGTCGACGAGGCGGAGCTCCACGCTGTCGAGGGGCGGCCCGACGGTGCCGGGCTTCGGCGCCGCGCGCGCGGGGACGGCGCAGTTGATGAGGGTTTCGGTGAGCCCGTAGCGCTCGTGCACCCCGCGCTCCGTCAGCGCCGCGATTCGACGATGCTCCCGCAGCGAGAGGCCCGCCGACCCGCTCACGAGGAGACGCGCTGCGCGAAGACCCCGGGCCACCGCCGGGTCCGCCTCGGCGGCGTCCGCCAGCCGGTGATGCATGGTGGGGACGGCGAAGAGCACGCGCGCGCCGCCTGCGCTCTCGTCTTCCAGCGCCGCCGCGACGAGGGCGGCGTCGAAGCGCGCCAGGTGGTGAAGCGCTCCGCCGATGCGGAGGCTCCCAAAGAGCCCGAGCACGAGCCCATGCACGTGAAAGAGCGGCAGCGCATGCACGATGGCGTCGTCGTCGGTCCACTCCCACGCCCGGCCGAGGGCATCGAGGTTGGCTCCGACGCCCGCGGCCGTAAGCACGGCGCCCTTGGGGGCGCCCGTCGTCCCCGAGGTGTAGAGCACGAGCAGCGGCGCGTCGTCCGCCGCCCTCGCCTCCCGGGGCGCCGTATCGGTTCGCGTGGTGACCGGCTCCGTGGGCCGCTCCGTCGGTGCACCGGCGGCCGCGGTGGCATCCGCGGCGACGAGCCGCGCGGGGGCAGCGTCGTCGAGGACGTGGGCGAGCTCCTTGGCCCCGAGCCTCGGGTCGAGGGGCACGCTGGTCACCCCGGCGAGTGCGTTGCCGGCGAGCGCGACGGCCGTTCCCACGTGCGGCTGGGCCCAGACGCCCACGCGGTCCCCGGGCTTCACCCCCTCGGCGCTGAGCCAGGATGCGTGCGCGGCGGCCCGGCCCGCCAGCTCGGCGTAGCTCAGCACGTCGCGGCCCGAGGGGCCGTCGACGACGAGCGCCGTTCGGTCGTCGGCGAAGGCGAGCCGTGGAAAGAGCGCGCTCATGCGTCGCCCTCGCCCTGCGGTCCCTCGGCCAGGGGCGCGCCGGCCTCCGGCAAGTCGTCGCGCCGAAGCGTGCCCACCTGCGGTGGCAGCGACTCCCGCGGGACGACCATGTCCAGGTCCTCGCCGGTCAGCCCGTCCACGCGCGTCACGCGCTCGCCCTCGATCTCGAGCACCACGAGGCCGCGGGCGCTCCGCTCGCGCTGGCCGAGGAGCGGGCGCGCCCCGGTGCCGAGGCAGGGCACGCTCACGTAGCGCACGCTGCCGGCTCGCCCCGGGTAGTAGCCGTGGTGGTGCCCGCTCACGAAGAGGTCGACGCCCTGCCGCGCGAGCAGCGCCTCCAGCGCCGGGTCGCGCATCACCTCGCGCCGCCTTCCGGCGGTGAAGGGGCGCAGCGGAACGTGGGCGTACACGATCGTCACGGGAGCGTCGCTCTCCTCGAGCAGGGCAGCGAGCCAGCGGCGCTGCGCCCCATCGAGGGGCGCCACGATGGTGGCGTCGAGGGCCACCAGCAGCGCAGGGCCCAGACGGTAGGCATAGCGGTAGGGAAACGCGCTGTCGTCCACCATCGCGAGCGCCGGTCGCCGGGCGGCGAAGGCCTCGCCGTAGATCGCGCGCTCCCGTTCGTAGTGCTCGTAGGCCGAGGCGTCGTGGTTCCCGGGGGCCGGCGCGAAGGCGACGCCCGCCCGGCCCAGTGGGTCCGTCATGAGGCGATGGAAGGCGCGCCACATCGCGCCGTAGGGCAGCCGGTGCCGTTGGCCGGCTACCAGATCGCCGGTGCTGATGACGAGGTCGGGACGCAGGCGCCCGGTCAGCCGCTCGACCGCCCGGTGGACGAGCGGCGCGTAGCGGGTGGAGCCGGCCGGTCCGTTCAGGTCTCCGAGGGCCACGATGCGCCAGCGCCGCGGCGATGGCCGGGCGCTGCGCATGGCGGCGGAAGCGGGCGCGTCGGGCTTTCGGCCCATCCCGGGCGCTCCGGAAGTGCTCGAGGCAAAGGACACCGGGGCGCCGGCGGCTGCCGTCGCGAGGAAGCAGAGAAGGACGAGAAGCCCCGGACACCGCAACGCACGCACGCACGGGCGCTACCTCGGCCGCGTCGGGTGACGCAGCCGTGCGCGCAGGTCTCGGCCCCATAAGCCCGAGAGCGGGGGCGCCCGAGGCCGCCGACGGGGCGCGCGAGGGCGAGCCGTCCAACGCGAGACACGCTCCCGCGGGCGAAGGAGGACGCTCGACGCCGCGCGGCACTCGGATCGCTCGTGATTCCGGCGCGTTCGGCAGAGGCACGCCCTTTGAAGAGCCGTGACCCGGAGGTGACGCACATGCGGAAGGAACCGGGTAGGCGGGCTTCACGCCCTGGGAAACGCATCGAGACGTCGAAGGCGCGGCGGCTGCTCCGGGTGGCCTTGGCAGCGCTCGCGACGCTGGCCGTGGCGCTCGTCGACGCCTGCGTGCGCGGCGGCGCCGAGACGTCGCAGGGGTCGGCGCCCCGGGCCGCGGCTGCCGCTGGCGGCGCGAGCT